>FR884647.1:61046-81411 GCA_000436075.1 Eggerthella sp. CAG:209 | reverse complement strand
CAACTTTTTGTCCGCACCCCCTTTCCGACCAAAAAAGCTGGGATCGGACCGCAATACAGCTAATTACCTGGTATTTTGCGTCTCAATCCGCAATTGGAAAGCTCTAAACAATTGCTAATCGCAAAAAAGTTGCACTGCGAGCCGATTTTTTGTTTTTGATCCTCTGGTGACGGCTTCAAGCCGGACCCAGGGCAGTCCAGGGGCGATACTGGCGGGACAGCTCGGCCCGAGGGTGTTTTCGGGGCGATACCAAAGGTGCGGGAATCAGGGCGGCAACAAAGGGTAAGACCAGGGCGATGCCCAAGGGGCGAGGCCCAGACGTAGCGCCAAGGGGCTTCAAGAGCAAGCCACGAGGCAGCGCCTCGATCGATCCCGCACTACTTCTGGGCCAATCCTTCAGGACGGTCCTGCGGACTGGCGATGCGAGATAGCCTCAAGCTGTCTCGCAAGGCACCCGTCGCGACATAACAAAAAAGCGAGGGCATCCAGATCCGGATGCCCTCGCTATGTTTTCAAACGATGTTGCGCCTACTCTAGAACTCAAGTTCCTTCAGGCGATCAAATACCACATCTTTGCGCGTAAGGAAGTCCCACGGGTCAAAGATCTCGTCAAGCGTTTCCTTGGAAAGCTTGGCCTCGGGGTCGGCTTCCAAGTTCTCGCGGTAGGTAGGACCATCGACAGCGTTCTGGATGTCGGCCCATACCTTCATGGCATTGCGCTGAACGATAACGTATGCGTCTTCGCGCGTGATGCCGGTCTGAACCAGGGCAAGCAGCACCTTCGAAGAGAAGATAAGGCCCTTGGTGCGCCACAGATTGTGTTCCATCTTGGCAGGATAGGTCTGCAAGCCGTCAAGCATCCACTGCATCTTGCCGAACATGTAGTCCAGTGCAATGAAGCTATCCGCCATGGCAACACGCTCTGCGCCAGAATGGCTGATATCGCGCTCGTACCACAGAGCAACGTCGTCAAGCGCTACCTGAGCGTTGGACTTAACCACACGGGAAAGGCCGCACACACGCTCTGCGGTAATAGGGTTGCGCTTATGGGGCATAGCCGAAGAACCCTTCTGGCCCTTGGCAAACGGCTCTTCGGCCTCAATAACGTCAGACTGCTGAAGCAGGCGCACCTGCATAGCGATGGACTCCAACGTGGAAGCGGTAACAGCCAGCGCCGTCATAACCTGAGCATGGCGATCGCGTGCCAGAACCTGCGTAGAAAGCGGGTCGGGCGTAAGACCCAGCTTTCCACAGACGTACTGCTCTACGAATGGGTCGATGCTGGAATAGGTTCCAACAGCACCGCTGATTGCGCCCGTTGCTGCAACCTTGCGAGCCTCCTGCAGACGCGTCTGGGCGCGCTTCAGGGCCCAAGCCCAGCTGCCGAACTTCATGCCGAACGTCATGGGCTCAGCATGGATGCCATGGGTGCGGCCCACGCACAGGGTTTCCTGGAACTCGAAAGCGCGACGCTTGCAGGTTTCACCCAGCAGGGCGACGTCCTTCAGAATGATGTCCAGCGCCTGGGTAATCTGATAGGAAAGAGCCGTATCGCCCAAGTCGGAAGAAGTCATACCGTAATGAACCCAACGGCTAGGAGGCTCGGTTCCCTCGGGAACGTCGGCATCAATGTACTCCGCCATGTTGGTGGTGAAGGCGATTACATCGTGGTTGGTAACCTTTTCGATCTCGTCAATGCGCTCAACGGTGAAGTCTGCATGCTTGCGGATCCAAGCAGCCTCTTCCTTGGTGATGCCCGATTTGCCCAACTCGGCCTGGGCTTCGCATGCCAGAACCTCGATTTCCTTCCAGATCTCGAACTTGTTCTGGAGCTCCCAAATAGCACCCATTTCGGGGCGGGTGTAGCGACCGATCATTCGATTCCTCCCTTTACGTATGCCTTACCAGGCAACTGACTGAGACCATATTCTACTAACATAAATCACGCGAACGCCCACGGCAACCGTTACAACGAACGCACGATTTCGCGAGCCCGGGCCAAAAGATCAGTATCCGCTGCAACGATAACCTGATCACCTGGGAAAATGCGTGTTTCGCTGTTCACTACCTCCACATCGTCTTGATGGGAAACGGCAATCATGCGGATGCCCTCATCAAATTTAATATCCAACGCACGTACGCCTTTGTAGTTGTCGTGGTTGCGCATGGTAGGAACTTTGATGTCCAGCAAGCCGATCTGATCGCTGGAAAGCGAAACGGCAACGCCCATAGACCCGAGCATGGCCTCTTCCTGAATCATGTTCGCGATCATTACCGTGGAAGAAACGCTTTCAATGCCCAGGCGGCGGAAGATTCGCAGATTCTTAGGACTGTTCACGCGAGCAATGCAACGCGGTACATCAAATACGCGCGAGGCAATTTCGCACGCAGCCAGGTTGTCTTCATCCTGGCCGGTTGCCGCCACGAACACATCGGCCGACTGCATAGCCGCATCTTCCTGAACAGAAGCCGAGCAGCCATCACCACTGATAACCAGGCAAGAACCATCGATGGTTTCCGCCAGGCGACGCGCTTGGGCATCGCATTTTTCAATCAAGGCAACCTGGTTGTCTTCGCGCAGAAGGGTACCTGCAAGATATGCGCCGAGCTTGCCGCCGCCAACGATAACGATGTACACCGCAACCCCCCCCTAATCCTGTGCGTACTTTGCGATAGCGGGAAGCATCGCATGCGAAACCACGGCGAGCACCGCATCTCCGTGATACAAAATGCTCGAAGGTGAAGGAATGGAGCTTACCGTACCATCGGCGCGCTCGAAGGCGCACACGCGGATGCCGTGGCGGCTTTCCAAGTCGGCAACCTTGATGGACTTCTGCCCCACTTCGGAAAGGTTGAGGGCGAACTGAAGCACCTCGAAATCACCGAAGGTGGCAATATGGTCGCCAATACCCGATATGGCCTTCGAGAATATTTCCTCGGCAACCAATGTGGTGCCACAGACATAGTCGATACCCAACTGCAGATAGGTTCGCTCATGGCTACTGTCGTACAAACGCGCTACAGCATGGGGCACATCGTACAAGCGGCGGGCGATTTCTACCACCATGAGGTTAGCGTTGTCGCTCTGGGTTACCGCAGCCACAAAGTCGCATTCCTCGATGCCGGCGTTCACCAAGATCTCTTCGTCATAGCCCACGCCTACAAAGGTTGAGCCATTGAAGTCGCGGCCCAGCGCGGCGAAAGCCGAAGGATCGCGGTCGATTACGCATACGTTGTTGTCATGCTCAGAGAGCATCAGGGCCAAACGCGAACCAACACGGCCGCAGCCCACAATAATAATGTCGCTCACATCTATCGCGACGCATCACGCGCGCCGCTCCTCCATCTTAATTGCAGTGAAACCGAGCGACCCCCCCCCGCGGTGAACAGGCGCATGCTCCTTGGGCTGAGTCATGGCTCAGCCACCCGGGCCTGTCTGCCCACCCAGAAGCGGATGGTGCGCACAGCTATTGCTAATTTCAGTTGTCCTTATTGCTTGGGGCAAGCGCTTGCCAGCGTGTACGTCAGCACACGAAAGACAGCGACCCCCGTTAGAATCGGCGCACAGCGAAAACAACCGTTCCCGCTGTCACCGCTTCTGCTGGATAGTTTAGAAGATCAGAGAGCCCAACTCAAAGCCCACGCATTACAACGATCGAAAACATGCCCCGAGGAAATAAAAAAGCCGACCCGCAGGCCGGCATTGAACATTAAATGAATCGGTAATACACGTTTCGCGTGCCCCAATCGGTATAGCTGTTAGCACCGAAGGCTTTGTAGACACCTGGCGCCAGGTCGAGTGCGCGACCGTACTTAGCAAAACCACCAGTATCGGTAACCGTAGCTATAACAACCTTGCCGTTATAGCAAATCTCGCAAATGCTACCGACCAGATAAGCCTTGTCTTCAGGAACGGCAACCGTAACGCTCTGATGCGTGAGCGCAATGCCTGAAGCAGTGTTGGTTACACCGAAGTTGCCTTGACCATCATCGTTGGTTTCGATGGAATAAGCCGAGGCAATGCCACTCTGCCAAGTGCCATCGTTAACATCAGGCGCAACGCGGGGCGCAGTAGGAAGCGGATCGAGCGTGCAAACTTCGTTCGCCTTCTGCTTTGCCAACGCGTTGGTTTCGTCTACCGCAATAGGCACCACAACCGGGTCGGGATCTTTAACCGTGATAGAGCGCTGGGTTGCTTCCGTAGCATCTGCTGCTTCAGTGACGGTTACCCCGTCAACGCTGGAAGAAGCATCGGCCACGCCGGAAGCGCGCTGAGCCGAAGAAAGCTGCTGGGTATCAGCGGTCTGCGCACGGGAAGAGCCCAAGCCAAGAGTGGAAGAATCTTCCTGCTTGGAACCCTGTGCCTGGCCGACAGAGCAAAAAGCAACCACCGTCATAGCCATGATGAGCACGAAGCAAACCATGAAAAACGGCACGACCCTTCTTTTGGTATGTACGCTGGCTTTAGCCAAAAAACTCCAATGCCGAAGCTTCGCCGTTGCCCTTTGGGGAAGCAAAGAGCGCGGGCCTTCTTGTTTGCAGAACCACCGAGATTAGAACCAGCAGACTGCAATGAGCACGCAAAAGCGCAAGGCCTATTATACCTGCCTACGCTAAAGGCTCCAAATTTTGCTATCGGCAAACGGGCGTAAAAGTCCTGGGGTTACCCTGTTGTAAAGGCTCTGAACTTGTTCCAAATCAGCTTCTGAGCAGCGATAATGCATTATTATGGTGGGAATATGATGAAAACGCCACTAAGCGGTCAAACACACCCATATCGAGGTACGAAACCACCAAAGCAACCGCAACGAGACCAACGCCCAGAGCCAGGAAATCAATACGGTCAAAGGCACAAGCGATAACGAAACAGGCTGCCACCGAAAGCCATATCAGTGCCGACAAATCAGTGATCCGCTCCAAGCTATGGGGCGGGCAAATACCGAGGGTGAAGGGCAGCAAGGCAATGCAGAGCTCAATGCAAACAACCAAACCGCACAGGCGAAGACGCAATGGCGCCTTATCCGCGAAGCACACCAGAAGGGTTGTACCCGCGACAATCAGTAGGACCGGCCAGAAGCCCAAAAAACTTACTCCAGGGATGCGGGAAACCCAGTAGTTGGCAACAAAAACGAAGAATAGCGTGGTTAACGCCACCAGCGCCAAAACCACCGGTGCGCGCTTACGCGCTTTGTTGCCTTCACTAACCACCACGCTTTGCGTAGGCGCTGAAGGCATAGGACGAGAAACCCCCGAAGACGCAGGCGGCATAGGAGGTATATGGCCCGCATCGGCATGGATGCCATAATTTCGCAGCGCTTCCACCCTTGCCACCCCCGCTTCAACCACACGGTGATAGCGATCGGAGCACACATCAAGCGGGCTGACGTTTAAGAGCTTGCCCTCCCCGCCCGAAGTGGGAAGAAATGCTGCAAAGGCAATATAGGGAACGGCAACCAAACCGAAGGTGCAAACGAGCAACACCACGGCCGTAACACGAACCAGCACCGCATCAGCATCGATGCGCTCGGCTATGCCCGAACAGACGCCAGCAATAATTCGGTCTTCGCCGCGCGTTAGCGCCGGCCGAGACTTTGGCTGGCCAAACAGGGAATACCCCTTTTTTTCGCCCTTTGCCACACTGCTCCTTCCAACACTCCCCATTTAACAGCACCCTGAGCCAAGGTAACTACTTCGTCAGGAAAATGTTAAAGGCGGCGATTACAAAACGAATAGGCAGATGGAAAGGAACTGGCACACTGAACCAGCAAGGATCCACACATGGAAGATGGAATGCATATAGGGGACCTTCTTCAGAACGTAGAAGATGCATCCAATGGAATAGCAGAGTCCACCCGCAAGCAGAAGCCAGAAGCCCGGTGCGGGAAGCAGCGCCCACAGCTGCGGGATAAACCATACAATCGACCAGCCCAAGCACAGGTACAGCACCGCCGAGATCCAGCGGGGACGGAACACCCAGAACGATTCGGCAATTACGCCGATAATGGCAACCGCCCAAACAAACGCAAACAGGACAACACCGTGGCAATCAACCAGGGTAACCAAGCAATACGGGCTATATGAAGCCGCAATAAACAGGTATATGAAGCTGTGGTCAAGCACCTTGAACACGCGTTTGGCCTTTTCAGCCGCTATAGCGTGATACAGCGTCGACATCACATATTCCAACAGCATGAAGATGCTGTACACCAGCGCAGCAAGCAAATGCAGGCCGCCGCCCGAACGAACAGCCGCAACAACGCAGAGCGGGATGGCGGCGATGGCCAGCAACGCACCAACGCCGTGGGTTATCGAGTTGGCAATCTCTTCTCCCAGCGAATAGGCGCGAATGGCCTTGCGGGAATTGCGCACGCCAGCGCCATCCTTCTTCTTTTCATGCTTGGAGCGTTTCGGGTTCCCCGAATCACGCTTCTTGAACTGGCGGGGTGTCCATTCCCTTGAGGGAGCCTGCGATTGTGCCATTGTTATCCCTTCAACTGCCCTATTCGGGGCGTTATATTCACTGCAACCCAGAAGCGAAACATGTTCATATGCTTAATGTTGCGATTATACTGCGCGGCTACCTTCCGGTTGAGCCCAGTCGAGCCAGGCGGATGCTTCTGCAATCGGAACGTCAATCAGACGCTCATCGCAGCCGCGAACGCCTGCTGCGGTACGCACCAAGACGGTTGCAACGCCAGCGTGGCGCTGCAAAGGATTTGCACGAAGGCAGGCGTACTGCATTTTCCTCCGAGGCACAATTACCGTATCGGTGGAGTAACCGCCGTTTACCACGATAGTTCCCGAGTTGTCGAAACCGAACGCAGAACGACGGTGCCACAGAAACGCACCCACCACTTCGATAGCCGCAATGGCAACGCACAGCAAAAGGCCTGGTATCAGCGTCGCTGCGGCAAAGTCCCCGAGCTGGGCATGCCCCTGAGCAGCTGTTGCATCAGCAGCAAAAGCAGCGGCACACAACAGAAGTAGGGCTACGGCGAGCCAGAACCCAACGCCCTTCAACACCGCCCTTCGGGTAATGGCACGACGCAGGGCCACTTTCGGCAGAGGAGTGCTCGCCACGGGAGCATGAGCGTATTCGGGGGTCAAACCTTGAACGACACCCCAAGCTTCAGCGATGGGCAAAAACGGATGCACAACCAGTCTGTCCGTCTCTAACTGAGAAGAGGAACCAGACGATTCTTCGCCAGTGGCTACCCCCACCCTGCCATACGAAACTGAGCAGCAACGCATAAGGCGTTGGAAAAAGGTTTGATGAATGTGCACCGATTGGATTCGGTCCACATCGATGCCGTTGAACACATGCGTTATAAGACCCCGCTCAACCTCAATGCGGCCACCACGACGGCGTGCTTGGAAACCGCCATAGGAAAGGCACACGCCAACCAGATAGATAACCCATGCCATAGTCAAGCAAAGCAGCAACAAGAAGCCCGTCAGCCCACATACAAGTATAAGATCGCTCTTAGGCACGCCCGCCGCGGCGAAAAACGTTGAGCCATCAACCAGAACCGCAAGGATGACCAAAGTTGCCATAACGACAAGCGCAGCCGTCACTGTCGCAAGAGCCAAGCCAAACGATGCCCTTCCGCATAGGGCAGAAAGCAGCAGTTCCTTGTTGCCAAGACGGTATTCGCAAGCAACAACACCTGTATTCACTGCATCCTTGGCGAATACGCCACGAATATCGTCAATAGCGGCAGCAGCACCATCAAGTACGTTGCCCCGACCAGCAAGAGAACCTGGAGCAACCGCTGCAACACGCGCCTCTTCGCCTTCGATGTGCTTGCGGCGGAAAAGTTCACGACGCAGATATTCTGCCGCGCTTCGCTCCACGTACGAAATTACCAGCGCCTTGTTGCTGGCACCGCCCGCAGTGTCAATGTTCACTGTGCGTACGCCCGCCAGGCGCTGCAGAAGAGAAGCGCGTTCGTTTACCGACTGGATCTTCGAGTAGGGCACGTGAGTGCACCGCTTGTTCAATATCCCCGAGTAGAAGCTGAATTCCGTTTCGTCAAATTCATACCAGATGTAACGGTACGTCCATGCACGGGCACCCATCACAACTCCGCAAACAAGCACCGTGGCGGCCAGGAGCAAAAGTACCGCAACGAAAAACGCATCTACCGAAACGAAACCAAGGGCTTCAGCTAATTTCATAAGCCCCGACAATGAGGAAAGCCCGCATATGAAGATGATTGGCGCAGCGCGCAGCGCACCCAGCCAGATATAGCAATGATGCAGCGAATGGTGCACGCCCGTTTGCTCGGGCTCGTAAGCCGAAGCGCCGGATGGCGCAGGGTTCATGTTGGGAGGAATCGAACCGTTGGAGCTCATAGCTACACGTCCTCGCGGGCAAGGCGAGCAAATTCGGCAGCGCGATCACGGACGCTGTCTGCCTCTTCGGTTAGCAGACCAGGGATTTCCATCGATCCCGCAGCAGTTGAAACCGTCACACTTGCCAGGCCAAATGCGCGCAAAATGGGACCCTGCTTCGTGTCGGTATTCTGCACACGGATAAAAGGAACCACGATGTGCTTACGCCAAATGATGCCGTACTTCAGTTCCAAGAAATCGGGGCGAAGCTCATAATGCCAGCGAATGTAGCGCAGCGGCGTTACCGCAAACAGGAATACAACCAGTAAAACCGCGTACAGAACGGTGAACGCCAGCACATAGGGCTCCGCCCAGTATGCTTCCGATGCGTCGACGAGCAACGCGATGGCTCCCGGCGACGCCAGAATCAGCCATACCGCAGTAAGCATCAACGCATCGCTGATGCGCCACACTGCCTTGATGCGTGGATTCAGCTTTTCCCGAGGTTCTGCGCGCATAAGGCTTCCATCCCCTAGTTAATCATCGGTTTTGGCATTATTATCGCATAATGCACGCTGTGCCGAAGTGTCCAATGCATGCGCGAATAAGACCCGATCCGTGCTTTTGACAGCATTCCAACAAAAAATAAGCAAAACCGCCTGGCAGATCGGAGAAAGAAAAAGCATTTCTCCGTTGCCAGGCGGTTTTTCATAAATATATTTGCAGACAGCACCATCGCAGATGCTGCCAGCGAAACCGCTACAGATACCTAAAGTAAGCAGCACAGGATCCTTCGGAGGAAACCATGCACGGGCCTACAGGGTTTTCAGGTGTGCACACCTTGCGGAACAGGGGGCACTCATTTGGAGCCATCATGCCGCGCAACACGTCACCGCAGCGACAACCCTTCGGTTCCTGCGTAGGCTCAACGGCGGGCTCGAAGCGCTGGAATGCATCGAACTCGGCAAATTCGGGGCGAATGGCATAGCCCGAACCGGGAATAACACCCAAACCGCGCCATGTTGCATCTACGGTATGGAACACTTCGTTGATGGCAGCAACGGCGACCTGATTGCCTTCGGGCGCAACGCCACGTGTGTAGGCAATCTCTATTTCGGCGCGGCCTTCATGGAGTTGGCGCATGATCATGGCAACGCCCTGAAGCACATCCACCGCTTCGAAACCGGTGATAACGCCGGGAATGCCGTACTTCTTCGCCAGGAACTCATAAGGCTTCATGCCAATAATAGTGCTTACATGACCAGGCAAAATAAGCGCATCAATCCGCAACGAAGGATCGGAAACGATGGTTTCCAGCGCACCAGGCATGTTTTTGTGCGCCACGAACACGCTGAAGTTCTTAAGGCCCAGCGCCTTAGCACGTTTTATCGCCATGGCGACTAAGGGGGTGGTGGTTTCAAAGCCCACACCAACGAACACAATTTGCTGGTCGGGTTTTTCCTGAGCAAGTTTCAGCGCGTCAAGCGGAGAGTACACGATACTTACGGAACGTCCTTCCGCCTGCTCTTTAAGCAAGCTGGAAGTCGAGCCCGGTACACGCGTCATATCACCAAAGGTGGCAATGGTCACGCCAGGGACGCGCGAAAGCGCAATTACCGTGTCGATGTCTTTGTTGCTGGTAACGCACACCGGGCAACCAGGGCCCGATGCCAAACGAACGCCTTCGGGCATCATGGTGCGCAGGCCGTTACGGGCAATAGCAACCGTATGGGTGCCGCACACCTCCATCAGGGTTGCATGCTCAGGCGCCCATTTCTCTATCGAATGGATTAGGCCACGAGCAAGCTCTGGATCTTTGAAAGAAGACAAGTCCATTGAAATCGTCCGCCTATAATCCCTCGACGTCGGCAAGTTCAGGAATCTGCTTGATCAGGTCGAGTGTTTCCTGGGCGTCTTCTTCGCTTACCACTTCAATGGCGAAGCCGGCGTGAACCAGAACGAAATCGCCCACCTGGGCGGAAGGGGTAAGATCGAGCGCCACTTCGCGGGTAACGCCCAGAATATCCACTACCGCCAAATTATTTTCATTGATGGTACGGACTTGGGCGGGAATAGCTAAACACATATTGCATCACTCCTCATGTTGCGCCTGCAATCCTAGCACAGCCTGTCCATAGGAAATCGAAGCATCGTTAGGTGGCAGTTCTTTATTCAGCGCCACCGTAAAGCCGCGCTCCTGCAGGCGCGCAAGAGTGCGCTCCATTAGGTAGCGGTTCATGAACACACCACCAGCAAGCGCCATAATCTCGATGCCGTAGGTGGCTCGCACCAATTCAGCAACATTCACGATGGCATCAACGAAGGCGCTGTGGAAGCGCGAGGCAATAACGGGGGTGGGGACCGATGCATGCATATCGTCGAGCATGGCAGCAAATACCGGCGCCACGTCCATCAGCAAAACCGAAGTGTCGGCAGCCGTGCTGTTTTCCGTTGCTGTGTTCTTGATAAACCCAATACGATAACGCTCATCTTCCGCAGGCAAGCCCGCAGCTTCTGCTTGGGCCTTATGAGCCGCCGCTTCCAAAAGAATGGCCGCTTCACCCTCATAGCAAGGGTGAGTGCACACGCCTAACAGAGCCGACGCCGCATCGAAGATGCGCCCGACCGAAGACGTTTCGGGAGTATTCAGGCCCTTTTCGATCATCTGCTCAAACACTTCGGCATTCGGAACGCATTCGGATACGAACTTCTTAGCCTGCTCGTGTTCCAGCAGATCAAACGACCATAGAGCGCCATAGGCAATACGCGCAGGGTCTTTGATGGCAGCCGCACCACCTGGCAACGGGATATAGGCGAAGTTCACAAAGCGCTCGTATGCCTGAAGGTTCGAAAGCAGAACTTCACCACCCCAAATAGCCCCATCGAGCCCGTAACCTGTGCCGTCGAACGCGAAACCGCACACAGGGCCTTCCAGATTGTTCTCGCCCATAACGGACAGAATGTGTGCATGGTGATGCTGCGCACGCGTTATGGGCAGATTCTGGCTCAAAGCCCACTTGGTGGAAAGATATTCAGGATGATAGTCGCACACTATGCGCTTAGGCTCGAAATGCAGCAAGCTCGCATAGCGACGGCGCGTTTCGCTCCATGCGTCGAACACCGCAGCGCTTTCCAAATCTCCCACATGCTGAGAAACGAACGCCTTGCCAGCACGTGCGTAGGTTAATGTGCTTTTCTGCTCGGGGCCTACCGCCAAAAGCTCTTCACTTGTGCCTTCGGGGCACGGAGCCGGAATGGGAAGCGGGGCATAACCACGGGCGCGGCGGATAAACTGAACAATATCGCCCGCAGCGCCGCCGTTAAGGATGCGGATAACGGAATCGTCATAGCGCCCCACGATTTCACGGTTGTTCACCAGGAAGGCGTCGGCCACACCAGCAAGCTGGGAAAAGGCCGTTTCTTCGTCGATAACGATGGGTTCATCGTGGATGTTGCCCGATGTCATAACAAGCATGCCGCCGCATTCGTGAAGCAGCAAGTGTTGAACAGGCGTAGTGGGCAGCATTACGCCCAGTTCGGGCAGGTTGTCTGCCAGGCCCTTCGCAAACGTCGCATCGGAGCGCTTGCGCAGCAACACGATGGGGCGCGCAGAGCTCGTGAGCTGGCGCGCTTCGGCATCGTTTACTTCACAAAGAGCGCGAGCCTCTTCCGTTGAAGCAACCATAACAGCAAACGCCTTGCCGGGACGATGTTTGCGCTGGCGCAGTGTGGCAAGTGCCGCCTCGTTGGCAGCGTCGCACACCAAGTGGTATCCGCCCAAACCCTTAACGGCAACGATGCCGCCTTCTGCAATAAGCTTTGCGGCACGGTGGAAAATCTCGTCGGATTCCTCGACGTTTTTCGCCCAGGAAATGACTTCGGGCGAAAGGCCGTCCGCGCAACCCGATTCAATCCAGCCAATTTCAGGGCCACACTCAAAGCACGCATCGGGTTGTGCATGGAAGCGCCTATCGGCGGGGTCGGAATATTCCTCCTTGCATGCTGGACACATAGTAAACTGCGCCATTGATGTTTCGGGGCGGTCGTAAGGCAGCTTGCGCATGATGGTAAAGCGCGGGCCGCAGTTGGTGCAGTTGATAAAGGGGTAATGGTAGCGACGATTATTCGGGTCGAACAATTCTTCCACACAAGCGTCGCACGTTGCCAGATCAGGCGAAACCAGCGTAGTTTCGCCCTGTTCCGCCGCATCGGAAAAACGAATCTCGAAGGCATCAAACCCCTGCACAGGGACTTCCGCAATTTCAATTTCGCTTATTTGCGCAGCGGAGGGCGCCTCTTCAGAAAGAGCCAGCACAAACCTGTCGAGCGGCAAGGTTTCACCTTCGGCATGCACCTTCACGCCCTCAACATCATTCAAAACCCAACCAGTAATATCTCGTTTTTTTGCCTCACGATAGACAAAGGGGCGGAAACCCACCCCTTGTACTACGCCGGATATTTTCAGATCAAGTGCTTCACGCGTCATGCGTTGATTGCCTCCTTGAACGCCTTAACCAAGGCACGAATAGACACCGCAGAGTTGTCGGGCAAATGAACCTGAACGCAGCGGCGTCCACGATCGGAAAGAATTGCGAAGTCGCCCGAAGCCTGAGCCTTTGCAAGTTCGCCCAAGCTCTGTGCGCGGGAGTCTTCGATGGCAATATCCTTCGGCTCTTCTGCCGAGATAATCAAGAACACCCCTTCATTCGGGCCTCCCTTATGAAGCTGACCGGTGGAGTGCAGGTAGCGCGGTCCAATTTCCAGGCACGACGCTGCACCCAAACGGTCGGCAACCGAGTGGCGAATTTCCTCCAGCGCTTCACGACGACCTTCCCCCGTGAAGGGAAGGAATGCATTCAAGCTGAAGTAATCGCCAGACACAATGCTGCCAAACAGGGCGCGCAATGCGGAAACGAGTGATTCATCTTCAACGGATTCGCGAAGAGCTTCGGACACATGCACCTCAACGTCGCCGACAGGAATGCCGGCAAGGCCCTTTTCCACGAACTCAGGGCTGCGGGCACCATTGGCAAGAATGCTGAGCACTTCCTTCTTGGCAACCGCAACGTCGGGCTGGTCGAAGGGGCACACCTTCATCAGATAGCCAACCATGGCAATGGCGTATTCCCACATAACGAAGTGGGCAGCCACTTCCTCCACGTTTAGAACCTTGAAGCTCATACGCGGAATGGCAGGGTCGATGAACTCGAGCGCATGGCTGAAGTTTTGGCGATCGTCCCACAGATCAGTTTTGGTGTTGTAGGTAATAACCGTGCGATCGTGCGGATCCTCGCGCAGAACCAGCGAGTCAACCTCGATGTTGGGTAGGATACCGAAGCCGTTCTTGCCCAAGCTTTCAGCTACCAGCTGTTCAATCCACAAACCAAGTACGCGGCCGCGCTTTGGCGTGAAAAACGAAAACTTGTCGCGCCCATTTTTATAGTTGTCGAACAGGAACGCTGCCAAGTTCGATGCGGGGTTGTCCAGGTCGTCGGTGGAACACAGCTCCTCGGCATTGCGCGCGCTTTCCATAACCTTTTTGATGTCGATGCCCACCAAAGCGGCAGGAACCAAACCGAAAACGGAAAGAGCGGAATAGCGACCGCCAACCGTGGGCTCACCAGAAAATACCTTAGCCCAACCTTCTTCCTTAGCACGCGCCTCAAGCTCAGAGCCAGGATCGGTGATGGCAATCAGGTGAGAGGGGATTTCTTCCTCCGGCAAGGTTTCCGCCAAAATGGTGCGGACTGCTTTCATAACCAAGGTAGGCTCAATGGTGCCGCCCGACTTGGAAGATTGAATGATAAGTGTGGTTTTGGGGTCGCATTCAGCCAAGATGGTACGAACACGCACCGCCGATACCGAATCGAGCGTCTTAAAGGTAACAAGCGACGAATCAGGCTTATTGTACTTGGTAAGCGTCATCGGAGCCTGGGTGGAGCCACCCTGGCCGATGAGGATTACCGTCTTCAAACCGCGAGAAATCATCTCGTCGGCAAAATCCTGGATCTCGTCGATAGGGCACGGCGGCTCACTTGCCAGCGTTGCCCATCCCATATATTCAGCGGCGCATTGCTGCGCTTCTTCGGAAAAGCCATAAAGAGAGCTGTCCTTGCATCTAACTCGACTGGCAACCTTGCCGTCGACCAGAGCCTGGAGTGAGGGAGGGTAGATCCCCTGAATGGCAAAATCGATCATTTGTCCTTCTTTCATAGGTCTTCCAATTTTACCAAATGGCAACACATATGCCACCTTCGCCCCGTTGCTGTATAGAAAGTGCCATTTAAGCGATCTTATTGCCGCTGGTCAGATGAATTTGCCTCAAAGAAAAACCCAACAACGGCACATGCTACGATCCAGGAAAACGAAGCACTTGGCGCAACCCCGTTCAAGGCAGGAGGAACAGAAATGTCCATCACGTACGATTTCTCAGGGAAAACGGCTGTCATTACTGGCTCGGCGCGCGGCATCGGGCGGCGCATTGCGGAACGATTCTACGAGGCGGGAGCCAATGTTGCCTTGTGCAGCATTTCGCCAAACGGCAAAGAAGAGCTGGTGCAGGAAATCGCTGGTGACGACCGCAGCCATATCGTTGCAAAGCCCGTCGATATGACGCAGGTCGACCAAATCAGGGCATTCTTCGAAGCGGTGGTGGAAAAGTTCGGCTCATTCGACATCTTGGTGAACAACGCAGGAATCTTTACAAACGAGACCATCGAAACCGTTACCGAAGCCGATTGGGAACGCGTAATGGACACGAACCTGAAGTCGATGGTCTTCGCCAGCCAATGGTTTGCGCGCTACAACCGGGAACACGGCGCAGGCTGCAGCATCGTGAACATCGCCTCGGTTTCCAGCGTTACCTATATCCCGCACAACTTGCTATACAACATCAGCAAAGCAGGCGTGGTTACGCTCACCAAAACGCTCGCACGCGATCTGGGACCTTCAAACATCCGCGTAAACGCCGTGGGACCAGGCAGTATTCCCACCGACTTGAATGCGGCACTCTATGCCGACAAGCAGCGCGAAATTGATTTGTGCAATAAGATCCCACTCGGCCGCCGCGGCACCAAAGACGATATCGCCAACTGCGTGCTGTTCTTGGCGGCTGATGAGTCCTCGTATCTGACAGGGCAGGTTATATTTGCCGAAGGTGGCTGGTTATTGGCTTAGGGCATCTCCTTTGGATGGGCAACACCCACTCGAATGTTGCCGAGCCTCTGCAGTACACATTAACTCCCTTTTCAGGGGCGTTTTGTTGCAACCGTGTTTACAACGTAAAAAAAGACCCGCCGAAGCGGGTCTTTGAATTGTGGTGGTCGGGGCGGGACTTGAACCCGCGACACGCGGATTTTCAATCCGCTGCTCTACCAGCTGAGCTACCCAACCGAAAGCATCATATCTGACGCGGGTTGTTATATTACCGATAGGTCTTCTATACGTCAAGTCTTTTATGCAACAAATATTTCAAGCTTTAACCAAGACCCACAACAACCCATAGATGGATTTCCAGGCCATTCCATTTTCCCCGATAAACACGAGCAAGAAATTACAGCGCACACTAATGCGGGTAAAAATAATCGAGGCACCCACAATGTGTGCCTCGATTCAACAAACAGCTTATTCCCAAGCAGAGCGACCCTGCAGCGCACGGCGGCCGATATCGGAACGGTACTGAACGCCTTCGAATTTGATGAGCTCGCATGCCTCATAGGCACGGTTACGAGCCTCTTCGAATGTATCGCCCAGAGCAACTACGTTCAAAACACGACCACCAGCCGTAATGAGCTCGCCATCAGGGTTCAAAGCCGTACCAGCATGGAAAACGATAACCCCGTCGAGGTCTTGGGCCTCTTCCAGGCCAAGGATAACCTTGCCCTTTTCATAAGACCCTGGGTAGCCTTCGCTTGCCAAAACAACGCTCACTGCCCATTTATCGGACCAGGAAAGAACAATATCCTCGGGACGACCTTCTGCAACAGCAAGCATGATGTTCACCAGATCACCCTCAAGGCGAGGCAATACCACCTGGGTTTCAGGGTCGCCGAAGCGCGCATTGAACTCCAGCACTTTCGGGCCTTCGGGCGTAAGCATGAACCCGCCATACAGGCAGCCGCGATAGTCGTTTTCGAACGGATCCTTTGCCGTAGCGGCAGCGGACTGCTCCATGATGGAAATCATGGTTGCCATTTCTTCTTCAGTGACAATAGGCACCGGGGAATACACACCCATGCCACCTGTGTTGGGACCAAGGTCACCATCGTAGGCGCGCTTATGGTCTTGCGCGGGAGCCATACAAAATGCCTTGCCATTGGAAACGAAAGCCAGAAGCGAGCACTCGGGACCGGTCAGCATTTCCTCCACAACAACAGTCTGACCCGCATCGCCAAAGCTGCCGTCAAAGCAAGCCTCAACGGCATCAAGCGCCATATCAAGCGTTTCGGCAACCACAACACCCTTGCCCGCGGCAAGGCCGTCAGCCTTAACGACCAATGGGGCGCCCAGCTCTTCGCAGTATGCGCGAGCAGAAGCGGCGTCGGTGAAGCTCTGGTAACGTGCCGTAGGTATACCGTTTGCATCCATGAAGCGCTTGGAATAAGTCTTAGAGCCTTCCAGCTGAGCGCCTTGCGCATCAGGGCCGAACACGGGAATGCCCGCTTCGCGGAGAACGTCAGCAACACCAGCCACGAGGGGGGCCTCAGGGCCGATTACAACCAATTCGATGTTGTGAGCCTGGGCAAATGCAAGTACCGCCTGAGCGTCTTCAGCATTGAGATCCTTAACGTTGCGAGCGATGTTTGCCGTACCACCATTACCGGGAGCCACGTACAGCTCGGTGCAACGAGGCGATTTCGCAAGCGCCCACGAAATAGCATGCTCGCGGCCACCGCCGCCAAGAACCAGAATGTTCATGGTTCAAACCTTTCTTGTTTGATGCCAAAAAGCACCCCCGCAGGTTATTCCGCGAAGGTGCTTTGCTTGTTTTGCTTTACTGGGTGAAGCCCATATTGCTAGCGGCTCTCCCAGCCATTGAAGATAGTCTGGTTGCGGTCAGGGCCAACAGCGATGATGGACGCCTTTACGCCAGAAACCTCTTCAAGGTACTTAACGTAGCTCTGCGCATTTGCGGGCAGGTCTTCGAACTTCTTGCAATCGGAGATATCGACGCCCTCCCAGCCAGGAAGTTCTTCGTAAATAGGCGTTACGTTTTTCGGATAGATAACCGAATGCTGCATAGGGAAGTAGTCGTAACGCTGACCGTCTGCCTCATAAGCAACGCATACTTTGATTCGGGGAACGCAGGAAAGAACGTCAAGTTTGGTAAGAGCCATGTCGGTCATGGAGTTGACCTCTACCGCGTAGCGAGCCTGAACTGCATCGAACCAACCGCAGCGGCGCTTGCGACCGGTAGTTACACCGTATTCGCCGCCCGTCTTGCACAGAAGCTCGCCAGTTTCGTCATGAAGCTCTGTGGGGAACGGACCGGAGCCAACGCGCGTGATGTACGCCTTAGCAATGCCCAGGACCTTGCCGATTGCCTTCGGACCCACACCAGAACCGGTGGGCGCGCCGCCAGCGCAGCAGGAAGAAGAGGTTACGAAGGGATAGGTGCCATGGTCAACGTCGAGCATGGTGCCCTGAGCGCCTTCGAACAGCACGTTCTTGCCAGCACGGAGTTCCGCATTCAGCAGCTGCGTGGTTTCGGCCATATGATCGCGCATAACGTCGGCGTAGGGGAGATACATCTCGCAGATCTGATCAACCGTATAAGGTTCAAGATCATAGATCTTGGTAAGGATCTGGTTCTTTAGGAACAGGGCAGCTTCAACCTTCTCACGGAAGATCTTTTCATCGAGCAGGTCCTGGACACGGATGCCGCAACGGGAGATTTTATCTTCGTAAGCAGGGCCGATACCACGCTTGGTAGTGCCGATCTTGTGCTTGCCCAGATGGCGTTCAGACGCACCATCGAGATCGATGTGGTACGGCATGATGATGTGAGCGTCACAGGAAATGCGCAGACGATCGCAGGAGAAGCCTTCGCCCTGCAGCATGTCCATCTCTTCAACGAGAACCTTCGGGTCGATAACGCAACCGTTGCCGATAACAGGCGTGATGTGATCGTACATAACGCCAGAAGGAATCAGATGAAGCGCCAGCTTGGTATCGCCGTGGATAACCGTGTGGCCTGCGTTGTTTCCGCCCTGATAACGAACAACGTAATCGTAGTCGCTCGAAATAAGGTCAGTGATCTTGCCTTTGCCCTCGTCGCCCCACTGAGCGCCAAGGAGAACCGTGCTTGGCATGAAAGGTCCTTTCGATGTTTTAATAATTAGCCAGGTGCAACGCACCAAAGCGCGCAACAAGCCCTAGCAACCAAAATCATACTACAGTTGAATCAAATTGCTTCGCGGATCAACAGTTCCCATCAAGGCTGCAACGTCTGAATGGCATGTAAACAAAATCACCTGCCGATACCGTGCCAATTCCGCCAAAGCACGGGCAGCTTGCGCGCGCCGCTCGTCGTCGAAATTGACCAATATGTCGTCGCACAGCACGGGAAGCCCGCGGCCAACATTTACAGCCGAAAGAAGAAGGGCAATACGCAGGCTCAAATACAACTGCTGACGCGTACCCAGCGAAAGCAGATGAGGTGGGCGCACGGTTTTAACCGCATCAATCACTTCTAGTTCACCCTGGGCGTTCATGCGCACCTGCCGCCAGGCACCATCGGTCATCTGCGAGAGCAAGCGCGAAGCGGTGCGGTATACCTCAGGTTGGCTTTTGCGCTCCCATTCGGCAATTGCCGCTTCAAGGGACCGTTTGGCAATGAACAGCACCGAGAGCCTTCGGTACGTTTCCCGCAGGCGCGCCTCCACCTCTTCGCATTTGAACTTCGCCTCGTCGAAATCGGTTGAGCTGCGAGCAGCAGCCAAACGTTCCGACAGCTCTCCATGCTGGCGATCTGTTTCGGCCGCTGCAGCCGCCGTCTTAGCACGGTCCTGCTCTTTGCGTTCGATGGCTTGGGATATCGCCTCCAGCGATGCGCCATCGTCGAAGCCTGCCTTGCGACACAGCTCCACGCGTTGGTTTTTGCATTCGGCTAGCTCCTTGCGAATACTTGCACACTGAAGGGATCGTGCCTGATGGTTCAGGTTTTCTGTTGTGCAAGAAGTGTGGTAATCGTCAAGCTGATCCAGCAATCGGCGAGCACGACGAAGAGAACCAGCAGCAGCCTTCAGGCCGTTCGCCTCCAAGAAACTTACGACTTGGACGTCGAAATCGCGGAGAGACCGCTCGCAAGCTTCCACTGTTTTCTTATCCTGCTGAACCACCCAGTCGCGCTTCTTTAGCTCCTCGTCGAGCTCGTCTTCGCCAGGAATCGGCTTCAACGCTATCGAAACACCTGCCGCACCGATTACCAGGGCAAACGCAACCAGGGCCACTCCGGCAATCAGGTAAGAGACACCGCCATGATCAGGGGAGCTGTACAAAACAAACGAACCGGCGAACGCCATAAGCAGCGTTAACGCCAAAGCCAATCCGAGTTTCACTTTGCGCTGCGAAGCAAACTGGATCTTGCTGTCGGCGGCCTTTGCCTGCTCGGCAAACACTTCGTAATCCGACTGAGAGCGAACAGCATCCATGCGTGCAGCATCTAGAGAATGCTCCAATTTTGCGCGACGGCGCTCGAAATCTTCAAGGCTATCTGCGAGCTGATACTGATCTTCCCTGCTCAAGCCGACCAGTTCGGCGAGCTCATGCGGTGGCTCTCCCTCATGCATGGAGGCTTCATCCTCCAAACGCAACGCCTCATGGAGCGATGTGCGCGATTCTTCGATAGAACGATCAATTTCCTCCACACGAGCGCGGAGTGTTTTCAGGCCTTCTATTTCCGCATTAAGCTGCTGCTGCGTTTGCGCAAGCAAATCTCTCCGCGGACCCCACGAGGCAAGCATTTTCTCCTGTGCGCGCAGCGCATCTGCCTCTTCACGCCCTTGATGAACCAACTCGCGCAAACGAAGCC
>FR884647.1:47060-61014 GCA_000436075.1 Eggerthella sp. CAG:209 | reverse complement strand
AAGTTGGGCACCGAATTCGGATTCTTAGCGGAGCGGGAAAGCTCCTGCTTGATACGTTCGTTCACTTCGTCAAGCGCATGAGCAGGGGAAGACCCTGTACCAGAACCAGCGGTAAGCAAATGAGCCGTTACTTCGTTATGGCGATCGAGACGCAAAAGCTCATCGCTCGTTAACGCGAAAATGGTGTTGTAGGTTTCCTGGTCAATGTCGGCAAGCAGCCCTGTAGGAACGGTTATCCCTTCGCTGTTCTTGGCGCGCTTGACCTCGGACACTTCGCCATTCGAGCTGTCGCGGAAGAAGAGGCTCCCTACACGCTCTGCCGATTCGGGACGATACGAATTACCCTGACCCCTAGAGCTCGGCCAACCGAACAAAACGCCCTTCACCAATTCATTGAGCGTGGTTTTGCCAGCTTCATTGGGGCCGTATACCACATTCAAACCAGGAGAAAACGGGCCTACAATAATGTTCGAGAATTTCCCGAAACTCGACATCTTCACATGCTCAAGAAATAAGGGGCTGATGCGTGCCTCGCCACTGGTATTTTTCTTTTTGCCCATTAAGCCTCACGCCCCAACAGATCGAGTACAAGCGTTTCAGCCTCATCGCACAAAGAGGGCATTGCGCGACCAAGGGTTTTAGGCAAAGGAAGGTCTCGGCTGCAGAATTCGTCTTCCACACCCTGAAGCGCCGCCGCATCACCTTTGCGATACTCATCGAGCGCACCAAGGTATGCCGCAGGGAACAGACCCTCGGTACGAAGAGCCTCTTTGTTGAAAGGAACCGAAGTGCGGCCCCAGATATCGTCGATAAAGAAAAACGGATACGAGTCGTTCACCGCCTGACGAAGATCATCAAGCACACGAGCGTCAAGGCGAGAATGGAGGCTCGTCTTGCCGGTAAGGATCACACGGAATATCATGCGCTGACAGCACGCATCGGCATTGGCGGCGAACTGCGCAGAAACAATGCGCTCCTGAACATCGGCAACCGTTGGGCACTCAGACACATCCACCTCCAACCGGCACCATTCAACTTGCGCCATGGGAAGGAAGTCTGCCTGAACGGGGGATCCCTGCGAAAGCGCAACCTGGTACACCCCATGAGGGCCGGTTTCCACCACACTCCTGCCCTGAGGGCACCCAGAAAAGGCAATGCGCGGGCATTGAGAAGTGGGCAGCAGGCGCGGCTGATGGACATGACCGCACGCCCAATAATCAACATCTCGCGAAAGCAAGATTTTAGGTTGCACTGGCGAGCGTGTGGGATCAATATCGAGGCCTGTATGCAGAACGCCAACCATAAAAGGTGCCTGAACTCCCAGCTCACGCTGGGCAGTTTCACGTGAAACCCCTTCAGAGATATCAACACCAGCAGGCCAAGATTGGCTGAAGTACCCGCGTCCGCCAATCAATGCAAGGGGTTCGCCTTCACGTTCGTACAACGCAAAGCTGGGCTTGCCCGCGCCCAGCAAATGGGCGTTTTCCGGCAAGGCAGAAAAGCTGTTATCCCACGATGTAAAGGGATCATGATTGCCCGTTACAAAGTACACGGGAATGCCCGCATCGTTGAGCCTTTCCAAACCCGATACAAACAGAGAAAAATCGGCATACGAAGGGCGCGAATCGTCGAAGATGTCGCCCGCAACCACCACAAAATCGACCTGCTTTTCTATGGCGGTGTCGACAATGCGCCGATACGCATCTGGGATTGCCTTCAGCAGCACGTCGGCCCACAAGGGCGAGCTTGCGCGGAGCCCCTTGAACGGCGCCCCCAAATGCAAGTCGGCTGCATGTATGAACGTAATCGTGCTCAACCCAGCCTGCCTCTCGTAAGACTAGTAACGCGAATCGTCGAAATGATTGGTGAACTTGGTGAATTCAGGGATGAATGTAAGCGGAATATCGCGCGTCGGGCCACTACGATTCTTCGCCACAATAAGCTCTGCCATGCCCCAGTCAGGGCGGCTGTCCGATTCGGCCTCAGCCTCTGTGGTGCTTCGGTCGATGAACATAACAATGTCGGCGTCCTGCTCGATGGAGCCCGATTCGCGAAGGTCGGAAAGCATCGGGCGCTTGTCGGTACGCGACTCAACACCACGGGAAAGCTGCGAAAGCGAAATAATGGGCACTTCAAGTTCCTTTGCCAGAACTTTCAGACCACGTGAGATTTCGGCAACCTCAACGGCGCGGTTGTTGGGATGGGGGATTACCGGCTGCATAAGCTGCAGATAGTCAACAATGATCAAGCCGTTCTTCTTGTTGCGCATCATACGGCGTGCCTTGGTGCGCAGCTCGACAATAGAAAGACCGGCTGAGTCGTCAACATACAACTCGCAATTGGAAAGGTCGCTGGAAGCCTGGATGAGCTGGCTCCAATCCCCTTCGGTAAGCTGACCGTTGCGCATACGCGAAAGAGCAAGGCCCGCTTCCGCCGCCAAAAGCCTCTGCGTGATTTCGTTGGAACTCATTTCCAAGCTGAAGAACGCCACAGGTGCGCCAGACTTAGCGGCATTGGCCGCAAGGTTCATAGCGAACGACGTTTTGCCAACAGCAGGACGGGCAGCCAGAATGATAAGGTTACCCGGGCGCAAACCGCAGAAGAGCTTATCCACATCGATGAAGCCGGTGGGCACGCCTTGGAGCATGCCTTCACGGTTACCCATTTCGGCAATTTCCTCATTCGCTTCTACCAGCAATTCCTGAATGCCCTTAAAACTGGAATTTACCGTTTGCTCGGTAACGCCGAACAACGCCGCTTCCGACTGAGAAATAAGCTCCTTCGGATCGGCAGGAGAATCGTAGGCAAGCGACGTGATTTGAGCCGCGCTCATAAGGAGTTCACGACGAATGGCGTCACGGCTTACAATTTCAGCATGATGCTGCCAGCTGGTGAACGCAAACGTGTTGTCAGCAAGCTCCAGCAGATACTGCTGGCCACCAACTGCTTCCAGCTGTCCCGCTGCCTTCAGGTTGTCGGAAACGGAAATAACATCGATCGGGATGGAACGCGCGTTCATTTCGCGCATTGCCTCGAAGATCATCTTGTGAGCTGGTCGGAAGAAGCTTTCGGGCTTCAGTTTCAAGGACACTTCCTCAAACACGCCCGTCGACAAAAGGCATGCCGCTAAAACCGTTTGCTCAGCCTCAATGTTCTGAGGCAATGACTTGCGCGCTTCAGAAGCTGGCTGATTGTTTTCAGGCATGGGGTCTGCTCCTTGGTGGTTCGATGGTTTGCACCCTCATAATACCTGCTTTGCTGTTCAGTCCCTATAGAGGACCAAGCAACAACACCAAATAGCAAGACCCTGTCGAGGAAATGTCCTCGACAGGGTCGCAATCAGACTCCACTCAACTTGGCAATTAGTACAGTGGCGGGGAAGTTTTGTAGGAGTCCAAGTCGGGGAGCACTTCTTTATATTGGTTGAGGCGTGCGCGGATGATGGGTCGGATATTGGACAGCTGCCTGCCCGTTACCGTTTCCTTTTCCGCATAAGGCCGCAAAGCTTCGGCGAGGTCGGTATCACCCACGGTGTCCCGTATCCAACCCGCGTAGTACTCAACCCCAATCAGGTTAACTTCCCCATGCACCTGATAAGCGACATACGGGCTTATAGGCTTCAGGAACTCAACACTATCAGGAAAGCTACGCAGATGCTTTGGCTGTGCGCCGCCGCAGCGGGAAAACAAAACGCCAACAGCGGACTCATCGAGCGGCAGAAAACGGCTCCAATGACGAACCTGATCCTCGCTGGGAAGAGGAAGGGCATTGACGTTTCTCACCTTCTCCTGCTCAATCTCTTCTTGCATCAGCTGGCTTTTGATGGGATTCAGCGCCTCTTTCCCCCAGGAACGAGCGTCAACCGAATCGCTACCGGGCTTCTTTTCGCCGTCCATCTAGCATCACTCATCCTCTTCCTGGCCAAGCACGCCGTGAGCCTCGAGTTCATCGGCTACGTACCCAAGACCCTCAGCTTCCAAGGCCGAACGCTTCAACCAGCCGTGGGCAACGTCACAACCTTCCAGGCGATAGAAATGGCTTTTCAGTTCTTCAGTCTTTTCCCTGTCGAGCTGACGTCCCGAAACATCCTTGTAGGCCCATTCATGCGTTTCCTCGTTGTAGGTTGGCAGACAGTAGGCAATCTCGTATGAGGTTTGGGGCACCTTCGGGTTCTGAGGCTGGTCATAGACATAATCCGAGAATATCTCCACCTCACGTTTGCGCCCCTGAAGCTGCCAAATTGCGCGATCGAGGTCGTAGACTTTCTTCCCCAACCAAATGACGTCTTCGAAGCTCTTGTTCCACCCCGTGCAAGCGTTGAGGAATTTCGGCTCCCCGTCAGGCGTCATTCCCTCGAAGTCCTTGCCATACGGATTCACCAGGTCAGTCCACGCCCAGTCGCACAAACCGACCGTGTTTTTCCATGAACGGTTGTAATAAATAGTCCAGGCTACCGCCTTTGCGCACGGCTTCTTGTAAATTCCTTCATCCGAATAGTCGATCATTTCGGGATCGCAGAACGGCACCAGCTTCTTGCCCATGATTTCCGCCAGACGAGCAGCCGATACATCGGGCTCTCTACCCTGAGCGTAGTTCTGGGAGGGAGTCCAATAGCAGGGGAAGTCCAAATCGTGGCTGTTGATATCGCGATCGGTAAGGATTGAAGCGAAACCCCAGTCAGCCGAAGTGCGCGGATCGTAATGATGCCCATAGCTGTACTGAAGAACAGGCAGCATGCCAGTAGACGAATCTTCTTCCCAGCGTCCCCATTTTTCAGCACATGGCTGTAGGCCCAATGCAAGATCGGCGCCGATATCGGCCAAATTAACGATCGATGAGATGAGGGCGTTGGCAAATTCAATGGTGCCCATCTTTTCGAATGGCAAGTTTGATTCGATTTCCTTGCCTGGTCCGATCAGCCCCTTTTCATAGAGCCTCATCAGCCAAAAGGTGATGGGCATAAACGAATTGGCATTCATGCCAACACGGTTAAGCAAGGTTGCTGCCTTGGCGGTGTTTTCCGTGATGACCCCATCATGTGCTGCCTTGTCCTGCGGAGTAAACCAGTGGAAGCCGATACACATCGCTTCGTTTCCGTAATAGTTTGAGGTTCTACCCCGGCATGCACGGACACAACCTACGCAGCCATAGGGCCTACTTGACACTCCCGTTCCGTAAAAGCGAGTCGAATTACCCGGAGGTGATGAAATATCCTGCATGCCTATGTATTTGTTTGGATTATCGGCATGACCGCCCCAGGTATATTGCTGAGCCCACAGACGCGCGTCCATCATCGCCTGAGGATCGGCAATCTCGATGCTCTTCGTGCCCAAAAATCCTATTGCCTTAAGGTTCTTAGCTGCCCATACGCCGCCAAAACCACCTTGGCCAATAACATGAGCCATATCGGAAACCAACGAGGAAAGCGGACCATAATTCTCCGGATTCGGACCCGTGGTAAGAATTGCAGGGCGCTGAGTGGTTTTCCCCGCATCGCGCCATCCAGACGCGATGGTGTTCCAATCGCCCGCATGGTAATCGTGGACCATCTGAGGCATCAGGGCTTCCTGTGTTTCCTGAGTATCAAGGCCCCAGAGCGACTCAGCGTCATTGAAGGTTACTCGGTCGTTGACAACGCTGATCCACACCTTACGCTTAGCCTGCCCCAAAAGGACAAAAGCATCATATCCAGCGTGCTTCATCATCGGTCCAAAACGTCCGCCCATGTTCGAGCGCGTAAACCAGGGGGTAGGATACCCCTGCGTACCAACTGCCACCATTTCGGCACGGCCGCCACCCGAGGGGGTTGGCGTGCCCGCAATAGGGGACGTTGCCAGAGCGCACACGTTCTTTGGGTCAGCAGGGTCGGTGATAGTTTTATCCTCGCAATAATCCCAGAACAACGCGGCAGCCATTCCGTGACCGCCGATCCATTCTTCATACTTAGACGTCGGGACGGTTTCGTACGTTTCCTTGTCGAGGTGCAAGATCAAGATCTTGCCCGCAAATCCATTTGCCATTTGTTTTCACCTACCCTTATTTCTTCGCAGAGCTGCCTTCACTACCAGGATTGCCGGTAGCGCCAACGGCATACGTCATCATCGATGGCCAACTTGTTCCCGTTCGCAGATCCACGTCATATTGGGATCCGCCGGTTTCCTTGGGGAGTTCTTTAACGAATTTAATGGCGCGTTCAGGGCATACCGATTCACAGGCGCGGACGCCATCGGGTCCGACCTCGTGTTCCCAAAACGGCGTATTAGTGCAGAGGTCGCATTTCTGAGAATGCTTATCTTCGTTGTTCCACTGCAATCGAGAGGGAGAGTTAGGGCACGCAGAAATACACTGCATGCATCCAATGCACTTGTCTGGGTCAACCACGCGCACGTTATCGTTTTCTTCGTCGATGTGGCAAGCTCCCGTAGGGCACACCGAAACGCACTTAGGCTCTGCGCATTGATGACATTGGAAAATGGTCATGTCATAGGGGAAATGCTGGAATGAATCGCCCACAATCTGGATTCGCGCAAGACCAGGGTTTGTTACCCCGTAATGGGTCATTGCGCACGCCATCATGCAATTCTGACATCCGCAGCATCTCATGCTATCTACGATGAGATATCCACCTGAAACAGGAAACGCCACATCGATATTGTTATTACGCGCGAATGCCATGATGCCGCTCGTACCCAACGTTGTAGCAGCCAACAATGTGCCAGCCAACGCAACAAACTTACGGCGTGTTACCCCTTCGGGTTTTTGGTTCTCTGACGCTTCGGACGTCAGATTCTCTTCGTTGTTCTCCGACGTACTGCAAGGGGGATCTTTCTGCAGCTCGGAGTCTTCATACTGCTTTGACATTATGTCTGCCCTTTCGTTTCGAGCAATTCCCTTGAGGGAAGGGAATCTCAAAATCTATTACGAGCAGACCGCCATACCAACATACCCATGCAAGGCAAAATATATGGGTCAAACGTTTGGGATCTATGGGTTAGCTATTGAATGGCGGATACTGCTCGGCGAATAGGGAATTGTTCTCGATAAAGGCGAATTGTTGTCACTTAATCGCCTAAAGCATTACTTTGCTTTTTGCTCTTCGGAAACAATGTCCTCATACCAACCAGGGTGTTCCTTCTTCGCTTCCTCTTCTGGCATCCAGCCATGGATCATAGAGGGAAAGGTCTTCCACGACCAAGGAACCAAAACCGCAAAGAACACATGGGCAAGAAGGAACAGGAGCATGGCAACCGTGCCGATATCGTGCAACAGCGTTGCAGCCGAAACCACAAATCCAGGAAGATCGATAGAATGCTGGATCGACTTGATAATGCCCGTGAAAGCCATTAGAGCGCCCACGAAAATCGCAAAGACATAGGCCATGTTTTCGCTCTGGAAGTATTTCTTTTCTTTTGGATACTTTGCTCTTTTGAATCCCAACTGAGCGCCATAGTGGTTCAGCGTCGAAGAGATTGCGTCCTTGTTAGGAAGATGTTCTTTCGTGCGCGCCGGCTCGGAAATGGCATTGCCGATGTAATAAAACGTCCCGAACAGAAATGCGCATGCCGCTACGAAATGGACGTTCAGGGCGATTACAGCTTCTTCACTGGTTGAAACAAAGCTGATAAAGAAGCTCAATCCCATGATAATGCCCGAGATCAGTAGAAACAGCGTGCCTAAAGCATGAGGCCAGTGTTCCACACGAGCCGCAACGTCGTGGCGATAGATCTTTCCGTTCTTGCGATAGGGCTTCGTTCTCTTGGTGAAGTAGGTGAGTATCAGCCCTAAGCAAGGCATAAGAAGAAGCAGCCACAAACAATGGTCGAACAGAAGGGAGCTTGATACGCTCATAACGATCTCCTTTCGCTATAAATCGCTTTGCATGGGATGCGATATGGAGATCTGTTTTTAATCAGGCTAGCACCGCAAGCAACATACCTGAAATAAAGCCTGCTACTGGTCTTATTAACTATATGAACATGTTATAAATCTTTTTTAAGAACCATTTTTTAATGATTCGGCGCGACGTACTGCAAACCACCATCTCGATGCCACTCGATAAACGACCCATGACCAGCTTGCACATGTCAAAATTCGAGCACAGTCACACATTGCAAAGCGCGGTTTGCTATTGCCTTTCACCTAGAAACAAAGAAAGGCCACCCTTTCGGGTGGCCTTTCAAAAAAGCAGATAAGAAACTACTCAGCAGCTTCTTCAGTTGCCTCTTCTGCCTCTACTGCTTCTTCAGCAGCTTCCTCAGCAGGGGCAGCGAAGGTTGCCTCGTCGCCTACGAGCAGGGCGAGGTTAGCCTTGATGTCGCGATAGAGAGACACAACAACGGTGTGCTCGCCAGCGGACTTGATGGCATTCTTGATCTCAACGCGACGGCGGTCAATGTCGAGGTCAGCCTGAGCCTTAACAGCGTCAGCTACCATCTGAGCGGTTACGGAGCCAAAGAGAACGCCCTCTTCGCCTACGCGAACCTCAACCTTAACGGTAAGAGCCTCGAGCTGAGCCTTCATCTTGTTGGCATCAGCAATGCGGTTCTCTTCGCGAGCAGCGATGTTGTGTTTGCGCTGCTCGAGCTGCTTCAGGTTGCCCTTGGTTGCCAGAACGGCCATACCCTGGGGAAGCAGGTAGTTGTTAGCAAAGCCGGGAGCTACGTCTACAACGTCGCCTTCGCCGCCCTTGTTCTTAACTTCGGTAAGAAGGATAACTTTCATTTCATCCTCCTCTTTAGCGATTACGGCGATCGCCGCGGCCGCTTACAGCAGGCACAGCGTAGGGCATGAGAGCCATTTCGCGTGCGCGCTTAACAGCATTGGCAATATCGCGCTGGTGCTGGGTGCAAGCGCCCGTAACACGGCGGGGCTTGATCTTCCCACGGTCAGTAACATACTTGCGCAGCATCTGAGTGTCTTTGTAGTCGACGTATTCCGCATGATCCTTGCAGAACTGGCAATACTTTCGACGAGGCTGCTTGGTGTAGTCAGACATGTTAACCTCTTTCGAATGATTAGAACGGAATGTCGTCGTCGTAAACGGAAGCATCTACAACTGGTGCGGCCATTGGAGCTGCCGCCATCGGTGCCTGAGCCATAGGCGCTGCCATGGGTGTCGCGGCGCGAGGAGCACCATCGTTGCGGCTAGTCATGAACTCGATCTCATCAACAATGACTTCGATCTTGCTACGCTTCTGGCCATCGCGTTCCCACTGGCTCCAACGAAGCTTTCCTTCGATGGCCACCTTGCTACCCTTGGAAAGGAAGCGGGAAACGCTCTGTGCGCGAGCACCAAACATAGTGCAATCAATAAAGTTGGGGTAATCTTCCCATTCACCCGTCTGCTGGTTCTTGCGGCGGTCGTTGACTGCGACGCCGAAGCCCAGAACAGGCATGCCACTTGCGGTGGAACGCAAATCGGGATCACGGGTAAGGTTTCCGCTGATTACAACTCGATTGATACTCATATCGATACCTCTTTCACAACGTGGACTAGTCCGTCCACCTTTTGATTTCCTTGAAAATTAATCGCGATCGGTGCGAGCAACGATCATGTGACGTACAACAGCATCGGAGATGCGGAGTACGCGGTCGAGTTCAGCAATGTTGCTGGGCTCTGCATGGAAATCGATAAGGGTGTAATCACCGTCGGTCAGACCGTTGATTTCGTAAGCGAGCTTGCGCTTACCCCAGTTATCAACATTATCAACGACACCGTTACCTTCTGCGAGGGCGGTCTCGATACGCTTCATAACAGCGAGACGAGATTCTTCGTCGATAGACGGAGCTACAAAATACAAGAGTTCATAAGCCTTCATCAGTTCACCTCCTCTGGACTTACGGCTTCGGGTTTAAAGGCTACCCCGAAGCAGGAAATTAGCCTTGTTAGGTTACCAAACAAGGAAAGGAAGAACTAATGACTTTACGAGAACTCACGGTTTGCACACATTAGTCTTACAGATTTCCTGAAACCATCCTATTCCCCTTATCTGAAATTGGTGCGAAAAGCATGCGAAACTCCTGCGAAAGCTTGGCGGCGGCCCGGTTTCCGCATAAGCCTCATACCTTGTTTCCGAATAACGGATTCAGCGCGCAAAAAACGAGAGCCGGCATCGCTGCCGGCTCCCTCGACCGAGTTTTCTATTCCTCGGTTGCTTTTTCCTGTTCTTTAGGATCGAGGGTTCCCTCCATCTCAAGCTCAAGCTTGAGGTTTTCCATAAAGTTGGGAGCAGGACCGATGTAGACAACCTCACGTTCAATGCCGTCCTCATCGTAAAGGTAGCCAAATGCGTACCCCTGCTCTTCGCCAGGCAAACCACCTTCGGCGATAAGCGCGTCCTTCTGGCCTTCATCGGTGTCAACATAACCGTCGTAGCAGAAAGCGTATGCCGTAGCGCCGCGAGCGCCCTGGACCTCTTTACGGGCAGCCAGGAAGCACTCCTCGGCATCGTCGCCCGGATGCGTTTCAATGAAGAGGTTTTCCTTTACCGCAAGACCAGTGAAGGGGATAACGTCTTTGCCCTCTTCCATCTTGTCGGCAGCTTCGTCCAAAACAGCGACGATAACAGCCTTCAGCACGTCGTCAACGTCTTCTACGGGGATATCGTTTTCGGGATCTACCACACGATCTACCATGGTCGTCCTTTCCCTTTTCTTCTAAACCAATGCAGCCCAGTGTACTCTCGCGAGCAAAAAAGCCCAACCCAAACTCCGCCAACGAGCACAACCCATCCATGAAGGTTGGGAGTATGGGGACAGGTCCCATATCCCCAGCCTAAGGAAAAGGTCCCACCGCAAGAGATTGTGCAGGGGGCGCTACCTCGGTGCTCTACAACTAGGTGGGAAAATGGACCTGCCCCTATACTTCCAGATATGCAGCTTTGGCTGTCTATACGAAAAAAGGCCCGCCAAAGGCAGACCTTAAAACACTGGCGGAAGGGGAGGGATTTGAACCCTCGTTACCGGGAGTACCGGTAAAACGGTTTTCGAGACCGCCGCATTCAGCCGCTCTGCCACCCTTCCAAAATATGTATCAGCCACCAAAGGAGCTGGTGAAAAAGAAAGCGCCCAAAACAGGCGCTTTCGAAAAATCACTGGCGGAGAGATGGGGATTCGAACCCCAGATACGCTTTTGGCGTATACACGATTTCCAATCGTGCTCCTTAAGCCAGACTCGGACATCTCTCCAGCTGCAGCGCTTCCCGCGCATGCAAGGATGTACTTTACACCATCTTAGTACCGGCTGACAAGAGAAAAATAGCCATCTTCTGACAAGATTTTTAAAGGAACTTCAAAAAGGTCGGAGACACACTCGGTAGTAAGGGCTTCTTCCTTGGATTTGTCTCCATAAAGCTTGCCGTCTTTGATCATTACCACACGCTTAATTTCAGGAATAATGTCTTCGGGATAGTGCGTAACCAAAATAATCGACTTGCCAGCAGCAACTAAATCACGCATTGCCTTGCGAACGAAATACATCCCCTCGGGGTCGAGTGCCGTAGTTGGCTCGTCGAACACCAATACTTCAGGGTCATGGACAAGCGCACGGGCAATAAGCACGCGACGAGCCTGGCCAGAAGACATCGTCATGATGTCTCGATCGGCGTGCTCCTTCATTCCCAGGAATTCCAAAGCACGCAAGGCCTTTTCCTTACCTGCTTCGGTCATGCTGTGGCGGCGGGGAACACCAAGAACGCCAAACAACCCGCCATACACCACATCAAGAGCTGGGAGATGAACGGTTATCTGATCTTGCATCGTTGAAGAGACAATACCTAAGCATTGCTTAACCTCTTCTAGGGTGACCAACGACTTTCCTTTGAACAGCACCGGGGGCTCATCGCGATGAAGAGGAAACACTTCGCGGGTTATGAGGTGGATAAAGGTCGATTTTCCAGCGCCATTAGGGCCGATAAGGGCAATGCTTTCGCCTTGCTGCAGGGTGAAGTCCCCTACATTCAAAATCTCTTTTCCCTTACGACGAACTACGGCGTCATGAAGCTCAATAAGAGGCGGTTTCGTTTCCATTGTTTGCCTTTCTAGATAAACCAAGGCCACCTCATGCGAGGTGGCCTTGGGAAAGCCTGATTAATTGGTTTTTACTGACCAGAATTCTCGGAATCTGAGCTCTGCTCATTGGAAGATTCCGATGAGCCCTCCGTAGCCGACGCATCAGCATTGGTATCAGCGGAAGCCCCATTGCTAGAACCATCGGAGTTATCGCTCGACGAATCGCTGTTGTCGTATTTGGTCATATCAAGGTTGTAAGGGACATTCTCGGGCATATCGTTGTTCTGGATGTCCGCCTGAGCCTTGTAGTCGTTGAACCAATTGGAATATGCCGTGGACTTGCTCTGATCCTTCACAATGTTCGAAATGTAGTCAACGAACTCCTGAGGGTATGCAGAAAGGCTGGTTGCCTTGCCGTCGCAGGTGAACTCATCGGTGCACTTGATGATGTGAATGCCGTAATCGCTCGTTACCAAACCAGATACCTGGCCAACGGAAAGGCCATCAAGGGCGTCGGTGTAGTCGGTTACAAAGGAATTGATAGCGTCCCAACCAACATTGCCACCGTCGGCCGCAGAGGCTGTATCAGTGGAGTACTGCTTGGCAGCTTCGGCGAAGTCAAGCGTTCCCGCGTTGATCTGATCGAGCACTTCCTGAGCCTTTTCAGTGTCACTCGAAGCGAACAAGATATGAGAAGATTTCTTAGCACCATTAAACATGGTGTAATACGTGTTCAGCATATCTAGAACTTTAGAATCATCAGCGGTGGCTGCATCTCCAGCAACCGCGTCCTCCAAGGCCTTATCAAGCAAGCCAGCTTCGACGGACTCGCGATACTGATCCTCGGTCAAACCAGCAGAGGATAGAGCCTGCTTCCAAGCATCATCGCTGTCGTAGTTGGCCTTCATGTTGCTGATCTCATCGTCAACCTGAGACTGTTCAACCGTGATGCCCTTTTCGTCGCACGCCTGTTTCTTCAGCTCGTTTTCGACGTAGTAATCGATCACCTGATCGCGAACGGTGGCAGGGTCAAAGGAATTCTCCTTCATCCAATTGCCCCAGTCGTCGTCGCTGGTGAGGTCTGAGCTAGTGCGGAAGTCCTGAATGTACTTAGTGATGGTGTCTTCCTGAATCTCAGCGCCATTTACCGTTGCTGCAACGCCGCCGGTATAGCCGTAATTCGTGCCACCACAACCAACCAAGGCAATGCAGCAGGCGGCGGATACGCCGACAACAGAAATCTTGCGAAGAAGAGCTCCGTGCTTCATGTATGTTCCTTTTTCCTACGGTACGAAACGAGGTCGCACCCGATGAGCAGGTGCAACGCATGCTATTTTTGCACAACGTCAATTTCGTGATTTCGTTCGCACAATTTGCCCACGTATCACCGCTGTTTAATCACACCCCCTCCATAAAAGGAGCTCCCTCTATTGAAGTCGGCGAACAGCGACAGCCCCGGCGCTCGAAATTTCCGAACAGCGCGCCAACCGCTCCGAAAAACCCGATTCAGACACAGCGTCCTGTTTCACGTGAAACGAAATATCTTGCACTCCACCCAGATAATCCACTTTTTGTTGCATGACCACACAACTCCTCGTTGTGAAAACAAAAATCTCGGCTTTCTTGCAGCTTTTTTGCGATTGCGGACTCCTTTCCCCCATCTGCAAAGCGGAAGGGGACTGCTCCACAACTGATTTGCTGCGATTCTGGGCCGCAATTTGCGCCTTTGCGCCCTGCGACAATCCTTAATCGCAAAAAAGTTGCAGTTCGGGCCATATTTTTGTTTTCAGACCCTTAGGACAGCCCCAGGATGGAGCTATAGGCAAAAAGCCCCAAGAATGACAACTCGGAATAACCCTGTATATCACCAGGAACAGAGCAGTCCGGACACGGCGCATCTTTATCTGTGCAGTTCTTATTGCAGGCGACACTTTAAACCAGAAAG
>FR884647.1:35804-47046 GCA_000436075.1 Eggerthella sp. CAG:209 | reverse complement strand
ACCAGAAAGGCTGGACGATACATCGTCCAGCCTTTTAGTTAGTCAGTCTTCTTGATCTATTTCTTTCCAGACAACCCTCTGCGTAGGGAGAAACCGGGTTGAAAGAAACTGATCTATTTATTCTTTGCTTCCTTGCGACGCTGAGTAGCGGAAAGGGTGCGTTTGCGGAGACGAATAGACTGAGGCGTTACCTCTACCAGCTCGTCGTCTTCAATGTATTCAAGCGCCTCTTCGAGCGTAAACGTGATGGGGGGCGTAAGGGAGATAGCCTTATCGGCACCAGAAGAGCGCTGGTTGCCCAGTTGCTTAGCCTTGGCAACGTTTACAACCATGTCGCCTTCCTTAGCGGATTCGCCAACGATCATGCCCTCATAGCAATCCTCGCCCGGACCAACGAACAGCTTGCCACGCTCCTGCAACGTATCAAGAGCATATGCAACCGACTTCTCCGTTGCCATGGCAATCATGCAACCGTTCTTACGGCCGATCATCTCTCCGGAATAAGGACCATATTCACGGAAGTGGTGGAACAACACCGCTTCGCCGTGGCTTACATTCAGGATTTTGGTCTTCAGGCCCATGGTGCCGCGAGAAGGAATAGCAAACGTAAGATGCGTCATGGTTTCGTCGGACACCATGTCCTCCATGATGCCGCCTGCCGTACCCATGACCTCAATCGCCTTGCCAGAGTAGTCATTGGGAACGTCGATGGTAGCTTCCTCGATGGGCTCAAGCTTATTACCAGCCTCATCTTCCTTATAAACAACCTGAGGACGGCCAACCTGGAATTCGAAGCCTTCGCGACGCATGGTTTCCATAAGAACAGAAAGATGAAGAACACCACGACCAGCAACGCGAACGCCCGACTTGTCTTCGGTTTCCTCAATGCGCATGGAGATATTGCTCTCCTTTTCGCGCATCAGGCGCTCCTTCAGCTGACGAGCGCCAACGATATCGCCCTCTCGACCAACCAAGGGGCTCGTGGAAGCCTCAAACACAACAGCCATGGTGGGCTCTTCAACGGCCAAAGGCTCCATCTCGACAGGATTCTCGGGGTCGGTGATAACATCGCCGATGTCAGTCCGCTCCACGCCGATAACAGCCACAATATCGCCTGCGCTGGCCTCAGGAACCTCGGCTTTGCCAAGATTCTCAAAGGTATACACCTTGCGGATCTGCGCGTTGTAGCGGTTGCCGTCGGGCTGGATTACCAGAACCTGCTCTTTTTCGTGAATGGTACCGCTCTGCAGGCGGCCAATACCAATACGTCCCTCGTAGCTGCTGTGGTCAACCGTGCAAACCTGAAGGGCAACAGGGCCGTCTACGTCTACATCAGGGCAGGGGATTTCCTTCAGAATGGTATCCAACAAGGGAACCATGTCCATGTTGCCGTCATTAACGTCGTAGCGTGCGTAGCCATTAACTGCAGAGGCATAAACAACAGGGAAATCAAGCTGCTCGTCGCTTGCACCCAACTCAACCATCAAGTCGAATACCTTGTCGACAGCAGCATCGGGGTTAGCATTGGGGCGATCGATCTTGTTGACCACAACAACGATGCGTAAACCACGCTCAAGGGCATGCGAAAGAACGAAACGGGTCTGGGGCTTGGGGCCTTCATAAGCATCAACAATGAGCAATGCGCCATCTGCCATGTTGAGAACGCGCTCCACCTCGCCACCAAAGTCGGCATGACCGGGGGTGTCGATAACGTTGATCTTAGTGTCCTTGTAATGGATGGAGATGTTCTTAGAGAGAATGGTAATGCCGCGCTCGCGCTCCTGATCATTCGAGTCGAGTACGCGTTCAGCGACTTCCTGGTTTTCGCGGAATACATGCGAGGACCAGAGCAGGCGGTCAACCAGGGTGGTTTTACCATGGTCAACGTGCGCAATGATTGCCACATTGCGGATGTTTTCCTGTTTCATCTACTTCTTCCTTCTTAAAGACGTTGTCTTGTTAACCCATAAGCGGTAAAAGCTTACCAGCGCGAAAGAGCCCAAACAGGGCAGATCAGTCGCTTTACACAAAAAAGAAGCCGTCCATTCGGACGGCTTCGAAAATTCGTGGTGGAGCATAGGGGGATCGAACCCCTGACCTCAGGCTTGCAAAGCCCGCGCTCTCCCAGCTGAGCTAATGCCCCACGTAGGTTACGTGCGATTTCGTTATCAATAAACGCTCCACCGGCAAACTCGGCTCACGGTGGAGCGTTTATCAGTAAAAAATGGTGGGCCCAAGCAGATTTGAACTGCTGACCTCACGCTTATCAGGCGTGCGCTCTAACCAACTGAGCTATGGGCCCGAAATCGCGCTCAATTAATATACTTCCTACCCCCATACGGGTCAAGAAGAATTTTGCATTTTCTTAAAAAAGTTTTTGCTGGGGTTCCGCTTGACTGCTTTCTATTTGAATAATACCAGTTCAGAACAATGTTTTTCATTTATACAGCAAGATATATTTTTTCGAAAACAGATGGCAATGCCGCTCCTTTAGAAGAAAATCGCCCTCTTCCTTGATAATTCCTTGTCTAAAATTAGTAATAAATTTTTTGAAAAAAAAAAGTTGGGACCCAGAAAATCTGGGTCCCAACTTCGGAAAGTATCAGTGTCTACTACTACTACTCTTCATCGAGCAGACTGGTCTGGTCCTTATGGGTGGCAGGTGCCGTCTTAGAGGATTTTTTTTCGGTGGTAGTGGAAGTGGCCACAGCAGAAACCTTGTCCTTGCCCGCAACATTCATCACATGAACGCCCTGAGTGGAGCGTCCCAGCTGCGACACGCCGGAAACCGGTGTGCGAACAACTACGCCCTCTTCGGTGATAATCATGATCTCATCGTTCTCTTCAACGATTTTCATGGCCGAGAGCAAGCCCTTCTTGGCTGTCATGGTAATGGTGTATACGCCTTGGCCTCCGCGATGATGAGAAGGATACTCCTCTACCGGCGTGCGTTTGCCATAGCCGAGCTCAGTGATAACCAAGAGTTCGGTTTCTGGACGCGCTATTTCCATACCGAGCACGCGAGCATCGGCGTTAACCGTCATGCCGCGTACGCCCATGGTGTCGCGACCCATAGCCCGAACCTCGGACTCATCCCACATAATGGCCTTGCCTGCAGAGGAAACCATCATGACCTTTTCGCCTTCAGCAACGCGCTGGACACTAATAAGCGTGTCGTTTTCCTTCAGGTTGATCGCAATCAAACCATCTCGGCGCGTGCGGTCGTAGAGCTTCATGGAGGTTTTCTTAACCATGCCAGACGAAGTTGCAAACATCAGGTACTCGTCTTCGGGGAAATCCTTGGTAGCGATAACCGCAGCAATGGTTTCACCCTTCTCCAAGGGCAGAACATTCACGATTGCGGTTCCACGAGCATGACGAGATGCCTCAGGAATCTCGTAGGCCTTCAGACGGTACACCCGTCCGCGCGAAGAAAAGAACAGCAGATAAGCATGGGTTGAGGAAATGAAGAGATGCTCGACGAAGTCGGCTTCTTTCAAATTCACCCCTTGCATGCCCTTGCCGCCACGCTTCTGCTGGCGATACGTAGCCACGGGAAGGCGTTTCACATAACCAGCCTTGGTTACGGTAATGGCAACTTCTTCTTCAGCAATAAGATCCTCTACATCGAGGTCCTTCGCTTCGTCGGTAATCTTGGTAATACGAGCAGAACTGAACTTTTCCTTGATTTCGGTAAGTTCTTCCTTGATTACCTGCTTCACCAGGTCTTTATCGGAAAGCAAACGCTTGTAGTAGTCGATCTTCTCGCGCAGCTCCTTCAATTCGGCTTCGATCTTCTCTCGCTCCAAGCCGGTCAGGCGACGCAGCTTCATTTCGAGGATAGCTTCGCTCTGCTTTTCGGAAAGCTTAAAGCGCTCCATCAACACGTCTTTCGCTTCGCGATCGGTGTTGGACGAGCGGATGATCTGGATCACCTCATCGATGTTGTCGAGGGCAATCACAAAACCTTCCAGAATATGCGCACGGGCCTCAGCTTTGGCCAAGTCGTAGCGCGTACGGCGCTCCACAACCTCTTCTTGATGCAGAATGTAGTAATGGAGGATCTCCTTTAGAGACAATACGCGAGGAACGCCGTTGACCAGCGCCAGCATATTGCAGCCGAAACCAACCTGCAGCTGGGTATGCTTATACAGCTTGTTCAACACAACCTGAGGGATAGCATTCTGCTTCAACTCGATAATGATGTCGATGCCGTGGCGGTCGGCGCCGTCATGAACGTTTGAAATCTCGGGAAGCTTCTTGTCGCGAATCAGATCGGCGATCTTCTTCAGGAGATTGGTACGGTTTACCTGATAGGGAATCTCGGAAACGACAATGGAATGCTTGCCGTTCTTGCCCTCTTCAATGCGGCACTTCGAGCGAATAGTAAGGCTTCCCTTTCCCGTTTCATAGGCATCGCGGATGCCCTTGCGGCCCATGATGATGCCGCCCGTCGGGAAGTCAGGGCCGGGAAGAACCTTCATCAAATCGTCTACCGTGCAATCAGGATCGTCGATCATCATGCAAGTTGCGTCGATTGCCTCGCCGAGGTTATGCGGGGGGATGTTTGTTGCCATGCCAACGGCAATACCCGAAGAGCCGTTTACCAACAGGTTCGGGAAGCGTGAAGGCAAGACAACGGGCTCCTGCAGGCTCTCGTCGTAGTTAGGCTGAAAATCTACCGTTTCCTTGTCAAGGTCACGCAGCAATTCCATTGCCGGCTTGTCCAAGCGAGCCTCGGTGTAACGCATTGCAGCTGCCGAGTCGCCGTCGATCGAACCAAAGTTACCGTGGCCGTCAACCAGCGGAACACGCATGGAGAATGGCTGCGCCAAACGAACCATAGTGTCGTACACCGCAGAGTCGCCATGCGGGTGATACTTACCGATTACGTCACCAACGGTACGTGCGGACTTAGCATGGGGGCGCTTTGGGGTGATGCCGCTTTCATTCATCGCATACAGAATGCGGCGATGAACAGGCTTCAAGCCGTCGCGAACATCGGGAAGCGCACGCGAAACAATAACGCTCATCGAATACTCGAGGAACGACGTGCGCATCTCTTTGCTGAGCTCAGCAGGAAGAACGTTTGCTGCAGCGGCCTGCTGTTCGTCCTTCTTGTCTGTCTCGTTCTTATCTTCTGCCACGAAGACTCCTTCTGTCTTGTTGCTTGAATGTTTTACGTGAAACACTTTGCCAGGTTCCTACCCGGCAACCCTCTTAGAAGTCGAGGAAGCGCACGTCATGGGCGTGCTTCTGGATGAATTCCTTACGGGGCTCAACCTGATCCCCCATAAGTTCGCTTACCACACGCTCAGCTTCAGCTGCATCTTCAATGCTTACCTGGAGCATGGTGCGGGTAGAAGGCTCCATGGTGGTTTCCCAGAGCTGCTCGGGATCCATTTCGCCCAAACCCTTGTAACGCTGCAGCGAAATGCTGTCTCGATCGGGAATCTCTGCTAAGCGGGCGGCTAGAGCGTCATCATTGAAGATGTACTCCAACTTCTTGCTGCCCTTCTTCTTCAGGCCATACAGCGGAGGCTGGGCGATGTAGATATAACCACGCGTAATAAGCTCGGGCATGTAGCGATAGAAGAACGTGAGCAGCAGGATGCGAATGTGAGCACCGTCAACGTCAGCATCGGTCATGATGATGATGCGGTGGTAGCGGGCAGCATCCGCGTTGAAATCCTCACCAATATTCGTACCGATAGCGGTAATGAGCGAAGAAATGGTGTCGGAAGAAAGCGAGCGGTGCAAGCCAGCGCGCTCGACATTCAGAATCTTACCGCGCAGGGGCATGATGGCCTGATACTTGCGGTCGCGAGCTTGTTTAGCAGACCCACCTGCGGAATCGCCCTCAACAATAAAGATTTCGGAATCGGCAGGATTCTTGCTCGAACAGTCAGCCAACTTTCCCGGCAAGCTGAAAGAATCAAGAACGCCCTTACGGCGCGTCATCTCGCGCGCTCTACGAGCAGCCTCACGGGCCTTCAATGCCTGAGATGCCTTGTTGATGATGCGCTTAGCAGGCGTGGGGTTCTCTTCAAGATACTCAGCCAAGCCCTTAGTTACGGCAGTCTGAACCAAGCCACGAATTTCCGTATTGCCCAGCTTGCCCTTGGTCTGACCCTCGAACTGCGGGTCGCGGAGTTTAACTGAGACAACAGCCGAAAGACCTTCTCGGGTGTCGTCACCAGAAAGGTTGCTGTCCTTTTCTTTCAAGATTCCCTTGCTGCGAGCGTAATCGTTGATGGTACGCGTAACACCCTGCTTGAAGCCGTCGAGATGAGTACCACCGTCAATGGTGTGGATGTTGTTCGCAAACGAGAGCACGCCATTAGAAGAATAGGAAGAGGACCACTGCATTGCCACTTCCACCATGCCGTCTTCGTCTTCAGCCTCGAAGTAGATGGGCTTGTTCAGCGTTTCCTTGCCCTCATTGAGGAATTTAACGAAGTCCTGAAGACCGCCAAGCGCCTGAAACACCTCGGTACGGGGCTTGCCGTCTTCGCCGGGGGTGCGCTCATCGGCCAGGGTGATCTTCAAGCCCTTGTTAAGGAACGACATCTCACGGAAACGGGTTTTCAGCGTTTCGTAATCGAAGATGGTGGTTTCTTTGAAAATCTCAGGGTCGGGCCAGAAGGTTACCGTAGTACCGCTGGTTTTGGAGGTTCCTACCTCATGGAGCTTTTCTTTGGTTTTGCCATGGTCGAAAGAAATCTCATATTCCTTGCCATCGCGACGCACGCGCACAATAACCTGAGTGGAAAGCGCATTCACAACAGAAACGCCTACACCGTGCAAGCCGCCGGAAACCTTATAACCTTCGCCGCCGAATTTACCACCTGCATGGAGGATGGTGAGTACAACCTCGACGGTTGGGATTTTTTCCTTGGGGTGCTTGTCTACGGGAATGCCGCGGCCATTGTCGACAACGGTGATGGAGTTGTCCTCATGGATAGTAACCTCAATGTGGTCACAATAGCCAGCAAGAGCTTCATCTACTGCGTTGTCTACAACCTCGTACACCAGATGGTGAAGGCCGCGCGGACCGGTAGAACCGATATACATGCCAGGGCGCTTGCGCACTGCTTCAAGGCCTTCCAAGATCTGAATGTCTTGGCCGCTGTAGTGGGATTCGTCTGAAGCCACGTATTTCCTCCTCTTTCTGCTATCTGATACGCCTAAAGCGGCGTATCGAGGGGATTTAGAACCTTATTATTATAGCAGAGTAGGTAAGATACCTTGCCATCTATCAGCGTCAGAGGGCATTCAGAGCGCTTCTGCGGGTATAAAAGCCATCGTGTTGGGCATTTTTTATGAAGAAGACTCATTTCGACGCTTCTGAGCCGTCATAGCGCGTTGGAATGAAGCCCTTAAACGGGGATCCTCGATAGCCGACGTCATTTCTTCTATTCGCGCCGTTTCTTCTTCGCTGAGACTTCGTTCTTTAGGCTGAGTATCTGAGCTAAGGCGCTCGGCAAAGGGGTGCTTGTCCCTATACGGACCCCTTGAAATACGAATCTCAAACACATCTATGGTCGTATTAAAGCGATCGAGATATTCAAAGCGAAGCAACTCCCTGCGGGCATTCAGCTCAGCGGCACACGTTGAGTTGTCCAGATACACCACCAGATCGTACGCTCCCTCAACCGCCTGGCTTTTGAGCAGATACACCGAATTGGTGTGTTTGAGGATAAAGGGATCCACGAGTTCGGCAAACTGGGCATGAGTCTTTTCTATCTTGCGCTGCACAAGAACGCGCTTCTTAACTTCTTCGGGCATCGACGAAGCGAAAGAGGAAAGCGAAGACGAAACGGGGCGGAGGGAATTATTCCGCTCATTCACCACGGCGATATAACGGCGAGGATCGCGTGACGACCCCCAATCGCTATCGAATTCAACCATACCTATTCGCCGCCAATCTGCACCACACGCGCCAACGAGGAAAGCGCCGGGCTTACTTTTTCCGCATTGGTAGCAGTCACAAACGTCTGCACCTCGCCGGAGATCAGAGAAAGCAGCGCATCGCGGCGCGTCGCATCAAGCTCGCTCATCACATCGTCGAGCAGCAAAACGGGGTTCTGGCCCAATCGTTCCGCGATAAGCTCAACCTGTGCCATCTTAAACGCCAGAACTAAACTTCGCTGCTGCCCCTGCGATGCAAACTGCTGAGCATTGAGCCCATCAAGGTAGAACTCTACCAGATCGAGCTGGGGGCCATAAAGGGATATGCGTCGCTCGTGCTCCCTATGAGCATCCTCTTCCATTGCGCTAATGAGTCGCTCCTGAGCGGCGGTCCTGTCAATCGCCTCAACCGAAGGAATGCGGTCGAGATCGAACGACTTGCGGAGCCATGAGGGAACGTACACTAGTTCGACCGATTCGCGTCCGCCCGAAATCTCTCGATAACATTCCTTCAGATAAGGCGAAAGCGCCGCAATCATCTCGCAACGCAAGCGGTACAGCTGCGAGCCGACCGTAGCAACAACCTCGTTGATGCTCTGAAGGAATAGAGGCGAAACGTTCTCCTTCAGATAGCGATTCTTCTGCCGAAGGATCTTTTCATAGTCCTTCCGTACCGCATGGTAATTCGTGCTCAGTTGAGCACCCATCTGATCAACCTGCGCGCGCTTAAACGATTGGGAGCCTTTCACCAGCTCCAAGTCTTCAGGAGAGAACAGCACAGAAGGCAACGTGCCCCGGATATCGCGGGGGCGTTTTTTCTTCCCATTGACAAAATACTCGCGTGTTTCACGTGAAACGCGCAATTCCATATCAAGATATCGTCCATCGCCGCGTATTGCCGCGGAGAACATGCCCGCATCTTGACCGGCACGAACCAAGTGGCTAGGCACTGAACTGCGAAACGACGAGCAAGCCGTGACAAGCTGGATACCCTCAAGAAGGTTTGTCTTGCCCACCGCATTCGGCCCGACGATCAGGGTTAGCCCCCCGATGCCATCAAGCTCGAACTGCTCATACGACCTGAAATTACGGCACGCGATGTTTTCGATAGTGAGCCCCATGGAGCCAGAAAACCGCAATCTACACGCGTACGGGCATGATGAGGTAAAGGAAGTTCTCGCCCTCCGCGGCGCGCAGAATGCCAGGCTTCATGGGCCCGAACAAATCAAGATGAACCGCATCGGTATCAATGGAATTCAGGCCATCGAGCATAAAGGTAAAGTTGAATGCAATATCAACCGATTCGCCATCAACCTCACAAATAAGATTTTCCTGAGCATTGCCAATGTCTTGAGAGTTGGTGAGCAGGGTTACCACGCCGGATTCGGCATCGACGCGAACCTGTACAGGGGAAACCTTATTGCTGAGCAGAGAAACACGACGAACTGCATCAGTAAGCGCATGAGTCGAAAGCGTTGCGCGAGTGGAATAACCCTCGGCAATAAGCTGTTTGTAATTCGGGAAGGTTCCCTCGATACGACGGTTGATAAAAGTGGTGTCACGGTAGGTAACCACGATTTGGTTGTCGTTAAGCGCAATCGTAATAGGATCTTCTGACTGAGGAAGCGAAGCAATGTCCTGAAGGAAAGAACCGGCAATAACCGCTTCGAACTCTTCAGGGCATGGCGAATCGAGCTCAGTTTCGGAAACAGCCAGGCGATAGGAGTCGGTCGCCACCATTTTCAAAGTGGAACCTACGCAAGAAACAAGTACACCCGTAAGCACAATACGCGTTTCGTCGTGAGAAACGACCTTAGCCGTGCGCTTGACCATCGAAGAAAACGCATTGAAGGGGAACGAGGCTTCCTGATCGGCTTCGATTTCGGGGAAAGCGGGGAAGTCAAGAGGATTGAGCGCTTTCAATGAGAACGTGGTGCTATCGCAGAATACCGTTGCGGTGGTTTCGTCTGCCTCAACACGAACTGCCATATCGGGAAGGTTCTTAATGATGTCACCGAAGAGTTTTGCTGGCACTACCGTTTCTCCGGGCTCTTCCACCATAGCGAAGCACGTTACCTTAATGGAGAGTTCCAGATTGGTGGTTTGAAGGGTGATTCTTCCCTCTTCTGCCTTGATATACACACCAGCAAGAATTGAAAGCGTAGAACGGGTGGAGGATCCTTTAACTACAACCGCTAGGGCGTTTTGAAGCTCCGATTGGTTAACGCTGAATTTCATTGCTGCTCCTGTCCTCTGTTCCTCTTGGCTATGATACCTGTTCTAGCCAAGCTGATTCTCGATTGGCAATTGAGTTGCACAATCGAGTTTTCCTCCCCGTTAATTCCTTCTCTATTCTTTAATAAATAACTAATAATAGAAGTAGTAACCAGGGTGGATATGTTGATAACTTCTCTTTTGCCTGATGAACGCGGAAAAACACCTGTCGGGAACTCTGTGGAAAAGCACCTTGGTTATCCACGGGGAAAACGTGGGGAAAACTTCTTCCACAAAGGTATGGGGTAATCCCCATGTTTTGTCACCGTTTATCAACAGGTTTTAATACTGCTGGATGCGGATTTTTTCGCGCACTGCTTCCAGCTCTTCTCGTAGGTTTCGGTCTTCTTGCATTTGACTTGAAATGAGCTCGCACGAGTGGAGCACCGTAGTGTGATCGCGATTGAAGGCCTTGCCGATATTGCTCAGCGTGGTTTCCGACAGGTCTCGGCACAGATAGATTGCAACCTGCCTCGGCCGAACAATGCTTCTTGCCCTGCCGCGCCCCACGATGTCTTTGTGTGAAACGCCGTAAAAATCTTCAACGGCGGCTTGGATCATCTCTATCGTGATGCGTTTTTTGCCTCCGCCGATAAAGTGATTGCCAAGAAGTTCCTTGACCTGGCCTTCCGAAAGCGTGTGGTCCTTGTTCATCTTCATGGCGAATATCACGTTGGTGATAGCGCTCTTCAGTTCGCGAATGTTTGAACTGGAGTTGTCCACGATGTAGTCGAGGATTTCGTCCGTGATAACAAACGATGTGTTTTCTCGGCTCTGGTAGTGGCGAATAAGGCTCTTGATGATGTTGCGCTTCGTCTCGTCGTCGGGTGGCTGAATATCTATCGTGGCTCCCGAGTTGAATCGGGACACGTAGCGTTCGTCGAGGTCGATGTTTTTCGGCGCTCGGTCTGCGGAGAATACAAACTGCTTGCCCTTCGGGATCATCGAATTGAAGATGCGGAACAACGCGTTGAGCGTGCCGGGTTTGCTCTGGAGCCCCTGGATATCGTCGATGAGCAGTACATCCGCCTGCTGGAAATAGCCCTCAAAGTTCTTG
>FR884647.1:35574-35769 GCA_000436075.1 Eggerthella sp. CAG:209 | reverse complement strand
CGACGCTCTTTTCTATTGCTGCGTCTGAGTAGCGGTTTACCAGTTCCATCGAATCGATGTAGCACACGTTGAGCTCTGGGCGGGTTTCCTTGATGTAGTTCTGAATCGCGCACATAAGGTGCGTTTTTCCCACGCCGGATCGCCCATATATAAAGAGTGGGTTCAACTCGGACGAACCGGGGCGGTCCGCTACCT
>FR884647.1:35275-35521 GCA_000436075.1 Eggerthella sp. CAG:209 | reverse complement strand
CGACTCTCCAATAACGAAGGAATCAAAGGTGAGCGCTGCTTCCCCTGTTGCCTCGTTGTCGTTGCCGTTCGTCTCTGTTTTCTGCGATTGCGGCTCAGATGCTTCTGCCTGCGCTACCGAATGGGTGGGCTGGGGCGCGGGGGCGTTAGCGGACTGGGCGCCTGGAACAGGCGCGTTCTGTGCGCTTGCTGCTGCGGGTTTCGGTTGCGGTTGGACCGCTTGCGGTGCGACAGCAGGGGCCGAAGG
>FR884647.1:26502-35257 GCA_000436075.1 Eggerthella sp. CAG:209 | reverse complement strand
CGCTGTGGGTGCAGGCTGAGCCGCAGGTGCCGGTGCCGCTGCAGTGGGGTCGACCTCTATCAGCACCTGAAAGTCCAGGTTGTACAGATCGCTGAGTGCCTTCTGGATATCTTTCAGATAATGCTTTTCGATCCAATCTTTAATAAAGGCATTGTCCGAGGTGAGCATGATGAAGCCAGGGCTTGCTGCCTGGATTTGAACACGCGAGAAGAACGCATCGATTTGAGATGCGTTGATGGTGGGATACGACTTCAGTTGTCGCATCAGGTCTGTCCACGTCTGTTCGATATCCATAAGGTTCTACGTAGTTCCATTCCGTTGGCGTGGGATGCGCCGTCTGTCGTTTACAAGGATAGGGCAACCTGCGTGCCTCGCGGGGTGAGCGTTCTCTTCTTATTCACCTTTTCCACGAGACCCGCCTCTTCCATCTTTGAAAAAGCGGTATGAACGCTAGCCACGGCGATGTCGGTGGCCTTGCTGACCTCGCTTACGCCTAGGGTGTTGTTCGGAAGAAGGGCTTTAAGCACGGCAGCTTCGTTTTCGGTGAGGTCGGGGATCTGAGCCGCCTCAATTTCTTCGTCTGTTGTTCGCGACGCAACCAGGCTGATGGTCACCACCGAGCCTTGATTCACGTTGTCTTTGATCTCGATATGCCCGTGGGAGGTGTTTAAGTAGTCTTTCACGATGGGCAAGCCCGACCCCACGCCTCGTATGTAGCGTTTCATCGGCTCGATGGCAGAGGAAAATCCTGGTTCTTGCACGAGATCTTTGTGCTTGATGCCTGGGCCCTGATCCGCAAAGCGAATGGTATTGCCTTGGTCGAAAATTGATACCACCACTTCGTTGAAGTTGGCGTGAATGAAATTTTCGGATACTTCCCTGATCACGGTGTAAGGGATCACCCCGCCTGCTTCTTTGGCGTTTTTGTAGGTCAAGGAAGCAATGTGCTCGATGTATTCGTGTGTGGGACCTCCCTGCACTTGTATTACGCGTGGCGCTGTTTTCAGCGAATCGTATATTGCAATGCGCGCGGGCGTGGTTATGTGATGGTAATCGAAGCTCTGCGAAGGTGCCGTTTCTTCGACGGATTCGATGATGCCGCCATTCATTGTGTGGGCGTAGTCTTCGCCATACGTTGCCGGCTCCACAAAGGAGGGCACGAAAGGCTGCTCGCCCTGGCAGGCATCCGAAGCCGGTTGCTGCATCGTTTGGGGGTAGGGCTGCGCCGCCGCTGGCTGCATAACGTGTGGGTTTGCTGTTGCGGCGAACTGCTGAAACGCTTGTTGGGGATAGCCAGTCTGTGGTTGCTGGTATCCAATAGGGTAGCCTGGGAATCCCTGGGCTGCGACCTGCGGCTCTGGGTTGTTGGCCATGTTGGCGGAAAACGGTTGCCCTTGCGGTGCTTGGCCGTTGACGTTTGCCATTTGCGCCGTGGGGGGCAGGTTGTGCGCTGGTACGGTGTAGCCAGGTTGTGGATAACCGCCATAAGGCATGCCGTAGGGCATGCCTGGATAAGGCTGCATTTGGGCACCCTGAGCAGGATAGGAAGGGAATTGCCCTTGTCCGTACCCGTAGGGAGGAGTGGATGTCTGGGCGGGCTGAGTGTTTGGCGTTGTCGCTTCGGTTGCAGGTCTCTCCTCGTTATAGGAAGGATATGACACCGACCCTTGTTCCCCCGCTTGTTCCATCGGCTGCATATGTGGTGCGTTTTCTTGGTTCATGATGCTTTCCGATTTTTTTCAAAACATGAGAAAAAGAGCCCGACCGATATTCCTTTATAAGGCATAGATCGAGCTGATTTTTCATTCATTCTAGACGGTTATTCACACTTTTTCAAACTTTCCACCGTCTTTTCCTCGTGTTTTCGAAGTTTTCAACATTCTTTCAATAAAATGTGGAAAACATTGAAAACACCTGAAGAAAAATGTGAAAAACCTGAAAGGCATTTTGGAAAACTATTTTGGAAAAGTAGTTTTTGTGCTTTCACTTCTAGCTGTTGAAGTCAAGGTGTTTAAACCGCTTCGCTGATATGCATACAGCAGGCAAATTGAGGTGTTGATAACAATAAAAGACCAGCTAAAAGCCTGTATTTTATGAAATTTGAACCGCTTTTCCACCTATATTACGGAGACGAGTTTTTGTTTCCTGAAAGGGTTGCTGCAACCTCTGGGATAATGGTGGGGAAGTATCCTGAAACACCTGGAAAGTTATCAACATTATCCACAATGCTATATAAACAAATTGTGTATAAGTTGCTTTCCTTGGGGAAAAGTGAGGTGGACAAACTATGAAGATCGCTATCCCGTTGGATGAAAAAGGCATGCTGCCCGATCGTTTTGGAAAATATTCGTCTCCGGAACTGCGTCGTGACGGCAACAATATTTGTTCGTTCCCCATCGAGGTGTCGGGTGTGCCTGAGGGGGCTAAGTCCCTTGCTCTTTCGTTCGTTGATTATGACTCCATTCCCGTATGTGGCTTTGCCTGGATTCACTGGGCTGCATGCGGAGTGAGCCCTGATACTGCCTTGATTCCCGAAAACGCCAGCCATAGCGGTGAATTTTCCTTCGTGCAGGGTTCAAACAGCTGCTCGTCTCGCGCCGAGGAGACAAGCGAAGAAGTGATTCGTGGGTACATCGGACCGTGCCCGCCTGATAAGGATCACCGTTATACGCTTACGGTGTATGCGCTTGATTGCGAGCTGGATTTGCAACCTGGCTTTTATTTCAACGAGCTCCACTGGGCCTTGCAGGGTCATATCCTCGATAGCGACGAACTAAATGTCGTTAGTAGGGCGTAGCGCAGCCGCCGTTTGCGTGTTCATTCTGTGTTGACCCGTGAAATAGGGTGCCTGACTTCTTTCTTTATTATTGACGCGCTGCTTCTTCATCGTATAATTTCGAAGTTACTGTAAATCTGAAAGGAAAAGTAATGAAGCGCACCTATCAACCGAACACCCGCAAGCGCGCAAAGACTCACGGCTTCCGTGCACGTATGGCTACCAAGAGCGGCCGCGCCGTTCTCTCTGCTCGCCGTGCAAAGGGCCGCAAGCGTCTCTGTGCCTAACTTTCCTTGTGAGAAACCGTGTTAGGAACCATCAAATCCAGCACTGAGATCTCCTACCTGTTCTCGCACGGAAAAAGACATGCAACTCCCTGCGTAACTATGATCGTGTACCGGGGAGATACCCAACACGGCCCTAGTGGCCGTGTTGCTTTTATAGCGGGCAAGAAGAACGGTAATGCGGTGTGGCGCAACTCGGCGAAGCGCCGCTTGCGTGCTGTTTGCCACGATATCGGTGGCCCTTGGCCGGAGTTGAATGTCATTTTCATGGCTAACAGGAAAACAACGCGTGTTGAATACCAGAAGCTGGTTTCCACATGCAAGAAGATCATGGAATCGTATTAAGGCAAGTATTTGGTCTTGAAGGTCTGGTCGAAAATATCAGCTATCCCCAAGGGGGTTCTGTTGTTGATGATCAAGTTCTACCGTCTTGCTATATCGCCCCTGCTCCCCGCAACTTGTCGGTTTATTCCCACTTGTTCGGAATATGGACTTGTTGCGGTTCAGCGATTCGGTTTCCTTAAAGGTCTGTATCTTACCTGCAAGCGCATTCTGCGCTGCAGACCAGGTGGAGGCCGCGGGTATGACCCCGTGCCGGATACCTTTCATCTTTAATAATCAACCCCCGAACCGAGAGGACAAAGGTACACATGTGGGACGCGTTTAAAGACGCCATATTCTGGTGCATCGATGCTATGTATGGTTTCGTTGCCGACTGGGGTTTGGCGATCATCATCGTGACGCTTATTCTCCGTCTTATCCTGTTCCCCCTTATGCAGAAGCAGATCCGCTCTTCGTATCGAATGCAGCAGTTCTCTCCTCGCATCCAGGAGATCCAGGAAAAGTACGCTGACGACCAGCAGCGTCAGGCCGAGGAAATGCAGAAGGTTTATGCAGAGATCGGCTTCAACCCCATTACTGGTTGCTTGCCCCTGTTCCTTCAGATGCCTATCTTCGTTGCCCTGTTCCAGGTATTGCAGGAAATGGGCTCCCGTACCGAAGGTATGACCTACTCCTTCTATAATGTTTTGCCTTCGCTGCTCTCTTCGCCTTCCGCGATGTTCGGCCAGGGCTTCTTGGAGTTCTTGCCCTACGGCATCCTTCTCCTTCTGTTTGCATTCTGCACCTTCCTGCCCTCCTTGCTTCAGCAGATGGGTACGAACAGCCCGCAGAAGACGCAGACCATGATTATGATGGGCATCATGTCCCTGTTCATGCTGTGGCTTGGTTGGGGTTCTCCCACCGGCGTTTTGCTGTTCTGGGCAACTTCTTCTGTATTCGGCGTTCTGCAGCAGGTAATCTCTACTAAGGTTATGAAGCATAAGGACGAAGAAGTCGAAGCTGAAAAGGTTGAGGTTAAGCCCGTGGAAGTCAACGTGGTTCGTAAGGAAAAGAAGCCTCGCCCTCACAAGAAGAGCAAGTAACGCTACTTCACATATTTTTTGCCGTCTCCTCCCCTTCGTGGTTCTACCGCGGAGGGGAGATTTGAATGTAAGGAGTTTTCAATGGAAGAAGAGAACATGGTTCAGGATGAATCCTCGTCTCAGGAATACGAAGGTGAGGGCCAATATTCCGAAGAGGAAGTGGACAGGATCGCCGATACGGCTATCGAGGCCATTCAGGATATCTTGAAGTATTTCAATGTCGGAGAAGTGACCATCGAAGAGTATGAAGGTGATGAAGGTGAGCTTATCCTTGACATCACTGGTGACGATTTGGCTGTTTTGATCGGTCGCCACGGTCGTACGCTCGATTCGCTTCAATTCCTTATTTCGTCTATTACGTCTCGCATTGTTGGTCATCGCTATCCCATCGTGGTCGACGTTGAAGGCTATAAGGCTCGTCAGCGTCAGAAGATCGAGGACATTGCTTTGAATGCAGCCGATAAGGCAGTAGACCAGGATCGCAGCATCAAGCTCCGCCCCATGACTCCCTACGAGCGTCGCATCGTGCATATTGCTCTGCGCGGAGATGATCGCGTCGAAACCGTTTCTGAGGGCGAGGGTCGCGCCCGTCGTGTCGTGGTAAGCCCACGATAGGGATCCTGGCATGAGTGCTGAACAACATGCGCCCAACAAAAGGCAGAGGGAGCTACTCGATAAGCATCTTGAACTGGTTATCGAGGAAAACAAGGTAACGAACCTTACCCGAATCGTTGATTGGGAGTCTGCTCAGGTTCTTCACGTTGAGGATTCGCTCGCTGGCCTTCCTGAAGTTGAGGAGGCGCTGGAAGGTCCGTATCTCGATATGGGCTCGGGCGCTGGGTTTCCCGGTATTCCCTTGGCGATCATGACGGGGAGGGAAACCCTTCTTGCTGATTCCGTTGGCAAGAAGACGCGCGCCCTTGATTTGTTTGCCGCCGAGCTTGGTATTGACGACATTGTCTCAACCTACCATGGGCGCATTGAGGATCTTGCGTTGCAGCAGCCTAACCACTTCTCATTGGTTACTGCCCGCGCGCTTTCCTCCCTGGCTTCACTGCTCGAGCTCGCATCGCCCTTGTTGACTAAAGGCGGACGCTTGGTATGCTACAAGACCCACAGTGAATCAGAGGAACTTGAGCATGCTCGGGAAATTGCTCGCAAATTGGGAATGGAATTCGTTTCTTCGAGAGGATTCACGCTTTCCGATGGAGAGACGAGTCGAGCCATCATCGTATTTAGAAAGCGATGCAATCCTTCGATGAAGCTTCCCCGAAGAGTCGGTATGGCACAAAAAAAACCATTTTAAGAAAAGAGTCCTTGGTATTACTCCAAGGACTCTTTTTGTTCTTTGAGCGTTCTGAAGGGTCCTGTGTTGAACTTACTGCGCTAAAAGGGCTTTGAGGCTCTTTGTAAGAGCCTGTTTTCTATATTTTGAGTATCTATTCAAGTCTGTTTCTGTTTGGCTGTTATAGAGCTTCGTGTGGCCTCGTTTTTTCTCGGGTTCCTTTTTGTGTACTGGTTTCGGGAAACCGACGTTTGCTTGATCGTTGTTTGGGAATGGAAATGCGGTGCTTCGAGGAAAAACCGTATACCTTTCTATTTTCTAAAGGGTATGGCAAGGGTATTATCAAATAATCGAAACAAAGGGGCATTTTGCTCTGCTTCTGGGCTATCCCATTATGCTGTCCGTCAAACGGAGTTGTGTTTCGCTGATTTTGTTGTATAGCGTCAATCTTGTTTTTTTGTTCGATGAGATGTGGGGCATTTTGTTATTTTTTATGTTTGCTGTTTCACGTGAAACAGCAAACATTTGCTTACCCTTTATAGGGTATTCAAGTGAAGCAATAGTTTGTCTGGTAGGCAAAAAAAGAGAGGAGAGCTCGTGGGGCTGTTCGGTAGTCGAAAAAAAGCAAAAAATGTTCCCGTGACTTCCGTGACTGAGCGCAGTCAGAACCCTGAAGAGATCAAAGAAGAGGTTCTTCAGAGCAGCTACGACGAAATCAATGAACATGCAGAGGTGGTCGAGCGAACCTCCGAGCATGAAGAAGCTGCAGAGGAAACTGATCCGGAAATGGAGTCTACTTCCTCGGAAGACGGCGTTGAAGCCGAAGATGAAGATGACGACGATATTCGCACCTTTATCCCCTTCCGCGACAAGCCCAAGGTTGCTCATGCAATCGGGCAGACAAAAATCCTTGCTATCATCAACCAAAAGGGCGGCGTTGGTAAGTCGACCACTGCGGTGAATCTTTCCGCTGCCTTAGGTGCTATGGGCAAAGAAGTCCTTTTGGTTGACCTTGACCCTCAAGGCAATGCAACAAGCGGTTATGGTATCGACAAGCGAGCCCTTGATGGGTGCGTTTACAACGTGCTGCTTGGTGAAACGCCCGTCGAAGAGGTAATTCTGTCTTGTGTTGCTGAAGGCGTTGATGTTCTACCCTCTACTATCAGCTTGGCCGGCGCAGAGGTTGAATTGGTTAACGAGATGGCGCGAGAGAACCGCTTGAAAAGCGCTCTCGGCAGCCTGCGCGGCCGCTATGATTACATTCTTATCGATTGCCCACCTTCCCTTGGTCTGCTCACCATCAATGCCTTGGTTGCTGCGGATAAGCTCCTGGTTCCCATCCAATGCGAGTTCTACGCATTGGAAGGTGTGACAAAACTCCTTGATTCGATGAAACGTGTCAAAAGCATCCTAAACCCGAGCTTGGATATCTTTGGAATTGTTCTCACTATGTACGATTCTCGCACCAATCTTGCCAACCAGGTGGTTAATGAAGTCCGTTCATTCTTTGGGGACGAGGTCTTCGAGACGTTGATTCCCCGTACCGTTAAACTGTCCGAAGCTCCCAGTTACGGACAGTCGATTCTCGAATACGCTCCCGACAATAAGGGAGCCCTTGCCTACAACGATCTTGCCAAAGAGGTGATTGCTCGTGGCTAAGCAGAAAAGTGGCTTGGGGCGTGGCCTCAATGCTTTGTTTGACGATAGCCCCGCTTATACCCAGAAGCCTTCTGCTCCTGAGACTCTCAAAGAGCAGGAAAGGAGCGTGCCCGAACCGTTAAACGAAGAACCTGCTCAGAAGAAGCAGGAATCCGCTGGTGTTCTTCATCAAGCTCTTCAGGAACGTACCGCTAAGCGTTCTTCGGGGAAACCGGTTGATCCGTCTTCTGATATCTATATTTCTGAAGATGCGCTTGAAAATGCCAAAGTTGTTTCACGCGAGGCGCGCAAGCCCGCTATGCGTGCTGGTTCTGGTACTTTCAGCTCCGCTGGTTCGGTGTCTATGAGAACTCCCGCTCCTAAGCCGCGCGTTGCAGCGGAGCGTCAGGTTAGGAAGCCCGCTAAGCCGGTTGTCGAGCCTGCACTGGAGGTTTCGAAGAAGGAAAACAAGCCATTTGATTCCAAGGGGCTTACGGCAACGGTTAAGCTTGACCTGATTCACCCCAATCCTGATCAGCCTCGCACCAATTTCAAGCCAGGTGAAATTGAGGAACTTGCAGGGTCTATCAAAAAGGAAGGCCTTCTTCAGCCTATTTTGGTTCGCAAAATTGGGAACCAGTATCAGATCTTGGCTGGTGAGCGCCGCTATCGAGCATGCAAGAGCCTGGGTATGGAAGAAGTTCCCGTTCGTTTCTGGGAAGCCGACAACGACAAAGCCCTTGAACTTGCTTTGATTGAGAATATCCAGCGATCCGACCTTAACCCTATTGAAGAGGCTTATGGTTATAAGCGCCTTATGGAGCGCAAGGGGATGACGCAATCAGAGGTTGCCCAGACGGTTTCCAAGGGACGGTCTACTATCGCTAATGCTCTCCGTCTGCTTGATTTGCCTGAGGAAGCTCAGCAACTCTTGTTTGAGGAGAAGATCACCGCCGGCCATGCTCGCGCCATCCTTTCTGTTGATGACGCGGAGGGCAGGAAGAAACTTACCGAAAAGCTCAAGAATGAAAAGTTGAGCGTTCGCGAAACCGAAGCACTGGCTCGTCTGATGAATGGTCGTGAGAAGGCTGGTTCGGCAGCTGCAAAACGCGTTCCTGCTCCTCCAAGTTTCAAGAAGGCTGCGAAGGGGCTTACCCGTTTCCTTTCCGCTCCGGTTCGCGTCAAGACCGTTAAGGGCAAGAACAAAATCGAGATCCAGTTTAAGGATGAAGAGGAACTTCAGCGTATCCTGCATCTTATTGAAGAGTCGCAAGCGGGAAAATAGGGACAGGCACCAGATTCCCCCTTGCGCCATAGTGAACAAAACCAGGGCCCCGCTCGCGAGTTT
>FR884647.1:17722-26451 GCA_000436075.1 Eggerthella sp. CAG:209 | reverse complement strand
CGGGAATCTGGTGCCTGTCCCTATTTTTCCGTTCTCTACATTTTGTTTTTCAGTTGACCGCAGGCTCCGTCGATATCACTTCCGCGCGAATTGCGGATAGTGGCTTCCTTGCCTGCGCTTTTCAGTTCCTTAACCCAGCGCTGCTGCGTTGCGGTGGAGCTTGGCTTGTAGGGGCTTCCCTCGACTTCGTTTACTGAAAGAAGGTTGACGTGGCATAGGAGGCCATCGCAGAAATCGATTAGCGCTGCGAGGTTTTCTTCTGTGTCGGTGACCCCCTTGATAAGGAGATATTCGAAGCTGACACGACGGCCAGTTTTCTCGATATAGGATCGAAGGGCCTTCTTTAGGTGCGGTAAGGGAATGTTGCTGCAACGCGGCATGATTTCATTGCGCACATCCTGCAAAGCCGAATGGAGGGATACTGCCAACGTGAATTGTTCGGGCTCGTTTGCAAGGCGTTCAATTCCCCGAATGATGCCACATGTTGATACCGTTATATGACGAGCGCCTATTTCAAGGCCGTCTTTTGCGTTGGCGAAACGAAGCGCTTCTAGGGTTGCTTGGTAGTTCTGGAATGGTTCGCCTTGTCCCATTGAAACTAAATTAGTGACGCGGCAGCTAAAATCGTTTTGTACAGCTATGATCTGGCAAATCATTTCAGCGGAAGAAAGATTGCGGGTAAGCCCCTCGTGTCCCGTGGCACAAAAAGTGCATCCCATGGCGCACCCTGCTTGAGTGGAGAAGCACACGGTAAGGTGCTTGGGCTCGTCTTTGCGCTCTTTCTTGTCGAATGAGGGGATTCCGACAGCTTCTACCTTGGCGCCATCGGCGTATTCGAATACGTATTTACGTGTACCGTCGTTGGATACTTGCTTGTTAACCACTTGCGGCTCAATCAAAGGGTATTCATCCGACAGGACATCCCGAAGGCTCTTGGGCAGATTGGTCATTTCGTCATAGGAGTGAGCTCCTTTCTGGTAAAGCCAGGAAGTGAGCTGTTTGGCGCGAAAGCGCGGCTGTCCGAGACTTTCCAGAATAGTGGGAATTTCGGACAGGTTGAATGATTGGATTGCGTTATTCATGCTTAGTATTATACGCAACCAAGTGGTTACCGCGTGGTGGTAGCAGAGTGGTAACGTGCGTTTGCTATACTCACTATCGGTTAACGTATCAAGCCTTTCGGCAGCAGTGCCCTGGGTTTTACTTGTATGAAAGCGAGAACCATGTCTTGTTCTTTCGATCCTAAACAAATTCGTGTTGCTCTGCTTGCGGGAGGCAAGAGTGGCGAGCGTTCCATTTCCCTTGCTTCTGGTGAAGGGGCGAAGGAAGCTTTGCTCGAAGCGGGCTTTCCAGTAACTGTTTTCGACCCCGCCAACAAAGAAGACTTGCTGGCTTTGATTCAAGGTGATTTTGACGTTGCTTTCCTGGCTCTTCATGGCAAGTACGGCGAAGACGGCACCATCCAGGGATTTCTGGAAACCATTGGGCTTCCCTATATTGGTCCAGGCGTTTGGTCGAGCGCCACTGCTATCGACAAACCCAAGACGAAACTTTGCTATGAGCGCGCCGGCATCCCTACCCCTCGTTCTATGATGCTTGACGCTCACCATATCGACATTGATGCCATCATTGCTGAAGTGGGTTCGCACTGTGTTGTGAAAGCCGCTACGGAAGGTAGCGCTTTGGGTGTGTATCTGTGTGAAGGTGCTGAGGAAATTGCCGATGCGATCGATAAGGTATTTCAGGTAGATACGTGCGCGTTTGTTGAGAGCTTTGTTTCAGGCGAAGAGTTCACCGTTGCCGTATTGGGCAACGAGGACCCGTGCGCTCTCCCTGTTATCAAAATTGTTCCTTCCCACGAGTTCTACGATTTTGAGTCGAAGTACGCTCAGGGAGGATCGCAGCATATCTGCCCTGCGCCCCTATCCGAAGAAGATACCAAGCGCGCTATGGAGCTTGCGGTTGCCGCCCATAAGACGCTTGAGTGCCGCGGTGTTTCTCGTAGTGACCTCATTAAGGATGGCGAAGGGAATTTTTGGGTTTTGGAAACGAACACCATTCCTGGCATGACGGCAACATCTCTTCTTCCCGATGCTGCTCGTGCAGCTGGCATGAGTTTTGCTGAGCTCTGCACCAAGCTCATTTCCTATGCCTTGGAAAATTAAGTAGATATCTGCCGCAAACGTAAAACCCCTTGTCCGCGAAACGAACCACACCCCCGATTCGGATTGAAATAAGTCCGATTTCGAGAGGTGCGGCCCGGAATGCGGCAAGGGGTTTTCTTTATGGTGGCGTTTCACGTGAAACACCACTGAGTGTCTATAGCACGGTTAGGCGGAAGATTGGCTAGAACGCTCCGCAGGAATGAAGCCCGAAAACAATAAGGGCGACAACGGCGAGAAGGAATATCCAGCTAACTACCGTGCAACCTATGTTGCCCTTGCGTGCCTGCTTTACCAAACGTTCCGTTCCGGTGCGTTGCGTTTTCACCCAAGCGGTGCCCTTGTTCTTGTTGGGGAAGGGAACGCGTCCCGAAGGAACCCATTCGCCCTGAGTTTCGATAACCTTCTTAAGGGAGTCGCGACCAAGGGAGACGTCGGGGCGTATTCCTTCGCCGAGCTGCTTTCCGACATTTTCTATAAATGTAGAGAAGGCGACTTCATATTTTGGGTCATAGGAAATGATAAGAACCTGACCCCAGTAAAGGCCTGGCTCAGGCTTTTCCGTGAAAGCAACGAGCGCAAGCAAGGCAACGGTGTTCCATCCTTTGGCGTTACAGAGATCGACCTTTTCAGCGGTTTTTTCGTCGATGGTGCCCATGCGCTTGCCGAAAGGATTCACGATCCATGCCGTACGCCTGCCGTCGATATATTCCTGCTCGATAGAGAATGCGTCGCCAATTATGTTGTCTGCGCCAAGAAATGCTGCAGCATCTTCTTTGCTTTCGGTTTCAAAGCGGGCATACATGGAAAAATAGCCAATATCTGACATGTTTTCTCCTAGAAGTGATTCAGGCATTAGAGATAAAGAATTCCATAAATGATAGTCTTACTAGTATGGAAACACAAAATGCAGAAGTCGCATCAAGGCTTGACACTTATATTCTTGAAAACACCCCTCAGCGCATTCGCGATCGCTACCATTCGCTTAGCAGCTATGCGAAAGAGCACTCGTTTGGTGAACTGGATGAAGACGTTGTTGTTATCGATACCGAGACGACGGGTTTCTCCTTCAACCATGACGAGCTGATTCAGATTGCTGCAGCGCGTATGGTCCATGGTGAAATCGTCGGCTGGTACGTAACGTTCGTAAATCCTGGAAAACCGATCCCTGAAGATGTTGCTCACCTTACCAACATCAGCGATGAGGATGTGGCGAATGCTCCTGACCCCAATACTGCCGTTGCAGGTTTGGTCGAGTTCGTTGGTTCTTCCGATGTGGTTGCCCACAATGCAAACTTCGATAGAACTTTCTGCACGAAGTACCCTACGGGTGAGGTATTGAAGCAGAACTGCTGGATCGATTCCCTTGATCTGGCGAAAATCGCGTTACCTCGTCTAACCTCTCATCGCTTGCTCGATTTAGTTCGCGCGTTTGGCGGGCCCGACTCCACCCATCGTGCTGATGATGATGTGGCTGCGACATGTCTCGTGTATCGGGTGCTTTTGGCTGCGGTTGACACTATGCCTACCCCTTTGCTCCAGCATATTGCCGATATGTGCGATAGCGACACTTGGAATACTGAGCGTGTGTTTAAGTGCCTTGCCGCTATGAAGGAAAGCGAGGGGCCGTACAGTTTGCGCGCATCGCGTAAAGCGGCAGTGGCTCAGGCTTCGGCTCCCTTGCGCCCTGATGCTAATGTTCCTGATTCTTCCCCCGTGGGCAAGGAGCTTCCTCCTGCGGGTAGCGAAGCCCCCGAGCTTTCTTTCGCAACCGATGCGGAAATTTCTGAAGCCTTTTCCGTTGATGGTTTATTGGGGTCTTTGTACGAGGAATATGAGCCGCGCGAAGAACAGCGCGAAATGGCTCTTGCGGTAAACCGCGCTTTGGCAACGTCTCGCAATCTTGCTGTAGAAGCTGGCACCGGCGTTGGCAAATCGATGGCCTACCTGGTTCCTCTTGCCCTGGCAGCACAGAAAAACGGTATCACCGTGGGTGTAGCCACAAAGACCAATGCATTGCTGGATCAGCTGGTTCATAAGGAGCTGCCTCTTCTTTCGAAGGCTCTCGGCATCACGTATGCTCCTTTGAAAGGGTTCAGTCATTATCCTTGCCTTCGCAAGGTGGATAGCTTGGTCAACCAAGGGCCATCGGTAATTCATTATCGTAAGCAGGAGATCAACCAGGCACCCGCTTTGGCGGGTCTACTTTCGTTTGTAGAACAGAGCGACTACGACGATATGGACGCTCTGAAAATTGATTACCGCGCTATTCCCCGTTGGCGCATTGGGACCAAGAGCAACGAATGCTTGCGCCATAAGTGCCCCTTCTTTGGACGAAGCTGCTTTGTCCATGGCGCCCGCGAGCAAGCCCAGCGATGCGATGTTGTGGTAACGAACCATAGCTTGCTTTTCTGGGATGTCCGATTCGAAGGTGGGCTGCTGCCCCCTATCCGCTATTGGGCCGTAGACGAGGCTCATGGTGCGGAGGAAGAAGCGCGCCGCGCACTTGCCCTTTCGGTGTCTTCCGATTCGCTGAGGGCGCTTGCTTTGCGCGTAAATGGGGAAGGTTCACACAACGTTCTTTCTCGAGTGGAGCGAAGCGCTCAAGCTCCAGAGGAAGGCCGCGCGTTGTATGAATCGCTTATTGCCAAAGCGCGCACCTGTGCGGGCGCCTTCGCGATGGCGACGGAAGAGTTCTGTCTCGGAGCAAAAGATCTTCTGGTGTTCGATCCGAAGACCCGCTCGCGTGGATACGAATACTTTGATCTCTGGCTAAACGACGAGATTCGCCATGGTGATAAGTACCGAGGTGTCGTGAATCGTGCGCGCGCGGTATACGACACCTTGGAAAAGCTGATCCGTGCTTGCCGCGACATCGTTGCTTATGCGGAGCAAATCGAAGACACAACAAGCGCCCAGAGGGAACTCGCCCTGGCTGCGCTTGAATTGAGGGAGGCATACGATGCCCTTGATGAGATGTTCTTCCATGACAGCGATAACCATGTGTATTCGGTTCGCCTTAACCGAACGAAGGGTACGTTGGATGAAATCTTTACGGTTCAGCCGCTCGATGTGGGCAAGTCGCTAAACGAGAGTCTTTATGCTGAAACGCGCAGTGTTATATATGCTTCGGCAACTCTGGCGGTCGACGGCCAGTTCGATGCATTCGAGCGTGCCGTTGGCTTCAACGAAGGGGAAGATTCTCGGGCTGATGTGCTGAAGGTTGATTCAAGCTTTGATTTCGACGCCAATATGCGGGTTTACGTTCCAACGGATATGCCAGAACCTCAGGATCCTGCTTATCTTCCAACCCTGGAATCGTTCCTTGTTGATTTGCACAAGGCCCAGAGAGGTTCGATGCTTACGCTATTCACCAACAGGCGCGAAATGGAACAGTGCTTTGATGGTGTTCATCCCGCTTTGAAGGAAGACGATTTGCGTTTGGTGTGCCAAAAATGGGGCGTTTCCGTTAAGGGCCTTCGCGATGACTTCTTGAAAGATGAGCATTTGAGTCTCTTTGCTCTGAAGAGCTTCTGGGAGGGTTTTGATGCTCCGGGCGCAACGCTTAAGGGCGTTGTCATCCCCAAGCTGCCTTTTGGTCTGCCTACAGATCCTCTTTCATGCGAACGTCAACAACGTGATGATCGCGCTTGGGCTCACTATTCGCTGCCCCATGCGGTTATTGAGGTAAAGCAGGCCGTTGGAAGGCTTATTCGTAAATCGAGCGACCGCGGCATTGTGGTCTTGGCTGACAAACGCCTGATAACCAAGTATTACGGCAAGAAATTCCTGAACTCGTTGCCGAGCAGCAATATCGTTATGATGCCTTGCTCGGATATCGTTGCCGAGGTTGCCGACCGTGTGGCGATCGAGTCTCTTGCGCGCGTAGCCGGAGGTTCGCATTCGTGATGGCCCGCAAGAAAAAGCGAAGCGGCCGTGGCCTTGGGCATAAGGAAACTCAGGTTCTTCATCTGAAAGAATTCTCGCAGGGAAAGCCTAACGAGCTTTCCCTGAATGTCCTTGAGCAAAAAGCTGCAGCGCAGGATGAGCCCTCGCGTGGCGCCAAGTGGCGTCTTCCAAGCTTCGGGAAGGGCGCTTCAACCGCAGGAGGCAAGGAAAGGGACCTGACAGCAGAAAAGGCCACCAAGCGAAATTCAGCCGAAGCGAAGCCCCAGCCTTCTGAGCGTAAAACGTTTTTAGGCGCAGATTCTCAGGCAGAAATAGCTCGCAGGAAGCAACGCCGCAGATGGTATCGCCGTTTCAGCATCGCACTCGTGGCGGTTGTTTGCATAGGCGCGATTGGCGTAGGGGGGTATTGGGCCTACCAGCAGTACGAGCGACTGAATACCAGCGTCGGTGTGCTGCGTGAAGCTTGCGAGCTTGTTAAGCAAAGCGATGAAACCACGGTTGCTATCGACAAATATTTTCAGGATACGTTTGGTGACGATACCGTTTCTCGCGCGCAGGAATTAAGTGCAGCTATTCCCGATGCCAAAGACCAACTTGAGTCGGCTCGCGTGTATGCTCAGAAGGCAGAGTCGGAGCTTGACGGATCCCAGCGCGACAAAGAGGCGGCGCAACGGGCCTTGAATGCTATTGCGGTTCGTGAGGAGCTTCTTGATGTTGCCGATCAACGTATGAAGGAAGATGTTGCAGCAAAGCAAGGCATCGATGCCATGAATGAGGCGTGGAGTTGCATCCAAGAAGGGAATGCCCTTTTGACGCAGGCGGCAACTGTTGTTTCGGACACAACGGCGGACAACGTGGCGAAATCAACCGAGTTCACCACTTCTGCCCAGGCTCAATTCTCAAAGGCGAAGGAATGCATTGCGAAGGCGAAGGGCTTCTATCCCGCGGCGAATTTCGATGCCTCGCTGGCTTATGTCAGCAAGCGAATCGATGCGACCAATGAAGCGCTTGCCTCAAATGCGGCGATCCTTATACAAGACAAAGCGACTGCCGAGTCCCACAACGATGCTTATAACAGAGCCGATCAGGAGGCTGTGGAAATGGCAAAAGCGTTGCCGAAGCAATTTAGCCAGCCTGTGGTTGATGCTTATGCCAGCGCAACAGCCGATTTGGTTTCTCGCTATGACAGCCTTCGTTCGGACGCTGCATCAAACGATGCTTATTTAAGAGAGTATCTTGGGCAGGATTAGCAGCAGGCTGACTGATATGTTTCACGTGAAACCTCCCATCTGCGATAAGTGGATGGGAGGTATTTTATGCAGAAAGAAAGGCGCTTCTTTGCGTAATGCGGTAGACAAGGTGAACAAACGGTTCATATAAAGGCGAAACGAGTCAAATGACGTATACTTGTACAGTCTATATCCATGTCAATCGCTACTTACTTATATAAGCGTGGAAACAAAAGGGGCTCTCCATGGCTGAAATAATCGACGATATCGCCTATCTCACGCAAGAGATAGGTCCGCATCCTGCGGGTACCGAGGAGGAACAGAGGGCTGCGCTCTATCTTGCCGACCAGATGCAGAAAGAGGCGGGTTTCGCGACGGTGGTGGAAGACTTCCAGTGTGTAACCAACGATCAGCTCCCGAACATCATTTGTTTCGGTGTTGCTTTGCTTGGTGCCGTTCTTTCTATTGTTGTTCCCTCTTTGGGCATACTTTGGTTGCTTCTCACTATAGCTGCGGTGGTTCTATATGGCATGGAGATCACGGGGCGCCCTGTTCTTTCACGCTTGCTTAGGACCGGTGCAAGCCAGAATGTGGTGGCGAAATATCAGCCCACCCCGGCAAATGGCGCCAATGCTCGTCGCCGCAAGGTGATCCTGGTGGCCAATTATGACAGTGGCAAGGTTTTGACGGAGGAAAAGCCCCCCTTCGCTGCGGCATTGCCTATTCTTCAGAAGGCAAGCGCCATTGCATTGGTGGTTTCGGCTTTCGTTCTCCTGCTTCGCTCCACGCTGTTCGCAGCCGATACGGGTGCTATGTCTTCCATTCTTACTTTTCTGTTGGTTATTTGTGCGGTGCTGTTTGCTATCCCCCTGGTTCGCTCTGTGCTTCATATCGTTGCTCCATTCAACCAGTCGGCAAATAATAACGCTTCCGGTGTTTCGGTTTTGCTTGATGTTGCGCGCAAAGTTGGAAACGGCTTGGTAAGCCAAGAGGAAGCTCTGGAGCGCAGCGTTGAAGAGGGCAATCGCGTACACGGCGAAGAGGCGGCACGCGCTGCGGGCGTTGTGCCTGAAGGTGCATCTCTTGAATATGAAGCAGAGATGTCGCCGCAGGAATCTCTTGCGGCAGCGAAAGCTGCTATTGCGGCTTTGACTGGAAAGCCTGTTGCCGACAAGGTTCCCGTAACCGATATTTCTTCTCGCCTGGTTAAGGGCGGCGGCCTGATCGCTGAAGATGAGGATGAGGTTTCTAGCGTACGTTTTGAGGTTGGTAAGCGTCCTGAGTCGGCGCCGAGTCCTCTGGCACGCACCATGGTTTCCTCTATTCTTGACGAAGAACCTAAAAAAGAGTCCGATTCTGGGGAAAAAGACGAGGTCATTATCCCCAAGCAGCAGATTGAAAAGAAGCAGGCGGCCGAGGCCGCAGCTGC
>FR884647.1:9768-17716 GCA_000436075.1 Eggerthella sp. CAG:209 | reverse complement strand
GGCCGAGGCCGCAGCTGCAGCCGCGGCAGCAGCTGCTAAAGAGGCTGCCCGTTCTGCTGCCCCAGAGCCTGTAGCCCGCGTCCAAACGAGCGATACTCCTTCTTGGGCAAAGATTGCTCAAGAGAAGGCACGTGCGAATAAGCCTGATGCAGGAAAAACCCCGAAGGTAAATCGTTCTCGCTATGCGGATACCGTTGCTGCGCGCATGATGGAGCATCATGCTTCTAATCCCTACGGATCTCCCATTGCCATTCCCGTCTCTGAGCCCGAGGCTGCTCAGTCCGAATTGTCTTCAAAGGTTCGCGCGTTGCAGGATGAGATTGAGTCGTTTTCTGCGCCCCATGCTAATCATGAAGGGAGCTCGGCTCATTTCGCTGAGCCCATTGCTGATGGTCAGCCTGCCGCCTTGTCGGCAGAGGATTTGGCAGCTGAACAAGAATGGCACCTGAACAACACTGCAGCAGCACCCATCGAACGCAAGCCCGCTCCGAAGCCCATTGCATCGCCTGCTCCATGGCTCGATCACGATCCCGAGCCTGCCGTTGCCGCCGAAGATCAGCCTGCTTCTGTCGAAGCAGCTGAACATGATCCTGCTGCAAACGACACTCCTGCCCCTGTGTCGCACGAGACGCTTTACGAGGCTGCAATTGAAGAGGTAGATCAGCTTGCAGAAAAAGCTCCTGCTGAGCCCGAGCCCATTGTTGAGCCTGAGCAGCAGATAGTCGAAGAGACTGTTCAAGGACATGAGCATTTCGGCTCTCATGACCAAGGAAAGCCCTCCCCCCGCTCTTCGGTGCGTCATTCCCAGAGGCTTCATCGCTCAGTTCCCAGGAATAACGAAGTTGAAGAAATCGAAGAGGAGCTTGATTCGGCAACTTCGCCTATGGAGCCCGTCGATGAGTACACAAATACCCCCGAGTATTACCCCGCAAACGAGGAAGCTTCTCGCCCCGCAATGAGCTCCAAGAGGAGTGTTCACTCACGTCGTAGCGGTTCGCTTGGCGATTTCCTCAATAACGCGGTCCATTCTGGTTCCGAAAAAGCATCTCAGATGCAGCATTCTCTTGCTTCTCGCCTGAAGTCGATTTCATCGCGTAAGCAATCGGTTGAAGAGGAATATCCCGCTGAAGAATACCTGGAGGAGCAGTCCTACAACGAGGACTACTATGAAGAGCCTACTGTATCTGAAAGCGAAGAAGTATACGTTGATGATCCAGCTGAGCAGCCTGAACAGGCGGTATCTCCGAGTGTAACCACCTCAATTTCCCCAATCGATGTCTCCCAGTTTATGGACAATGAAGAGTTCGACGACGAAGATGAGCCGATTCGCCGTATCGATGACAATGTGGTCAATATGGGTTCGTTCCACGACAGCAATGATGAATCAACCGCACGCATCCCTGCTGGTCGTGTACAGGAGGAAATGAAATCCTACTCCTACGGCTATTCGGATGAGGTGCAGGGTGGAGAATACGCAGAAGAGCCGTTTGAAAGAACTGCGCCTCAGCCTGCGGTAGCTTCTCCGATTGTGGGCATGGAGGAAATGGTATCTCCTGTTTCTCCTGTTGTTGAACAGGCGGACCACTCTCGTCAGGTTATCGTGTTGCCGGACGTAACGCCTGCTCGCAGCGCTTCGGGTGAAAACCTTCGTCAGCGCGCTCCTATGGCAGAGGTAAACGAAGGCACCTCCACGGGCGGTAAATCGTTGCTTTCCAACATGCTTCCTCGTATTGATGGAAATACTGATGCGTTTAGCACAGCGCCTGCAGCGCGAAGCCTCAACCTCCCTTCGTTTGATACGGGCGCGCAGTCGGCAGTGTCTGCAACTGGCTCTTTTTCGACCGTTGGTGGCACTGGCTCATTCGCCCCTGTAGGGGATGAGCTGGTATCTGACGTAGCCCCTGAAGAGCGCTATATCGATGATGCGGATGATTCCGCCTACGACGAGGAATACACCGAAACAGGTGCTTTTGCTGGTCCTGGATACGTTGATATGCCTAAGTCCCGTGCTGGACGCCTCTTTAGCCGATTCCGCAAGGGCAAGAAGCGCAAGGAAGAAGAAGTTTCTGTAAACGAGTGGGTAGATGTTGATGAGGACTATAATGCCCGCAGCATCGGCAAAGCTCGTGGAGATTGGTCGAGCTTCCGTGAGGAAGATGATGAGTTTGTAGACGTTGACTACCGCGAATCCGATGATCGTCGTGGATGGAACGGTGGGGCATTCTCTTTGAATCGTCTTCGCAAGGGCGAAGATGCTCAAGTAGAGGATACTTACTATGACGAATCGGCGGTCTATGATACTGACGGCATTGTTGATGCCAGCCCCGCATTGCGGATCGATGGTGACGCTGGCACAGCCGAGCAAATCAACCGCGAACTCAAGAAACTTCAGGACTTCCGCCATCCCGACATCGACACCGAAGTATGGTTTGTTGGCCTTGGTGCAGAGCAGTATTCTCATTCGGGCATTAATGCGTTCCTGGAAGAGCACGCCGATGAGATGAAAGGCGCAATCGTTATCAATCTTGAGGCCCTTGGTGCTGGTGCGCTTTCTTGCATTGAACAGGAAGGTGCCTATAAGCCTTATAAGATTTCCTCACGCTTAAAGCGTGTTCTTCGCCAGGCAAGCGAGCGTTCGGGGGTTGGATATCATACCGATCGCATTGTTTCACGTGAAACACCTGCATCGATTGCAATGGCTCATGGTGTTCAGGCGATGACGATCGCCGGTATGGCAGACGGAAACACCGCGCTCTATTCTGCGGATAACGACATTATCGAAAACGTCGATCCTCAGGCTTTGGAGGATGCTTCGAATTTCGTAATGGCAATTTTGAAGAGCATCTAAGCAAGAGCGCTCTCACAACGAAAGGCCCAAGGGTAACCTTGGGCCTTTCTTATATCTGTATTATCTAGGGCAAACAGGATCAAATGTGTTGACGCAAAACGCTGTTTCACGTGAAACATGCCATAGAACAATGGATAGAGCTGGTGTTTGCGGGTCGAAGAAATCCAATGAAGTGCTTATAGCTTCCGAATCAGTTCTGCTTCATGGTTCCTTGATAATGAAGCGCATGCTTCAGCAAATGGCTTGTTCAGAGGGTCAAGACACTTTTCGATCGGTACCGAGATAGGATGAAATAGGATTTCGGCATCTCTGTTTTGACGAGTTGCTTCATGCTGAAAAGAAGCAAGAAGCGGTTTGCTGAATTCATCCATGCGTCCAGAGAGGGCAACACCTGAAAACAAAGGTGCTGAAGCAGGTCTGCTGGGGGCCCACGGAATGTCGTTGATTGAACATTTGCGCCAAAGGGCAGAAATCAAGAAGATTTTTACACGATTAACCATCGGGATTCGTGTCGGCGTATTGCGTGCTTGAGGCGTGGAGGAACCGGCTGATTCCTTTGAGTCGCCTTCGGCGCAGGTCCGGTAAAGGGGAAGCGGATCGATGGGTTCGCGCAGCCGCTTAACCAGGCAGTTTTCTTCAGCTAGAGCTTGTGCGAGTGCTCTGTAGACGATAGGGACAGCATGAACATGCTGGTGGCTGTCCAATTGAAACGATAGCTGTTGATCGGGAAACGCTGATAGAAAACGCTGGATTTGACTGCGGCATTCAATAACAAGCTGATTGAATGCCTCGTCTTTGTTGGTGATACCCAGCTTGAACAATCCCATGAAATTGTTATCGAACATACCCCTCTCGTTAACGAGAAGAGGTATGCGTTTCGGATCTGCGACGGATGGCCCCTCCACGAGATTCAGATGAAGGCATACCCGCAGAACGCCGCGTCTGACATACGGCTGGGCAAGGCTGGCGGCTTCATAAAATGCGGGAGAATTTGCAAAAATACTGACACTGTTGAGCGCTCCGCTACCGCCGCAGGAAGAGCTAAGCGACAAGATGGATTTTGCCTGACCAGGTGTTATTCCGAAATCATCTGCGTGAATAAAAGTAGTGCGTTGTTCAATCTGCATTCGCGAGCCTTTCTCTAGCAACCTTATTATCGCAGACGTGCATGGGCGTGTTTTTGGAAGCTCATGACAGAAATGTGGCTGTAATTTAACGATAAGAAAAACAATGAATGAGGGGGATGCATCGTTGTTTGATTGGGAGTACCTTTGCGTTTGTCGGAAAAGGGATCGCCGCCAGTGTGATCAACGGTGTAGAGTTTGGTGCTCGTATCCGAGACAGATTCGGCTATTGTTTTGTTGTTGAACAATTAAAAGAAGCGACGGTGAAACTGTGACGCAATCCCGTTTAGAGAAATACCTCGAATCGAAGCGGTTTCATGTGATGCTGCTGATAGTTGGTCTTGCATTTCTGCTAACGGGGTCTTTTCACGGAAATGTGTGGTTCGATGAAAGCTATTCGGTTTCTATAGCGAACAACTCTTTCGCTGAAATTTGGGATATTGGGTCAGGGGATGTTCATCCAGTTCTGTTTTACTGGGGCCTCCATGTTCTCGAGTCACTTTTTGGGCAAAATCTCCTTGTGTACCGCCTGTTTACGATAGCGGGAATCTTTTCATTGGCAATGTTGGGCTTCACAGTGATACGGCATGATTTCGGCTGGAAGGCCGGCGTGCTGTTTAGTTTCTTTTCCCTGTCTACGCCTTATCTTGCTTATATATCGGTTGAGATTCGCATGTATTCTTGGGTGATTTTTTCTGTAACGCTATGCGCTCTGTATGCGTGGCGCATTGCATGCACCTTACGTAGCAAAAACCCTAGGGAAGGAGATGGGTCTGTAGAAGAAGGCCAAAACTGGTGGATGTCTTCAGCCTACGATGGGGGCGGCTGTCGTGAGTGGTGCGGTGTACCGTGTAGATGGTGGCTTGTTATGTTCCTGTCGAGTCTCGCGAGCGCCTACTTGCATTATTACGGTGTGCTTGCGGCATCGTTCATCAACCTTTACTTGCTGATTTTCATTATCGCTCGTGCAAAAAAGGCATTGCCGGTATTTATAGTGGGGGCGGTAATTCAGGTAGCCCTTTATGCTCCCTGGCTCATGGTTTTCGAAAGCCAGGCTGGAGTAGTGTCTGGATCGTATTGGGCAAATGTTTCGTTTCCTCGCACTATAGTGGAATGGTTGTTCTACCCGGTTTACACGAGCTATGTGATATTTGCCGATACCTATGGGTTTGGCTATGTGGTGATTCTTACGGTTTGCGCAGTAGTGGCTGCTGCATCGGCGCTCTATGGTTTGGCGAATTGGCTGCGGCGTTCCAAACAGCAAAACGCAGGCCTCAAAGAATCCTTTTCCCTGGCAGACTGGGTGCTTGCTCCCTCTACTTTGCCCGCCATATGGGGCGTTGCGTTATACGCAAGTGTGTTTGCCGCTGCCCTTGCGGCTTCTATAGTTATTGACTCGCTGATTGTCTACTATCGCTATCTTTGTGTGACCATAGGCCCCTTACTCCTTGCCGCTTCAATTTGGCTCTCTCATGTTAATAGTAAGGTGTGCGTACGCGGGTTGCTCGCAGCTTTTCTTGGTGTGTCGATCGTCAACCAGGTTTTGTTCGTTCAAGATGCATACAGCGGCAAAAACGAAGAGCCGCTTGACTATTTGGAGGAAATGGCAAAGTCCAATAGTCGCCCGCTAGTGCTCTCTTCGGACATTGGGGTTGAAGGGGTTACAGCGGTGGAATGCGAGAATATCAAGCAAACGTTTTTAGCATGGCAGCCGGGTAATTGGGCCCATGCATATCAGTCGTATTTTCCGACGCTTACCAGTGTAAAATCATGGGACGCTGCACTTGATGGCTATCAAGGCACCTTTATCGTGCTGGGGCAAACTCAGGTAGAAGGCGTTCCGGTTGACGTTCGCGATTTGGAAGCGAGGGACGACGTTGAGGTGACGGACATGAAGACGTTCTATCGTCCTTACGAGCGTACTTGGTTTACGGTAGCTACCATGGTGAAAAACGGCAACTGAGCCTCTTGTGCGAAGGCGCATCGATACCCGCACCTTAACTGCGACACGCCCCCGAATAATGAAGCAGCAAACAAGAGAATCTTGCGTGTAGGCTCAACAATGCCCGCACCCGCACGATGAACTGCATTCCGTTTCTTGAACATAAAGAAAAAGGAGGCACTTCAAACCGCAGGTGCGGGCATTGTTTTGCATGTGGCTCTATGCCTACAGAGAAAAATCGATTTGGTTCAAGGTGTTTTTCAGGGTTTGTGCAGAAGAATGAAGCAGCTCAGCTTCGTCAATGCTCAGCTGCAGAGGAATAGGGAATTCAACGCCCTTGCTTCCGACGATAGCGGGCAAGCTCATGACAACATCGGGAACGCCTTGGACGTCAGTACGATAATTCGAGACCGTCATAATTGATTTCTGATCACGCACGATTGCTTCACAGATGCGGGTTACGGAAGGAGCGATGCCAAAATACGTGGCGCGCTTCTTTTCAATGATCTCGTAGGCGCTGTTGCGCACGCTTTCTTCGACGGATGCGCGGATTTCGGTGGCGTTTTCGATGCCGCGCAAGCGGAAGAAATCGTTGATGGCGATTCCGGAAACGTTTGCAGCGCTCCATACCGCCAGCTCGCTGTCTCCATGCTCGCCAATAATACGAGCGTGGACGTGGCGTGGGTCAACATCGAGCATGTGCCCCAGCGTGTATTTGAGACGCGCGCTATCGAGTACGGTGCCCGAACCCATTACGCGCTCGCGGGGGAGGCCTGAAAGCTCCATTACTACCTGCGTGAGGATATCTACCGGGTTCGAAACCACCAAGAAAATGCCGTCAAAGCCCTGTTCCATAATGCGGGGAACGATGGTCTTGAAGATTGCTACATTCTTCTGTACCAAGTCGAGGCGCGTTTCGCCTGGCTTCTGGTTAGCGCCGGCGGTGATGATAACGATGGAGGCATCGGAAAGATCTTCGTAAGTACCAGCGTAGATGTTCATGGGACTGTAGTAAGGAATGCCGTGGCTGATGTCGAGCGCTTCGCCTTCGGCTCGGTTGGTGTCTACATCGATAAGAACCATGTCGGTGAAAAGCTTGCTCTGCATCAGGCTGTATGCAGTGGTTGATCCCACAAAGCCACAGCCGATAACTGCAACCTTCCTTCCGTTAAGTGAATTGCTCATAAAGAAACCTCTCTCTGTTTTGACTAGCAAGGTATGGCAACGAACTATAGGCATGCCCCGTTTCCTTCGTGTGGACGTTGATTCAAAAAGCTGTTACGTGAATCGACGAAACCTAAGGGAAAACAAGCGCTTCCTAGAATAACCGTTGTTGCGAGCTCCCCTCCCCCTGAAAAGCTTTCTCGTAACGGAAAGGAAGAGCCATGTATGATCCCGGAACAACGACATCCTCAATCGCAAAAAAGTTGCAAAAAAGCCGAGATTTTTGTTTTCGTGATGGTTGGATTGCCACACCAGGGTAAATCCTGCGAAAAAGCGCACAACTCTCAGCGAGAGCAACAAAACCCTACCGAGGGCAATGAGGTAAATCCTGTGAAAGAGAGATACAGGCAAGGTTGGATGTGCTTTTGCTTATATCCCAGGTGAGCTGACAAAACCTAGATGCGCCCATCAAAAAAGCCGATCTCCGAATGAACCGCCACCTGTGGGGCGCAGTTCTAAATTGAAGACCGGCCTTAACTTTTTTTGGAGCGGGTGACGGGACTCGAACCCGCGCATGCGAGCTTGGGAAGCTCGTGCCTTACCACTTGGCGACACCCGCGCAAGACCTAATGCTAGCACAACACCAGCAATAAATGCCCGCAACCACCCCATCCATTCAAAACGCAAAGCCCGTTCTCGCTGAATGGCGCCTCGGCACCTTTCGGGCGGATGACATCGACACTGCCTGTGAGCGTAGTCCCTGACAGATGGTGACGACACCGTCTAGCAGCCCTGCGACTTCCTGCGGACAGCGTCGGCACCACCCAGCACCCCGTGGCTCCCAGCGGACGGCGCCGTCATTGTCGCTGG
>FR884647.1:0-9726 GCA_000436075.1 Eggerthella sp. CAG:209 | reverse complement strand
CACGCCACCAGCGTCTTGTGCCCCCGTTGCCACCTGGGCGAACAGCGTCTTGCCAGCCTCGAGTCAAACGGCGCGCAATGCATTCCGCAGTGTCTTAGCATGGCAATAAATCTACGTCATGTATTCTCTAGGAGGCCTCTAACGGAAATAACGCCCCTTAGTGGCAATATATCGCCGCTATGTATCCAAAATGAGCTGGTTTTGGCAAGATTCGCGCGCCGTGTATCCAAATAGCCCTGCAAACCGCCGTTCGGGAATACACCGCGCGGAGATCTTGCCACTAAGGGGCGTTATTTCTGTCCGGAGCTCTTAAATCATGTATAGCCTGAAGATCTTGCCACTCTCCCCACCCCCCGCGTTGCCCCGCCATCGTTGTTCGCCATATCAGACTGTGGTTTCTCGCCACCCCCCCCGCGGGCNNNCGCCACCCCCCCCGCGGTCCCCATTCTGGTCCTTCAGCCTCGCAGTCCGCCGCAGCCTCTGCGCCCTGCGTTGTCTCGCTGCCATCGCAGTCCCCGCACCCTGCGCGCCGTTATCATGGTTCTTGTGTTATGGCTGGTGCGAGAAACGTTCAGCGATCTTTTGTTGGGGTAGTCTGAAACCGTTATTGTTGCGCTGCTGTTGAAGCGCGTTTTCCGATTTGCCAACGAAAGGGGCAGGCTATGAGTGCCAGGGCTGGTATGCCTGAAATTGACGGATTCATTTTCGATATGGACGGAACGCTTTTGCACACGCTCCCCGATTTGGCGGCGGTCACCAACAAGGCTCTGGAACTAGAAGGGTTCCCTCCCCATACCGAAGAGCAAATCCGTACGTTTGTGGGTAATGGTGCTTTGGCTCTAGCGCGCTTGGCAGTGCCCGATGGGGCTACCGAAGAGCAGGTTGAAAAGGTATTTCGTAATTTTAAGAACCTGTATAGCGAATTCGGTTTGAGCCTGACGAGCGAATTCGAGGGGATGACGGAAACCCTCAAAGAGCTCCATACTCGCGGGAAGAAGCTGGGTATCATGTCCAACAAATTTGAAGGCGGCGTGAAAGATGTGGAGGCGAAGTTCTTTCCCGGCTTGTTTGACGTTTCCCACGGTGAAACCGATACTATCCCGCGCAAGCCCGATCCCGATGGGCTCTTGCTGTGCGCAAGGGAAATGGGCCTCGAGCCCGCTCGCTGTGCGTACTTCGGCGATTCGCATACCGATCTTATAGCAGCGCATAATGCTGGCATGCTTGCGGTGGGTGCTACATGGGGCTATCAGTCGCTCGAAACGCTTAAAACGGGCAGCCCCGACGTGCTTATAGATGCACCTGTCGATATCCTGCAATTTGCCTAGGGCGTTGTTTGGCGGGGAGAATGCTCGGGGCGCGCTAATTGGCTGATGCCCGCTTGGCGAGGGACGAGGTCTGCTATGTTTTGGCCAGCCTTCGGTTGGCATGGAGCTGAGCTTGGCTGCATCTGCCCCGTGTCTGGTTGGCGCGAAGCGGTGCCTGACGCTATCTGGCCGGTGCCCCAACGGGTAGATAGTAACCGGCTCTTTTTCGGATGGCGCGATGCAGGGGGCTGGCGCCTTAGGCGCTTGCCTGCTCGGCATGGGCAGGCTCTGCATGCTCTAGTTAGCGTCTAGGTTGGACTTCCATTTCTTGAGCGGTTGGCACGATGAAAGCTTTGAAGATCAAACACATTGAAAGGATCCCTTGGTGGACTCTGCAGAATTTGAAATAGAGGAATCTTCCGAAATCGACGAATCAAGCAGCGATTTCGGCTCATTGGGTGCATTGGCTCCCGCTTGGCGTGAAGTCGACGCGATCAGCGAGGAAGAAGCCCTCGAGACGTTTTATGAGTGGCTCGCCGAGCATGAGATTGATCTGTGGCCCCATCAGGACGAGGCGCTGATGAGCCTCATGGTGGGAGATCACGTTATTTTGGGAACGCCAACTGGCTCAGGGAAGTCGATGGTCGCCATCGGCATGATGTTCATGGCATTGTGCTCGGGCAAACGCGCGTTCTACACGGCTCCCATCAAAGCGCTCGTAAGCGAAAAGTTTTTCGGCTTGGTGAATATGCTGGGGCGTGAAAACGTGGGTATGATCACGGGAGATTCTCAGATCAACCCGCAGGCTCCTGTTATCTGTTGTACGGCTGAGATCTTGGCAAACCAGGCGCTTCGCGAAGGGGAATGGTCGGATGTCGGCTGCGTGGCAATGGACGAATTCCATTTCTACAGCGACCCCGACCGCGGTTGGGCTTGGCAAGTTCCGCTGCTCACGCTTCCCCATACGCAGTTCCTTCTTATGAGCGCGACGCTGGGAGACGTTTCTCAGATTGCGCAGGCCTTGGAATCGAAAACGGGAACAACGGTAGATATTATTGCCGATGCTCCGCGCCCCGTTCCCCTGGAATACAAGTACGAGCTTATGTCGCTTGAAGGCACGGTAGAACTGGCCTTGCGTAACAACGAAGGACCCCTTTACATAGTGCATTTCTCGCAAGACGCCGCCCTCGCTTCGGCGCAGGCTCTTTCGAGCTTTGGCGTAACCAGCAAGGAGCAGCGTGAGCAGATCAAGGCTACACTGGGGGCGGGCAAGTTTACCACCCAATTTGGCAAAACGCTGAAGCGTTTGCTGCTTAGCGGCATTGGTGTGCATCACGCCGGAATGCTGCCGCGTTATCGTTTGCTGGTGGAAAAGCTTGCCCAGCAGGGGTTGCTGCCGGTAATTTGCGGCACCGACACGTTGGGTGTCGGCATCAACGTGCCCATTCACACCGTGGTGCTTACGCAGCTCACCAAGTTTGACGGCCATAAAATGCGTCGTCTTCGCAGTCGCGAATTCCACCAAATTGCAGGGCGCGCTGGTCGTTCCGGCTTCGACACCGAGGGCGTGGTTGTTTCTTTGGCGCCGGAGTTCGAGATTGAAAACGCCAAACTTCTTGCAAAAGCGGGAGACGACCCCAAAAAGCGCCGCAAAGTGAAGCGCAAGAAGCCCCCTGAGGGTTTTGTGGTGTGGAATGAAGATGCCTTCAACCGCCTGATTGCTGCTGCGCCTGAAACGCTGACGCCCCGTATGCGTATCACCCACTCGATGGTTTTGGCTGAAGTCGAACAGGGCGGCGATGCCCGTGCTCGCGTCGGCCAGCTGATCGATGACTCGCTCCAAAAGCCCGAAGACAAGCTGAAGCTGAAAGTGCGCGCCAGCGAGGTATTCCGCACCCTTATTGATGCGGGGGTTGTTGAGATAGAAGAGGACGAAAATGGCGATCCCGACTACTACGTAACCATGGATTTGCCCGAAGATTTCGCTCTCGATCAGCCTCTTTCTCCGTTTTTATTGGCAGCGCTTGAGCTGCTCGACCCGGAAAGCGAAACCTACACCTACGATATCATTTCGATGGTTGAGGCAACGCTCGAAGACCCGCGTCAGGTCTTGCGCGCGCAGGAGCGCAAAGCAAAAGATGCCGCCATGGCCGCCATGAAAGCCGATGGCGTGGAGTACGAGGAGCGTCTTGATCGTATCGCGGAGGTTACGTATCCGCGCCCCTTGCGTGAACTGCTGTTTGCCGCTTTCGACAAGTACTGCGAGTCGGTGCCTTGGGCGCGCGATTATTACGTGCGCCCGAAATCGGTTCTACGAGACATGCTGGAATCAGCTGCCGATTTCAAGGGCTATATTCAAAAGCTGGGCATTATGCGTTATGAAGGAGCGCTGCTTCGCTATCTTTCAGAAGCGTATCGTGCGCTTGATCGCACGCTCCCGTTTGATAAGCGCAGCGAAGAAATGGAAGACATTATCGCTTGGCTCGGTCTGGTGGTGCGTTCGGTCGACTCCAGCTTGGTGGATGAATGGGAGCAGGCGGGTCAAGAGCTCGATGCCCGTCCGCCCGAGGCAAAGGATGCTGTGGTCCATGATCGCCGTGGCCTCACCGTGCTGGTGCGCAACGCCCTGTTCCGTCGAGTGCGTCTTGCTGCGGCAGATGATCATGAGGCTCTGGGCGAAGCCGACGTTGATAACGGGTTCCCTGCCCACAAATGGCGCGCGGCGTTGGACGAATACTACGATGTTCATGAAGACGTGCTTGTCGATGCGGATGCCCGCTCAATGGCATTCTTGGCTATCGATGAATCCGACGAGGATTCGGAGCACGTATGGCATGTGCAGCAAACCTTCAGCGATCCTGACGGCGATCATGATTTTGCCATCCGTGCCGATGTCGATCTTGATGCGACCCAAGAAGGCGACGGCGTGGTGTTCAAAGACTACCGCGTCGGCTTTATCGAAGACCTGTTGTAACTCGTTTTTTCACTGCCCGCTCGGCAAGGGCGGGCAGTTGCCGTTCAAAGCTCCCATCCCGTTGTTTAGAAAGGCTCGCCCGGTGCGAGCCTTTTCTCATGCGCCGCATCGCTTCATACCTTAGAGGAAGATTTGCTTCGCAAATCTAACAGGATGAGCGTTCAGAGTGGCATTCGCAGCAACCGCACCGCTCTTGCCGAGCTCCATTCCCTCAGCCCGGCAGAATCCAGAACTACCCTAACGGGGGCGGCCCGAGTCGGGTAGTTTGCGAGCGCTGGTGTTACCTATCCGGTAGCCTTCAGGCGGCGGCGAGTCTGCGAAGTGCACTCTGAAAGCATTCCCTGAATGATTTTCCGCAGGAAAATCTTCTTCAAATGCATGAAGCAACGACCGCACGAAAAAGGCCCCGTCAAAGACGGGGCCTTTTGAGCAGGGTAGCGGGTGCGTTGAGCAGACTCACCGCCGCCTGAAGGCGGACGAGCCGAAGCAGCCAGCGCCCGGAAGCGGACGGTAGGAAAACCTACTCTTCGTATCCGTTGGGGTTGTTCGACTGCCAACGCCAGGAGTCTTCGCACATGCGCGCCAAATCGTATTCGGCAACCCAGCCCAGTTCTTCGCGTGCCTTGTCGCAGGCAGCGTAGTTGGTGGCAATATCGCCAGGGCGACGGGGGCAGATCTTGTAGGGGAGCTCCTTGCCGCAGGCCTTTTCGAAGGCGTGGATAACGTCAAGAACGGAAGAGCCCGTGCCTGTGCCCAGGTTGAAGATGGCAACGCCGGTGCGGGTGCCGTCTTCAGTGCTTGCTCCCTCGATGGAGCCAAGGCCGATGGCCTTGCCCGTGCCAACCTTACCGCCCATGAAATCGAGCGCCTTCACATGACCACGTGCCAGGTCGACAACGTGGATGTAGTCGCGTACGCCGGTGCCGTCGGGAGTGGGGTAGTCGTTGCCGAATACCTGGATGCACTCAAGCTTTCCAACGGCAACCTGGGCAACGTAGGGAAGCAGGTTGTTCGGGATGTCTTTCGGATCTTCGCCGATGCGGCCAGAGATGTGGGCCCCGATGGGGTTGAAGTAGCGAAGCAGAACAACGTTCCATTCGCTGTCAGCGCGGTAGAAGTCGGTCAGAATGCGCTCGAGCATAACCTTGGTTTCGCCGTAAGGGTTGGTTGCCTCATGAAGCGGGCACTCTTCGGTGATCGGGATCATCTCGGGTTCGCCGTAAACCGTTGCGGACGAAGAGAAGATGATGTTCTTTACGCCGTGGTTGCGGGCCACGTCAAAGAGCACCAGCGAACCCGCTACGTTGTTCCAGTAGTATTCGAGCGGCTTCTGCGTGGATTCGCCCACGGCCTTGAAGCCAGCGAAATGAATGATGGCGTCGATGTCGTTCTCGGAGAACACGCGCTCGCATGCTTCGCGATCGAGGATGGAAGCCTCGACGAACTTCAGTTGGTCGGCGTTGGCACCGGAAAGCTCGCGAATGCGGTCGACCGCAGTAACGCAGGAATTGGAAAGGTCGTCGAGGATAACGACGTTGTAGTTTTGCTCAAGCAGCTCGACGCAGGTGTGGCTGCCGATGAAGCCGGCACCGCCGGTAACCAGGATGGTTTGGGCGTTGTGCTCGCCGGCAAGGCTTTTGTTGGACATATGCGTTGCCTTTCATTGGTATATAGACACAAGAAGGATACCACCAGCGGTTGCAACGCGCGGTACGCGCAGGAATTCAACAGAGGCGGCGATTCGTTAACTATTGTTTCATGGCTTGGCTTTGCGCGGTGTTCGGCAAAGAAAGGCTCGTTGGGTTTTGGCGCATAGGGCGTCCGATTGCCGTTGCATCTTGTTTCGTGCAGTGTCCTCAATGGATTGTTGGGCGTTGGGGGTTCGCTACATTTTAGGCAGTGTTTTCAAAAGCCCCCAGGTTTTGTGTTTGCCTGCTTCGGTGGTAATAAGGGCATCAAGGTTTTCGAAACAGCGGCAATCGCGGCCTAGCAGAAGGGTTTTCGCCTCAATGGCAAGGGGCGTGTTGTAGCAGCGCGAAAGGGCCTCGGTGCTGGCATGACTTGTAGAGACAACGCAGAACGGGTCGATGCCCTCGATGAGGGTGAACAGGTCGCCAGAAGCATCGGGCTTGCCTGGGGCGGCGGTTTGGGCCCAACCGATTGCCTGCGGTGAGTACCCAAGAGCATTAAAGCTTGCGGTAAGTGCGCGCTTTGCTTCTTCGGTAGGCTCTTCAACAGAGACAATAATCGCCGCAGCCCCTATGGACCCATGGTACGTTCCCTGGAACGAGTCAACGTGGCTCTGCGCGATGCGCTCGTATTTTGTTGGCTGTGGCGTGGGCATGAGGTCCTCCTTCACTGCTTAGGATAATAGCGAGATTTGTTGTTGCCGAGGGCGAGAAGCCGCTTTGGTGCCCTTAGAATCAGCCAGTCACACAAAATGTGAAAAAATTCACACCGTTGAACGAAAACGGTGATAACTTCACTTTGGCGGGATCATAATAGGAAGACGCAATGCATCGATTGATGCCTGTCAAAGGGGCTTCGCCTCAATCCGATAAACAAAGAAAGCAATGCTTTCCCTCGATAAAAGGAGTCGCTATGTGCACCAATGGTATCAATACGGGTCAGTTTGAACAGATGATCGACCAGATCGACGATCATATTAAGCTGGAGCGTCGTTGGGCTCACAATCTTGCCCACAATGCTTCCGATGCTGGATTCACCACCGTGGGCGAAAAGCTCCATGCTGCAATGCAGTTGCTCGACGAGGTTCGCGCAACGCTCGATGACGCTAAAGATGCACTTGATGAAGATGCCGAAAACGCAAGTGGTGTGACGGTTAACTTGGTATAAGCCTAGGCCGCATCGCATAAACGCAAGGAGCAAAGCATGAGCAATGACTTAATGCGCTTTTCTGTGGCGATGCCCGAAGACCTGTTGGTCAAGTTTGATCACCTGGTGGCGCGCCGCGGTTTGGCTAAAAATCGCAGTGAAGTGGTACGCGATTTAGTGCGCGAAGCGCTGGTGGAAGATGAGTGTTCCGTGCCTGGGCGAATCGTTATGGGTACGCTCACTATCGTGTACAACCACCACGCCAACGACTTGCAGGAAAAATTGCACCATATCCAGCACACCTATTTGGACATGGTGGTAGCTTCCATGCATGTGCATGTTGATCAAGACAACTGTCTTGAGGTAATCATCCTCAAGGGTGAGTCTGGCGAGGTTCAGGATGTCGCTAACCTTATCATCGGCACCAAGGGCGTCAAAACAGGGCGTCTTAACATGACAACTACGGGTGACTTTATCTAGCCCCTTAGAACGCCTCATCGAAGGCGTTCTTTTTCTAGAGGAACGCAACGCTCTATTGAGTGTTGCATGAACGAAAGAGACAAGATGGACGAAACGGTATTGCTGGGTCATGGTAGCGGCGGCACTATGATGAAGCGCATTATCGACGAGGTGTTTTTCGAGGCATACGCAGATGAAGAGCTGTTGGAAGGGAACGATGCGGCGTCGCTCCCAGCGCCAGCTGCCGGTGAGCGTATTGCCTATTCCACCGACAGTTTTGTGGTGACTCCCCACTTTTTCCCCGGCGGAGACATTGGCAGGCTGGCTGTGTGCGGCACGGTAAACGATGTTGCCACCAGTGGCGCTGCCCCCAAGTATCTCAGCTGTGGGTTCATTCTGGAAGAAGGCTTTCCCGTTGCCGATTTGAAGCGCATCTGCAAAAGCATGGCCGAAATGGCTAAAGAAGCTGGTGTCCATATTGTTACAGGCGATACCAAGGTGGTTAATCGCGGCCACGGCGATGGCGTGTTCATCAATACCAGTGGTATCGGCTTCATCCCCGAAGGGGTGAACCTTTCCGGTGCTTTCTGCAAACCAGGTGACAAGGTCCTGGTTACCGGCACCATGGGCGACCATGGCATTACCATCATGAGCTGCCGAGAAGAGCTTTCGTTCAATGCGGACATCCAGACCGACGCTGCCCCTCTGAACCATTTGATCGCCGAGGTAATCGCCGCAGCGCCCGATACCCGCTGCTTCCGTGACCCAACGCGCGGAGGCCTTGCCTCGACCCTCAATGAGCTTGCTGCTCAGTCAGGTGTCGACTTCATTGTTGAAGAGGGCGCAGTTCCCGTTAAAGATGCCGTATTGGGAGCGTGCGAAATGCTTGGCTACGATGTGTACCAGGTTGCCAATGAGGGCAAGATGGTGTGCGTGGTTCCCGCTGAGCAAGCAGAGGCTGCCCTGTCCGCAATGCGCGCGAACAAGTATGGAGCCGATGCAGCCATCATTGGTGAAGTGGTGGAAACGCCCGAAGAGCGTGACCCTCGCGTTTCAATTCGCACTGGGTTTGGTGCCCTGCGCATCATGGACATGCTCGTAGGCGAACAGCTGCCCCGCATCTGCTAGGCATGTGCCGCAGCCTGCCCCCGCTGCTCTGCGCCGGCCCGCTGCTCTGCGCCGGCCAGGTGCCTGTGCCCGGCTGCGGTTGTGTCTCACGGCGACCCTGCCAGCGCCCCCGCACTCCCGTGCCGTCCTGCGTCTGTGATGTTTTTGCATCGGCGAACGGCAGTAACGCGGCAAATATGCAACGCAATTTAACCGTTCTTAGAAAAACCGCGCAAGGATCTTGCATATTGGGGTCGCTATGGTATTTTCCCGTTCAGGGATTAACCGAAAAAGAATTGTCCCCAAGTATGACAAAGCATCTCTAAAAGCCCAAGAGAGAAGAGGTTTTCATGTCTCATCCAGTAATCATTGATGATGAGTGCATTGGCTGCGGAATTTGCATCGACGCTTGCCCCCAGGAATGCATCGAGGTTGTAGACGGCGTATGCAAGGTTGTAAACGAAGAGGCCTGCATCGCTTGCGGCGACTGCGTTGAAGAGTGCCCCATGGGCGCAATCGAGGAGATTGTTGAAGACTAACAGTCTGCTCACGACGAGAGTCTAGTCAATGCGTGCAAGGATTTTCGCGCGCTGACTGGCCATCGGCGTGTTAGGTGCGGGGCTCAGCTCTGTTACCAAATGTGTGTCTCGATCAAGGAGACTGCCAAATGCCGGCGGCTTCCTACCGCGAAGGCCCCGATGGCCACTCGAGCCGTAAACAAAACAGCAAAAGAAGGCGAGCAAAATGCTCGCCTTCTTTTGTCTCGGGGCGCGTTATCGGCCATGGCGATATTTCGCCGCGCTGCATTCCCGAGTTTTCGGCGATGGCGCTGCACCGCGCCGTACCCGCTGCTCGCCCCAGCCGCGCCAGCACTCTGTCTTTCGTGCTTCTGGCGGGGGCGTTCTCCAAGTCCTGCCTTCGGCGCCGTTTTTTTTGCGGGGAGGGCGGCAGTTATTTGGTGCGGGGCGAATCCAGGCGTTCGTCCATGGCAAGATCTTCGCGAATGCGCTCTCGGGCGACTCGCAGTGGCAATATTCTCGCGCG
>FR884646.1:36841-55902 GCA_000436075.1 Eggerthella sp. CAG:209 | reverse complement strand
GGGCGTGCGCCGCAGGCGCGGCTTTTCTGCATCGGGCTAACACGTGCGACGCGCAGTAATTCGTCATTATTGCGGCTATCTGTAACAGGGGATCAGTTCTAATCATTTGCTCCAGCAATGTTTTTGAAATTCATAGGGCAACTGAATCATTAATCGGTTTTTCCCATAGGGCTACGAATTCAATTTACATCTGAACTGGTATTATTTCTTTTTTTAAATCGTCAAAACCAAATTTGACTCGCTATACATTCACAATAACTATTAAAATTTGCTAATATATTGAAGCAGACGGTAATTCGTTGCTTAGGAGTCAACGGATTTTTATATTCTGGATTGCTATCTGCAATCAGCAAAGAGGGGTTATATGAATCTGGCGCAGTTGTATTACTTTAGAACACTTGCTAAATTCGAGCATTATGGCAAAGCTGCTGAGGCTCTCTATATTACTCAGCCTTCGCTTTCTAACTCTATTAAGAATCTTGAAAAGGAAATTGGCGTTCCTTTTTTCGAGCGGGTGGGGCGCAACGTTCGCCTCACTGAATATGGTGAAGAATTCAATAAGCATATCTGCTGCGCTTTGGATGAAATTGATAAAGCGGTCGAAATTATGAAGGCCTACAATTCTGGTTTGAGCGGCAGGATTCGAATCGGAACTGTTATCAGCATTCAGCGTAACTATCTCCCTCGTTTGCTCAGCTCATTTAAGGGCGCTTTTGGTGACGACGTTGTCTTTGACATCTATCAGGGAACAACGTCTGAATGCCTTAAAGGCTTAGCTGACGGTAAATTTGACGTGGTATTTTGCGGCAAGATGGATCGTTTTGACGATATTGAGTTTGTGCCGCAATTCTCGCAAAACGTTGTACTTGCAGTTAATTCCTATAACGAGCTTGCCGATAGAGAGATGGTTTCCCTCAATGATTTGAAGGGGATTACTCTTACCTCTTATCGCAGCCAGTCGTATGCCCATACTATCTTCGAGGGCTTCTTCCAACGCTATGGCCTTGACGTTAAGCAAGGGTTTAATGACGAGATCAGTGCTGCTACGCTTGTCTCTTCTGATCGGAATATAGCTGCTATTATTCTTGAGACTTTGGATGACCTTTCTCTTGAGAATCTCGTGACTATTCCTATCGAAGAGCTGCAAGAGCCGTTCCATATCATTTACCTTGGCTACAACAAGAAGTCATTCCATTCACATTTGGTTGAGGAATTTATTAAGTTCACGCAAAAGCACATTAAGTTTCCCGCCGGTGTTGTTCCATTGGAAGAGTGTTACATCAACGATAGCGACTTGTAGGATTTTTGCCTGTATATAAGTAGACGTAGAAACCCGTTCCAGTAAGCCTGGGACGGGTTTTTGTATATAAGGAGCTTGGTTTGATGCTGCATCGGAGTACAGGCGGGTACTTATGCTAGCAAATCACCCATGCGAGGCGCTTCCTCTTAGATAGACGGTTCAATTGACTGCGCTTTTGTTTCAGTATCTCGTTTGCTGGGGTGTCGTATAAATTGGGCTCTATTGTGATGCGGTAATTCGACGCGTCTGTTTATTCCTTAAAGCGTCTTTCTTTCTTATCGTCATAACATTGTGCATCTTTGTGGTGTGGTTTGCTCGTCTTGCGGTAGTCATACTAAGTTTTTAGTGAGTCTTGTTATGTTGCAAATGCCCATCAATAAGCAGCAGTAAATGAGTTGCTTGATATCGATACAGCAAAAGAATGCCTTGTTGCCGTTACGTTAGATTTCGCGCACTTACGAAATGATTCGGTGTGAATGAATCGCCGATCTTCGATCTATGATTTTGTCCAAAATCAAACAAATCCATAGGGAAAATTAGAACGCGTTCTATAGGTTAAAGAAAACCGATAGAACTAACTGAATATCATTGGGCTTTGCTATTAGAAAGCACTCCGCGGCAATTAGACCCGCTTTCACTTCTGGGCGAATATACAAACAGCTTCGGAAACGAAAGCGAAAGGTAATTCAAGGGACACTCACAGGAGTACGGTTCCCTTGGCAATACAGAGGAGGGTTTTAAATGTCCGAGAATTGGTTCGCAAAGCAGCCTAAGGAACATCTTGCAGGAAAGTGCGCCATCGTAGTTGGCGGCAACTCCGGCATCGGCAAGGCAGCAGCAGAGGCTATCGCTGCAGCTGGCGCTAACATGGTTATCGCTGGCGTACCTGAGGCAGGTTGCCATGAGGTTGCTGAAGAGCTGAAGGCTCAGGGCACCAAGGCAGTTGGCGTTGCATGCGACGTAACCAGCCAGGAGTCCATCGACAACGTAATCAAGGTTGCAGAGGAGAACTTCGGCCAGATCGACATCCTCGTAACTTCCGCCGGCATCGCATTGCCTCGTATGAACGCTGTTGACGTTGCTCCTGAGCAGTGGGACAAGCTGTTCAGCATTAACCTGAAGGGCAACTTCTTCCTGATGACTTCTGTTGCTCGCGCAATGGAAGCAAAGAACATCAAGGGCAAGATGGTAGTTGTAGCTTCCGCTCGTGGCATCAACTCCATGGAGAACATCGCTCCTTACTGCATCGCTAAGGCTGGCGTTATGGGCATGGTTCGCTCCTTGGCTGTTGACTTCGCTAAGAAGCAGATTCTGGTTAACGGCATCGCTCCTGGCTATGTTTACACCCCGATGGTTGCCAAGGTATTCGAAGAGCAGCCTCAGCAGGAAGCATACGTTAAGAGCCGCACTCCTCTGCCTAACTACACCGGTACGCTCGACGAAATGGGTGCTGCAATTCTGCATCTCGTTCTTCCTGTTACCGAGTACACCACTGGTCAGACTCTCGTTCTCGACGGTGGCTGGTCCATCCAGTAACAACGAATTATTGGCCAGCGCTTGATGCGAGGGGCTACAAGCGCTGGCTTCCTGTTTGAACTCTTCGAAAGGAAGTTACCCATGGAAGGTAAGATGAACGCACTTCTCAAGACCGCCGCTGAGCCGGATGCAATGGAGTACGTAGAAGATTTCGATATTCCTCAGATCAAGGATGACGAAGTACTGATGGAGATCAAGGCTGTAGGCATCTGCGGCACCGATCACTCTCTCTATCGCTGGAATCCCGCAATCGCAAATTCCTATCACATCCAGTATCCTGCAATCTTCGGTCATGAGTTCTCTGGCGTAATCGCTGAAGTTGGTAAGAATGCACCTGCAAACCTCAAGGTTGGTCAGCGAGTAACCGCAAACCCGGTACTCTTCGACAACACCTGCGAGTATTGCGATCGCGGCGAGGTAAACATTTGCGACAACCGTCCGTTCTATGGCACCGACCTTCCTGGCGCATTTGCTAAGTACATGGCCATCCGTGCAACCAATATCATCCCGATGCCCGATGACGTTACCTTCACCCAGGGCGCTCTGCTCGAGCCTCTCTGCGTAGCAATGAACGCTGTAGAGCGTGTAAATCCGCAGATCGGTGAAACCGCAGTTGTAATCGGCCCTGGCGCTATTGGTCTGCTCATGGTTGCCCTGTTGAAGCAGGCTCGTGGTATCCGCAAGGTTATCGTAACTGGCCTCGATGCAGACGCTAAGCGTTTCAAGGTTGCAGAGCAGCTTGGCGCTATCACCGTTAACGGCTCTGAATGTGACGTTGTTGAGAAGGTTAAGGAACTCACCGGCGGCAAGGGCCCCGAGTGCATCTTCGACGCAGCAGGTCACTGGACTGTATCCGAACAGGCTGTTCAGATGGTTGCTAAGGGCGGTCGCATCGGTATTACGGGTCTTCCCGCAAAGCCTTCTTCTATCCCGATGACCGACATCGCTATGCGTCAGATCAGCATCATCGGCAACCGTGCTTACGAGCGTAAGCATTGGCGTCAGGCTCTGAGCCTGTTGGCTAATGGCCTGGATATCTCCATGATCTCCAACATGGTTATTCCTCTGAAGGATTGGCGTAAGGGCATGGAGTTCATCGAGTCTGGCGAAGGCCTCCGCGTAGTTCTGGAGCCGTAAGAAGAACTCATTCTTGTTACATGAAATAGCAAGAGACTTAAAAAGGGTGCTGACACCACGGTGCCGGCACCCTTTTTCGCAAAATTTCGATGTGTCGAAAGGCATATTTGATCGTTAGGAGAATCCAATGGCAGGATTGCAGGGAGTTAAAGTAATTGAGCTTACCCAGTATGCAGCTGGCCCGGCCGCAGGTCGAGCTCTTGCTGAAATGGGTGCTACGGTTATTAAGGTTGAGCCGTTTACAGGCGACGAGCAGCGTACTCAGGGCTTGGCTTGGGGCATGAGGTTCCGCACCGAGTTTGACGACGTGGCATATGACTGCGGTTCCTTCAACAAAGAATGGACCGCAATCAACTGCAAGAGCCCTGAGGGCCTGGAAGTTATGTATCACCTTCTTGAGACGGCAGATATCTTCCTTACTTCTCTTCGCTCGGGCGCACTGAAGCGTCTCGGCCTTGACTATGAGACGTTGCACGAGAAGTTCCCTCGTTTGGTTTGGGCTCAGAACCGTGGCTATGGCGAGCATGGCCCCATGAAGGATGCTAAGGGCTTCGATGCAACCGCATTTGCTGCCCGCTCTGGCTTTGTAAGCGCAATTCCCCAGGCAAACGCACATTACGAGCCTGGCAATTCTCCCATCGCTTTTGGTGACTGGAACACGGGTTGCGCACTGACTGCAGGTATTCTGGGCGCTTATGCTGGCGCTCTTCGCACCGGTGTTGGCGATAAGGTCACGGGCTCTCTGTATCATGTTGGCACTTGGGGCATGACTTCTGCCCTGATTGCTCAGCAGCAGGGTTGCGATTACCCGAAGGACCGCATGGAGGCAAAGTGCCCCACCAACAATTCATATGTATCTTCCGATGGCATCTGGTTCCTCATGTGCTTCGGCAACTACAACAAGTATTGCAAGTTGGTATTCGATACTTTGGAGATGGATCCGAAGTACTACACCGAAGAGCAGTACAACACGCTTGAAGCGCTGGCTGACAATGGCAAGTATGTCGAGGTCGTAGCTGAGATGCATCAGGCATGCAAGAAGTTCACCTATGAAGAGCTTGAGAAGCGTTTCCGCGAGAACGATATTCCGTTCGAGAAGATCCAGACCGTTACCGACGTTCTGCAGGATCAGGAAGCGTTCGACAACGACCAGCTCCGTTACATGAAGTACGAGAAGCAGGGTCCTTCGAGCCCCTATGGCGAAGAGGAAGATTACGTAATCACCACCATGCCGTTCCGTCTGGACAGCATTGGCGACCCTGTTCTGCGTCGCTCCCGTCCTACTGGTTACGACACGCGCAGGATCCTCAACGACTATGGCTATGACGATGCAACCGTCGACAAGCTTGTCGAGGACGGCGCAGTAATGTGCTACACCGGCGATCCGCTGCCCGCTTCCGTTTTGGAGCCCAGCTACGGACCGAATTCCAAGAGGGACTAGGAGGATACTGACATGTCACGTGCAAACACTCCATTTTCTGGACTTACCGTTCTCGACTTCTCCCGTTACCTGCCAGGCGGTTATGCAACCCAGGTACTCGCTGACCTTGGTGCAACGGTAATCAAGGTTGAAGATACTGGTCTTGGCGACTTCATGCGTCACGACTATCCCACCAAGGGCGGCGGCATTTCCTACTACATCACCGCACTTGGTCGTAATAAGAAGTCGGTTTCGCTGAATCTCAAGAACGAAGAAGTTGTTGATTGGTTTAAGAAGATGGCTAAGGAAGCCGACGTTATCGTCGAGAGCTTCCGCCCTGGTGTAACCAAGAAGCTGGGTATTGACTACGATACGATCAACGAGATCAATCCTCGTATCATCTATTGCTCGATTTCCGGCTATGGCGCCGAGGATCCTCGCTCCAAGAAGGCCCAGCATGACTTGAACATGCAGGCAACGAGTGGTTATCTGTCCGTAAACCATGGCTCCACCTCGCCTTTGCATCTGTGTGATCTTTCTTCCGGCATGGTTGCAGGTCAGGCTCTTCTTGCGGCTCTGTATGCTCGCGAACAGACTGGCAAGGGCACGTACATTGATACTTCGATGTTCGATTGCTTCGTTTGGTGGAACTCGCTTCTTGATTCTCGCTGGTGCTTCAACGACGGCGAGTGCAAACGCGACGACCTCGAGTATCCTTCCACTGCATACAACGTGTACGAAACGGCAGACGGTGGCAAGCTTGCTCTTGGCATGGTTGAATCCAAGTTCTGGGAGCCCTTCTGCGATGCAATCGGTCATCCTGAAATCAAGGGCGACGGCTTGAAGCGTCGCTGGGAAGCTCCTGAGTCATTCAAGACCGTTGAAGAGGTTATCAAGAGCAAGCCTCTGGCAGAGTGGATGGAATGGCTTGAGGACAAGGACTTCTGCATTGCTAAGGTCAACACCAAGACCGAAGCAGTTGAGCAGATTACGCGTGAGAACCCCGAGGCTTTGGCATGGGTTGACTTCCCCCGCGTAGGCCGTGTTCTTCAGACTGGTCTTCCTCATCATCTGTCCACCATCCCGGTTAACATCGCTGATTTCGAAGAGGCTTCTGTCCTCGGTGGTGATACCGCTGAGTACCTTAAGAAGGTCGGCGCAGACGATGAGACCATTGCTCGCCTTAAGGCGGAGGGCGGTATCCGTCTCGGTGACGACATCGTTCCCGAAGAGGATCGTGCTCCTGTAGCTCCAGTTGAATAGATGTTGACAGTTCAAGCTGCTTTGATGAAAGGCGCCCCTAGTGGGCGCCTTTCTTGTTGTTCTGCTGCGTGTGAGATGGGGGGTAGTCGATCTTGATCAAGGTGTTGATGGTGTCATAGGGGCATTCCTGTGGCTTCGTCAGAGTTTTGCGTTTCGTGGGGCAATCCGCCGAACGTGCGCCAGCGAAACGAACGGCGGTTAACCTGTGTCTGCAATTGGTGGTCTGTCTTGTGCAGAGGCAGAGAAGGTGGCTTGCTGACTGCCGTTAAATCGTTCTAGCTGAACGTGTTTTACCTGTTTGCTCGCTGAATAACTATTTTCTTGCGATAAACCAATTATTCAGGCACGACAACCAAAAGCTATTCATTTGCCTTATAGCTTTTTAAGAAAACTGACACCCTTCGGAATTTGAAATATAACCTGTTCACCGTAAAATAAGACCTGTAAGCAAAAGCTTATGAAACTGCAACGGTTAGGGGGACCAATGAATCCTAAAGCTACCATTACGGATGAGCAGTTCCAGGCGTACCTCAAGCAGATCCGCGAATTGGCAGAGGGCCCATTCGACGAGATGCAGAAAGAGATTGAGGTAACCAATACTTTCCCGGAGAAGTTCTATGAACTCGCCAAGGAAAACGATCTCTATCGCTTCTATCTTCCCGAAGAGTACGGTGGATGGAACCTCAACGAGCTCGAGATCCTGAAGGTTCAGGAAGAGTTCTCTCGTGGCCCTGGCGGAATGCGTATGCATCTCCATCATGCTGCTGACATGAACTGGCGTATCCTTGAGGACTACGGCAAGCAGGAGCTGAAGGATCAGCTCATGGACAAGTTCCAGGACAAGACTATTTACTGCAACTTCGCTATCACTGAGAAGACCGGCGGTACGGGCGCAGACCTTCACACCACCGCAGTTAAGCAGCCTGACGGTTCTTATATTCTGAACGGCGAGAAGTGGCTCATCTCCCACACTGACTGCTCCGATTACACCTATGTAATCGCAGTAACCGACCAGGAAAGCGACAAGGACTCCCGTCTTTCCGCATTCCTCGTTCCCAACGACGCACCTGGCTTTGAAATCATCCCTATGCCCCACATGATGGGCTGCAGGGGTGCTGGCCATGCAGGTTTGAAGTTCACCAACCTCAAGCTCGATCCTATCTACCTGCTCGGCGAAGAGGGTCAGGGCATGGAAGTTGCTATCCACTCCCTGAGCGTTTCCCGCGTACACATCGCTTGCTCTAACTTGGGCATGGCACAGCGTATGCTCGAGATCTCCCTCAAGCGCGCTGCTGATCGTGTAACCTTCGGCAAGCCGATCATCAAGCGTCAGGCAATCAAGATGAAGATCGCTAACATGCAGATGATGATTCATGCACTGCGCACCTTGGTTTACGACTTCGCTCGTGACTTCGACATCGACCAGAACAACGAGTTCATCGACGAGAAGGCTGCAATCTGCAAGCTGTTCTCCATCGACACGGTTCGCCTGGTTTCCGATGAGATGCTCGAGATCTTCGGTGGCGACGGCTACTTCGAGGATTCTCCTTACGGTCCTACCGAGCGTCTGTATCGTGACTGCCGCGCTATGTGGCTCGAGGAAGGTGCTCCTACCGTTCAGCGTATCACCATCGCGCGCGAGTGCGAGAAGCATGGCGGCCGCATCGAGTACCTGCACTAAGGCTTCCTGAAAGATTGCGATTGCAAATCTTTTGACAAACCTGGTCATTTAAAGGCCTCTGTCCTATAAACTGGGACGGAGGCCTTTTTTTATGCGAGGTGTGAGGGGTCGCAATGAATCTATCGCAGTTAAGGTATTTCAGAAAACTGGCACAGGTCCAGCATTTTACTCGGGCAGCGGAAGAGCTGTTTATTACTCAGCCTGCTCTCTCCAATTCCATTAAGCAGTTGGAGGGCGAGCTTGGTATTCCCCTATTCGAACAACACGGTCGCAACGTTCGACTTACGAAATTCGGCAAGGAATTCAACGAATACGTGTCTGAGGGTCTCGACGTTATAGACAAGGGAATCCAAGTAGCGCAGGAACATGCGAATAGTCTGTCGGGAACTATCGATATTGGCACAATTTTTACTCTGCAGGCGGACTACCTGCCGGCTCTTTTGAGGGAGTACCGTTGTCGGTATGGCACCCATGTTGATGTGCGTCTGTATCAAGGGTTAACCCAAGGTTTGGTCGAAAGCCTTACCGACGGAATGTACGACATCGTGATCGGTGCGTATGTCGAAAATCGTCCCGACTTGGAATTCATTCCGGTTTCGGCTCAAGACTTGGTGGCCATTGCCCACGAAGATAGTCCTTGGGCTAAGAAGGACAGCATTTCGCTTGACGAGCTTAAGAACACCGAGATTGTTACCTATCGCCCCGAAACGCCCGTTGGCGCTGAGGTGAAAGAACTGGTTTCCGCTCATGACCTTACTGTGCGTCAATGGTGCGATGATGAGATCACTTTGGGAAGCGTGGTTGATGTTGAACCTGAATTGGTGGGCATTTCGCTGAAAACGCTGGGTCTTGCTCCATTCCCTCAGCTGCATACGCTTCGAATCAAGGAAGTCGAGCCCGGTTTCCATCCGGTGTATTTGATTTACCGCAAAAACGCTCATAAGACTCGTGCGGTAGAAAACATCATTTCGCTTGCGGAGAGCCTTCGATGGGATCCAGCAACCGAGACGCTTCGCGAGAAGGGTGCGAAGGCGGATAGCTAATTGCGGGGTTGGGGCCAATTGCCAACCTGCTTTTTCGTGATCATCGGACATGCTTTGAGTGTCTATAGTTAAGTTCCCCAGAGGGGAGGGCGCATGCTAGACAGGATTGCCAACGTAGTTCCGTACGTAGCATTTCTTGTTGCGCTCTTTTTCGTGGAACTGCAGTTGTTTGGCGTAGAAGATGCGCTGTTGGGCGTTATTTTCCAGTCGTTCGCTCGAACAATGGTTGAATCTGCGGGGCTTTCGTTTGTCAATTACCTAAAGCATGCTGCGTTGTTTCTTGTAATGAGCCTTTGCTCGTCGCTTGCGGGCCTTCATCCTGTGCTGCTGGTGGCTGGTAGCGCGGTATATATGTTCTGCATTACCTTGATGAATTCCGATGATTACCTCCCTCGAAATTTCTTCATGCTGGGTTTGGGCTTCCTGCTGTTGGAGATCTATCCTATTTCTGCGCATGAGATACCGATGCGCATGGTGGCAACCTTGTTTGCTGTTGCCTGTACCACCGCGTTTATTTATGCCATGCGCTACTTCTCGGCGCAAAGCGAGATAACCCAAGATCGAGGCTTCGTTATGAGGGCGTTCGATGACATCGGATTTCAGCTGATCGATCTTTCGAACCTCGATGTGAGCAAACTTGATGCTCATAGGGTGTATGACATTACTCGAGAGTATTGCAACAAGGAGTATGGCAACGTCTTTCGCCAAGGCGGTGTATTGAGCGGGCGGCAGCGGTATACGTTATCGCTTTTGATATGCGCCGAGCAAATAGCCGACATGATGCACGGCGCCTCACGCAACGTGCATTCCATGGAGCAGGCAGAACGGGACTATCTGCTCGATCTATCCGAAGTCTTTCTGGGCTTTGGGCAAGGGCGCATCAAGCAGGTTCGCGCCATGATATCGGCGCTTCAGGAATTTCTCGATACGCATCGGTTGGAAAACCTTGAGCACGATACGGCGTGGCGCGCAACGCTAGAGGCGATGATGTACACGTTGAGCGACAGTAAGGCATCGCGTGATAATTCGACGCCGTTTGGATTGGGTGTTCGTTACCGACTGCACTTTATCAAGGACAACTTCAGTCTTAAGAATTCTCAGCTTAGGTTTTCTATTCAGCTTGGCGTAATCGTTGGAGTGTCCTTTGCGGTTTCTGAGCTCATGCTGCTCTATATGGATACGCGCTTTGGCGCATGGATTCCCATCACTTCGTTCCTGATGATGAACACGTACCGCGATGAAACGATGAGAATGATGGGAAAACAGCTTTTGGGCATGCTGGTTGGCATGGCGGTGTTCGTGGCCGTCACCCATTTCATCCCCGAATCTGTTCGGATGCTCTGCGTTCTCGTTATGGGCTATGGCGTTATCTTGATGAACTTTGGCCCTGCAGTTTCTATGGCTGCTGGTACACAGCTGGCGCTTGCCGCCCTGTATCCCACCATGTCGCTCGGGGATACACTGATGATGCGTTTGGTGTTTGTTCTTTTGGGAACTCTCGTGGTGCTGTCGATTATTTTCGTTTTCTTGCAATCGCGCAGATCTATGACGATTTCCCACAAGATGAGTGAAATGGAGCGTGTGGACGAAAGGCTGCTGGATCAGATACGAATCGATATCGAACATGGGCAAGCCGACAGTGATCGAAGCATTCAGTTGCTGTACTACCTCCACATGAATGCTTCGATTTTAGGTTCGCTAGCAAATAAAGTTGGCGATACTATGGCCGATGAGGTGAAGCGGCTTATTGAAGCGAATTACCAGTTCGCCATGGACGCCGCCCATGCCATTGTGTTCTTGAACTCCGATATCAAAAAGCAGCGTTTTGCGCACTTGAGGGGTACTACGAGCAAGCTACGGCTTAAGATCGATGACTTGCCGCTGACCAACAGTGATGGCGATTAAACGAGCGTTGACACGGCGCGCTGTAGGATTGGCTGCTGTTGCGTGCGCATGGGGCATCGAGTCTGATGTTCGTGGTATCGAAGATCAGAGCCGTGATTTCTGCATGCGAACTTCGTTCTCTAGATTGATCGGAATTGCTTCTTCGCATGGCGGTGCCGTTGGTGGGGTGGCAAACGATGCTGGAGGCAGAATCTATGCAAGGCGTTCAACCTCAAGAGCGTTTGTCCGCGATCAAGCCTAGGCGGAAGATGGGTCCTGCCGAAATCCATCAATCAGGCTTAGCAAGCTTAAGCCATCCTCTTGCTTCTTGGTTAGAGGCAGGAGGATGGCTCATGTATGGGATTTGGCGTCTATTCGTCGATGAAGAGGTTCGAAGCTTCGTCCTTGAAGGGCTGGATGGATTCGATCATTTTCGTAAGCTTTTTCTCGAATTTCTTAATGGAGTCTTTGCCGACGGGTAGCCAGAAGGGCAGGGGGTTCGACGAGCTTACCACCTTGTATACAAACTCGGCAGCTTTTTGAGGGTCGCCGTGTTGTTGGTAATTGTGGCCCAGGCAGAACTCTTCCGCGCCGCGAGCAGGCGTGTTGTTGTATGCCTCAAGAGGGGCATCGGGCGTGTGGATGGAGGTTCCGTCGAAGAAATTGGTTCGGAACATGCCTGGCTCTACTACCATGCTTTCAATGCCAAAGGGTTTCATTTCAAGTGAAAGCACTTCGCTTACTGCGGCAACGGAGAACTTTGTTGCGTCGTAGAGGGCTCCGCCAGGATCGCAAGCAAAACTAGCCATGGAGCCAATGTTTACAATGCGTCCTGAGCCCTGTTTGCGCATATGGGGTAGTACCGCGCGGGTAACATTCATCATGCCGAATACGTTGGTGTCGAAGATGGCGCGAGTCTCCTCGTCGGTGGTCTCTTCGAGCGATCCGAAGATCCCGTAACCCGCATTGTTCACCAAGACATCGATGCGACCGAATTCCTTAATTACCTGATTTACGGCTTCTTTGATTTCGGATTGGTTGGTCACGTCGAGCTTTACGGGCAAAAGCTGCTCGGATTCCCCGAAGGCTGCCTGTACCGCTTCCGGTTTGCGGGCACCTGCTGCGACGCGGCAGCCATGATCGAGCGCTGCCTGAGCGAATGCCTTGCCGAATCCTCGGCTTGCGCCGGTGATAAGCCAAACGGGAGTTTCCATTTCAGTTCCTTTCTTCGCGCGTCTGCCTGCGAAGAATAAGAAGCCGGGCAGTCGCTCGTATTCATGCTCTGCGGGTTAACTTGACTGCGACACCTTATTTGAGAGCGTTGCGATGCTGTCGCTGCTCTTCTTGATTTTAGCTTCAATGCGGGTTTTTTCGTCGCCCGTTGCCGGAGTGGGTTGGTAGTTGTTCGAATTGGAAACAGAAGAAATCGAGCAGGGGATAACGTTGATGTTGTCGTCGGTGGCAACATCGTTGCCCGTTACCGTGAACGTTTGCTGGAAGATCATGCAGTCTTTATCGGATGGGTTGGGGTTGCCGCCGAAGCAGAAGTTGCCCAGGCTGTATACGATGTAACGGCCGTTGTACTTCTCGTATCCCTGTATTACGTGAGGGTGGGATCCGATAACAAGATCGGCTCCCTCGTCAACGGCAATGTGCCCCAGCTGAATTTGCGTTTCATCGGGGACTGTTTCCTTTTCGGTGCCCCAATGGAAATAGACGGCAACAAGCTGAGCTCCGTTTTCCTTGGCGGTTTTGATGTTTTGCTTGAGCTCGTCTTGGATGTCGAGGTGTTTTGCCAGTTCGTAGGTGCCAATGAGGGCAACCTTCACGCCGTTGACCTCGCGATAATCAATGCGGTCGTAGCCAAAGGTTCCAATTCCTGCGTTTTCCAGAGCGGAAATGGTGTCGGTGTAGCTTTGCTCGCCGTAGTCATGTGAGTGATTGTTGGCGAGTGATGCTGTTTCAACGTTGCCCTTCACGAGGATTTGCGCATAATCGGCAGGGCCTTTGAAGGCGAAGGTCTTATCCTGGCGTGTAGAGGAGGTGGTTAGGGTTCCCTCCATGTTCACCACGGTAAGATCGTCGTTTTTGAAGATGTCGCCAACGTTGGCGAGAAAATAGGACGAGTCATCGACCGCTTCATATTTAGTGTTGAAGCTGGTATCGGAGCTGAAATTAACATCAGTTCCCAAGGTGCAGTCGCCAGCGAACGTAACCGTAAGCGTAGTGGGCGTTGGTGCTGCATCGGCGGCGGTAAGCGTCTCTTCCTGGGTGTTTTGGCTCGAGCCGCCAAGAGCTCCGACCAGGGTGGTTACGAGAAAAATAACGACAACGAGGGCTGCTGCTCCACCAACGAAAAAGGGCAGGTTACTGCGTTTTTTCGAGTATCCATGGCGAACGTAGGTGCTGGTTCCTTGGCGAGGCGTGAGCGTCTGGTAGGAATGTCGTTCGTGGATAGGCGTGCGACTTGCTCTACGAGAAGACGGGGTGGTTCGGTGGCTGGAAACGTGCCGTTGGTTGGGGCGTTGCTGGCCTCGTTGCGGTGGCTGTTGCCGACGGCCCTGCTGTCGGCGTGAGCGTGCTGATTGTTCCGATTCACGCGGATCGGTACGGAAGGTGCTGCTGTGGGTAGGTTGCGTGAAGGCACCCTCCGAATAATCGGATGCATGGCTGGCCTGTCGGCGAGGTGCGGGGCGTCCGTCTATCTGGTGGCGCTGCGTGGTGCGATTGCTGCGCGTTTGAGCACGGCGGTTCGTGTTGCGTTCGTTCATGGGGTTCCTTTTGTTGTGCGATGAAATCATGGTACCAAAGCTCGCCATCATCAGGGAGGATGCGGCTTAGCTTTCCTTGAGTGAATTGTGTGAATAGGAGATGAGGCTCATATACTGGAAGAGAGAAGCGGTGCACGGCACCAGCGTCGTATGTGGGCTGCAGGAGAGAAGGGGCGTTGCTCATGGGCGAAGGCTCATTATTCGCAAAACTGACACGAGCTGCATTGTGTGTAGTGGTTGCGATGACTCTGGCGTTTTTCCCCTTGGTTCTCTGTTCATGCGATTCGCCTGATCAGAAAACCCATGTTACCGTTTCGGTATGGGACGATTCTGTGCTCACTTCGGGGTTTGCTCAGTATATCGAAGAGCAGAACCCTGATTATGAAATAGAGTGGATTGTGGGGGATGACTCGCTTGATTTCTATGACTATCAGGCAAAACACGGATCGCTGCCCGATGTCATCCTAACGAAGGACTTCAACCGCGTAAGCGCCGAATCGCTTTCTGCTTCGCTCTACGATCTCGGGGAAACGGATATCGCGGCATCGTATAGCGAAGATACGCTCAGGTCGATCCCCTGCAATTCCGATGCGGTGAAATATTTGCCAGGTGCGAGTGGCTTTGAGGGCATAGTAATTAATAGCTACCTATTTGATTTGTACGGCGTTTCCGTTCCGAGTGATAAGCAGTCGTTTATCGAGGCATGCAAGGCCTTTTCGGAAAGGGGAGTTGAGCCGCTTGCTGCAGGCATGGCCGACACCGAAATCTGTTATGAGGTCATGCAAGGGTTTGCCGATGCTTCGCTGGTGTCCGAGACGGAAGATTTTTTGAGTCAGGTGTTGAAGCGCGATTCGAGCTCGGTTTCCGTAGATGCCTCCTCGTTCCCCGATGCGCTTTCGTATTTGAGCGATCTTATGGCCCAGGGCGTTATCAGCACCGAGAGTTTCAATGAGACGCCCGATCAAGCCGAGCAGAAATTCTTAGACGGGAAAGCGGCAATGCTGTTCTTGTCTGATGGCCAAGCTTCGTCGTATGGCGCCCAGCATAATATGACCGTAAGGGCCCTGCCGTTTTTCGGGGACTCTTCGAGCTGGGCATTTGCTCAGCCAGTATTTATGGGGATGGCCAGCGATGTGAAAACCCAGGGGGTTGCCTCTACCGCGAGCGACGAGGCTGTACACAAGGCTGCAGTTGATGTGCTTTCGAGCATTATGAGTGTCGATGCCCAAAATTATTATCTGGGCCTGTATGGCATAGATAAATTGGTATCCACTTCTGCAGACGATCCGATTCAACTTCCCGATGCACTTTCTTCTCTTTCATCGAGCCTGGAAGAGGGAAGTGTCCGAACGTTTCTGCCCAATAGGCTCGCATCGAATGCGGTTGGCGAAACGCTCTCGGACGTTGTAAAGGGAGAAGTTGATGCTGCGGGCGCCCTTGATGAAGTGGAGGGCCTGTTGAAGGCTGAGCAATCTGAAGATAAAAAGGTGCTTACTTCGTTTTCCGAGGGCGTGAGCGGCCTTTTCGACGACACGAAGGGCAACGTTGCTGCTCTAGACATCGCCCAAGTGTCGTCGCAGGCATTGAATACTGATGCATTTGTCGTTTCGCCCCATGCTGCGCGCTGCCCCCTGTATGCGGGAGATAAGACGGCAACGGATTTGGCCTATTCGGTTGCAAAGATGCCCGTTGCTGTGGTCTCTCTTTCGGGAGATGAACTTACCGAGTATCTTTCGCGTTGCGTGGCGGCGGCAAAAAGTCCCTACGATTTGCCGGTGGTAAGCGGGCTGCATCTGGAGATAGCTCAGAAAAACGGCTCCTACCATCTTGAATCGGTGGCGAAGATCACCTCATCGGGTCCGCAATCTGGTGGAACCGACACTTCTTCGGCCAACGAAGGGCGAGAATCAACAGCCGATCTGCACTCTGGAGATACCTATACCGTAGGCATCTCGTCATTTTCCTGGGAGACGGAACTCTCCGAAGCGGGCGCTTACGATCCTGTTGGACAGAAAGGCTCCCTGCAGGATGTCTGGGTAGAAGCATTTCGCGATGGCAAGGTTGCCAGCTTGCCTGCCTATCAGGATTACTTTGCTTTTTCCTAGGATGCTTTCGGTGTATTCTGACTCTGATAAACGTGCAAGAAAGGTAATCAGGGCATGATCATAAAGAAGACCCCTCATCAAATTGAGGAAATGGCCGAAGCGGGCCGCTTGTCCGCTAAGGTTTTGCGTGAAGTGGGTGCGCGGGTAAAGCCAGGCGTATCTACTGCCGAGCTGGATCGCATCGCTGAGATGATTATCCGCATGGAAGGCGGTATCCCCGCTTTCAAGGGGTACGGTGGATTCCCCGGCAGCATTTGCGCATCAGTGAACGACCAGATCGTTCATGGCATCCCCTCCAATTCCGTCATTCTTCAGGAGGGCGATATCCTTTCCATTGATACGGGCGCTATCGTAAAAGGATGGGTTGGCGACAACGCTTGGACATATCCGGTTGGCAAGATCTCTCCTGAAAAGAAGCGCCTGCTCGAGGTTACCGAACAGTGCATGTGGGCTGGCATCGAGGCCGCTCGCCCCGGCAATCATCTGGGTGATATCGGCCATGCTATTCAGGAGATTGCCGAGCGTGCTGGCTACGGTGTTGTGCGCGAGTATGTGGGTCATGGCGTGGGTCGCGATATGCATGAAGACCCCAATGTTCCCAACTACGGCCGAAAGCACACTGGAATTAAACTTGAGCCTGGCATGGTTATCGCCATTGAGCCTATGATCAATATCGGCACCTATAAAACCAAGGTTATGAGCGATGGTTGGCTTGTTTGCACACGCGACGGTAAACCTTCTGCCCATTTCGAGAAAACCGTTGCCATCACTGAAGATGGCCCCCGCGTTCTGACCACGGAGCCTGATTACCGTCGCCCGGTAAACAAATAGCTTCGGCTTGAGGTCGAATAGCCCTCATCGGGCGTTTGTTCGACCGTCTTTTTGTGTCGACTGGCTTAGTCTTTGACGCCGTCCGTTCCCTAAGCGCCTCTGCGGAGGCGCTTTTTTATTGCCCAATTGGTGGCGGGCTGTAACGGCGAGCATGTTTGAGGTAGAAGGCTTCAATGGGGCAAAGGGGCTTTGAGGGACGGTTATCACTCGCGGGGTTGCTTGCCAAAGCACCCTCGGTGTTTCGGCGTTGTTTCCATATCATTGATCGCTCTGTTAACTGCCGATCTACCTGCGTTTTTGGAGAACTATGCGAAATACCCGCTTTTGACCTGGTGTTTTGTAAATCTCCAATCAGCTTGACGAGCGTTCATGTTAAGCGTGCGTTTCAAGGCTTTTGACCCTTTGTTAAACAGGGCGCATCGCGCTTGTCGCGGGCAAAAGCGGTTCTAATATGAGCCTGTCGAGTTCAACGGAGAGCTCGAATGTATGAATTGCCCTCGATCGAAGCCTCTCTGGAAGGCATTCCGGCGAGTACGGCAATATGAGTGGCTCAACGGCGAGTCTCTGGCAGCTGCGTAAGTGGCTGGCGCAAGAATATCGATCTTACGCAAAAGGAGTGATCGCCTTATGACACCGCCAACAGATGCCGCCGTTTTGGGTGGCATAACCGCAGAATCGAAAGAATACTTTGAAAAGCGCTCCCTTAAGAAGGGCGCCGTAAACTGGGTATTGCTTATGAGCTTGGGCATTGCCTACGTAATATCCGGAGACTTTTCCGGATGGAACTACGGCATAGGTTACGGTGGCTGGTTCGGAATGCTTATCGCATTCTTGGTCATGGGAGCCATGTACTTGTTCATGGTGCTAGGCTTGGCTGAAATGTCCTCTGCCATGCCCGCAGCTGGCGCTGGCTATGGCTTTGCCCGCCGCGCCATGGGCAAAGTGGGTGGTGCGCTGACCGGGTTCGCCATCCTGATTGAGTACACGATTTGCCCCGCTGCCATCTCGACGTTTATTGCTGCGTATGTACATGCGTTGGGCCTGTTCGCCGATATCCCCTCGGTTGCCATCATCGGCTTCTTCTTTATTATTTTTGTTGGTATCCACCTTATTGGTGTTGGCGAAGCATTAAAGATCGTATTTGGCATTACCGCTATTGCCATGATCGCCCTTATCACTTTCGTTGTTGGCATTGCGCCTCACTTCGAAGTGGCGAATCTCTTCAATATCGCCCCTGTCGTAGATGGGGGTACGGCACTTCTGCCTTTCGGTGTTGCTGGTGTGATTTCTGCTCTCCCATTCGGTATTTGGCTGTTCCTCGCTGTTGAGGGCGTTCCCCTGGCAGCGGAAGAATCGGCAAATCCAAAGAAGGACATGCCCAAGGGTATTATCGGTGCAATACTGACCCTCATGGTTACGGGCGCTTTGGTTCTGTTCCTTACTGCAGGCGGTGCTGGCGCTGAGTTCGCTGGTGCTGCAGCTGCTCCGTTGGTTGACGCATTGAATGAAGTTGGCGAAGGTCCTCTTGCGACGTTCGTGAACTACGCTGGTCTGGCCGGCCTGGTTGCTTCGTTCTTCTCGACGGTATTCAGCGGCTCCCGCCAAGCATTCGCTCTTTCCCGTGCTGGCTATTTGCCCAAGTTCCTTTCCGTCACGGGCTCCCGTAAAACCCCGTTTGTTGCCCTGCTCGTTTTGGGCACCATTGCCTTTACCTTGGCTGCCGTAGTTCAAGACGGTGACATCCTCCTGAACATGGCGGTATTCGCTGCATGCGTTTCCTACGCAATGATGAACCTTTCCCACATTATCTTGCGCAAGAAGGAGCCAAGCATGGAGCGTGGCTTCAAGGCCCCTGGCGGAATCGCCCTTACTGGCATTTCTTTTGCTCTTTCCCTGGTAGCTATCGTTTCGACTTTCACGGTTGATGCCTTCGCTGCAGGTTGCACCCTTGCAGTTCTTGCGGGGCTGATGGTGTACTTCTTCGCCTATTCGCGAAAGCATCTGGTAGACAATGCTCCTGAAGAAGAATTTGCCGCTTTGAAGGCTGCGGAAGCTGAGTTGAGTTAGACCGTTGCCGCAGGGGCAGTTTG
>FR884646.1:31157-36819 GCA_000436075.1 Eggerthella sp. CAG:209 | reverse complement strand
CCCTGCGGCGTGTATTCCCTGCTGCGAGGGGAAGGAGATGCTGTGATTGATTCGGTGATTTTCGATTGCGACGGAACGCTGCTTGACTCGATGCCCGCATGGCATGCACTGCAGGAGCGATTTGCCCAAAAGGCGGGAATCGCCCTCAACCCCATGCAATTGGTTCGTTTGAATGCGAATACTCTCCCCGAAACAGCAGCCTTTTTCCATCGGGAATGCGGCTTGGGCGGTTCGGTTGAAGAAGTTCTGAATGATGCCCATCAGATCCTTCTTAGCGAGTATCGCAACAACGTTCTGGCCCGAAGCGGCGCGGTGGAACTCGCCCGCCGGCTGAGTGGCGACGGCGTGAAGCTCGCGGTTGCCTCGTCAAGCCCTGTTGACTTCCTTCAAGCGGGCTTGGAGAGAGCGGGCATATTCGACTTGTTCGATGTGGTTGCCTCTGCGGAAGGCGAGGGTAGGACGAAGAGCGACCCCCAGTTCAGCGTAAGCGTCGCTTTCAGACTTGGCGCAAATCCCGCCAACAGCTGGTGTGTTGACGATTCGGCGTATGCATTGGGCGCAATGGCGCAGGCGGGCTTTATGACTTTGGGCATATACGACTCCGATAACGCAGGTACAGAAGAGGATCTGCGTGAAGCAGCCGATAGCTTCATAAACGGTTTCGAAGAATTGGATTACGAGTGCTTTGTGCGCGGCTGGAAAAGAGAGAGCGTTGCCATCCGCTGAGGGGTGCAAGCTGAAGAGCCGGCGTAGGCTGAATTAACTTAAGTGAGAGGAAGAAAATGGGTTGCAAGAGTGAAGACGTTGGCATCCTTGAATCGAACAGTTTCAACGTTGCCAATATTGATTCTTTGGAAGGCGATTTGAAGAGCCTGGTTGAGCGTCGAGCGGTGCTGGGCCCTTGTTATCGCCTGTTTTACCAGAAACCATTGCACTTGGTGCGCGGCAAGGGAACGCGCCTGTTCGACGCCGATGGTACCGAGTACCTTGATATGTACAACAACATTCCCTCGATGGGCCATAGCAATCCGGCAATCACCGAAGCGGTTACTGGTCAGCTGCAGTTGCTGAATACGCATACTCGCTATGTGCATGAGAACATCTTGGACTATGCCGAGGACTTGCTTTCGACTATGCCCGAGGAAATCGATCGCGTAATGTTCATGTGCTCAGGTTCGGAGGCCAATGACCTGGCGGTGCGCTGCGCTCAGTTTTATACAGGCGGCGAGGGAATTATCGTTACCGGCGAAGCGTACCACGGCAATACGGCTTTGATCTCGGGTCTCTCCCCGTCGATCGGTAAAAGCGTTGCCATGAGCCGGACTATGCGCATGATTCCTTCCCCTGACACGTTCAGGTTGGAAACCGACAACTTGGGTGCATGGATGTGCGAGCAGATTTCCATCCAGATTCAGGACATGCGTCGCCACGGCATCAAGTTTGCCGGCGTGTTGTTTGATGGCATCTTTTCTTCCGATGGCGTTATTCCTGGTGCGCCGGGCTTCTTGAAACCAGTTGTTGATTTGGTTCACAAAGAAGGTGGCGTGTACATTGCCGATGAGGTGCAGCCAGGGTTCTGCCGTACCGGCGATGCCTTCTGGGGCTTTGCGCGTCATGGTATCGTGCCCGATATCGTAACTATGGGCAAGCCCATGGCGAACGGCATTCCTTGCTCTGCCATGGCAATAAAGAGCAAGGTCCTCGATGCGTTTGCGCAGGATAACCCCTACTTCAACACGTTTGCCGGAAACCCTGTTTCCATGGCTGCAGCTCAGGCGGTTCTTAACTACATCCGCGAAAACGACATTTTGGAGCACACCCGCGCTATGGGCGAGAAGCTTCGCGCTGCTGTGAGCGACATTGCAACGCGCCATCCTGAGCTTGCCGATGTACGTGGTGCCGGCTTGTTCACTGGCATAGAGGTGGTCCGCCCTGGCACAAAGGAAGCCGATCGGCCTTTCGCCGTTTCCCTTATCGAAAAGCTGCGTGAAAACCACGTGCTTATTTCCTTGTGCGGTCCTTATGGCAATGTGCTGAAGGTTCGTCCGCCGTTGGTGTTCGATGACTCCGATCTCGATATGTTCGCAAGTGCCTTGGAAGCCTCGCTATCTCAGCTTGAGGCTTAGCACATGACGCTCGTCCTGTTTTGATGAACGAGCTTGAAAGGATACCCCCTCATGGCAAATAATTTTGAGAACCCCGAAGTATTTATGGAAGTGGCAAAAGCGGCAGCTGGGCACTATGCCGATTCGTACGCGGTGAAGCTTCTTGCTTTTTCCGAGAATGCTACGTATTTGGTGTACGACCCTGCAACCGATGAAAAGCTGTTTGTGCTGCGTGTTGGGCGCCCTGGCTATCATACGCGCGAAGAATACGAAAGCGAGATAAGTTGGCTTCGCCAGATCAACGACTATACGCCGCTTAAGGTTGCCAACCCTATCCCCGCAAGCGATGGCTCCTACATTCAGGAGATCGAGAAGAATAAAGTAACGTACTTCTGCATTGCGACTGAATTTTTGACGGGCGAAACGCTGGAGCACGATAACTCTCCAGAAGCGGCTCCCGCCCATTTCCGAACACTTGGGGAGACAACGGCCTACCTGCATCGCCAAACCGAGATTTGGAATGGAACCAAGGATATTAAGCGCTTTCACTGGGATTACGAGAACATGATTGGCGAAAATGCCGTTTGGGGCAATTGGCGCGATTATCCCGATCTGTACCCGGAAGCGGAGGCGAAGATCGAGCGCTGTTGCCAGATCATCAAGGCACGATTGGACCGCTACGGCAAAACCGATCTGAACTATGGCGTGATCCATGCCGACTTGCGCGACACCAATATCTTGGTCGATGGCGATGTGATCAAGGTTATCGATTTTGACGATTTCGGTTTTGGCTGGCATCTGCACGATCTGGCGGGTGCGCTGACCTTCATCGAGGATAGGGAAGATGTTCCCGATTTGGTGAACGCATGGCTTGACGGATATCGCAAGGTTCTTCCTTTCACCGACACCGATTTCGTAGAAATCGACACGTTCATTTTGCAACGTCGTATCCAGATGATGGCTTGGATGGGGAGCCATCAAGATTCCACCCCTGTTCAGGGATATATGCAGGGGTATATGGAAGGCACCATGAATTTGGTGGAGCGATACCTGCGCCTTTTCGGTTAAACGCAGACTGCGCGACCAGATTAGACCCAGCTACCTCTGTGCATCGCGGACATCCCCCGAAGGCTTTGCCGCTTTGCGGTTTGCTAATTCGCATGAACGAAAGAGAGAACACTTATGAAGGAAATAGAGATCATTATCAATGGCGACAAACTCGAGCGCGTAAAGCGCATCCTTTCCGCCTTCAGCAAGAACGGCATTTTCGTGAGCCAGGGTTTTGGCTACGGTCATCAGCAGGGCTACCATCAGGTGTACACGCGCGATGACAATCGTGGCGTGAATATGCTTCCCAAGGTTTCGGTTCGCACCGTGGTGGCTGACGACTTGGTTGACCCGATTGTGAACGAGATGGTTTCGAGCATGGGCAACGCGACTTTTGGCGATGGCAAGATCTTCATAAAAGACGTTGCCGAGGCAATTCGCGTGCGAACAGGTGAAACAGGTGATGCGGCTCTGTAGCGAAGAGCCTGATAGTTTCAAACCCTAAATGCTATGAAGCGGCTCCGCTCTCCTGGTTTCAGGAGGGCAGAGCCGCTTTTGTGCTGGCGAATTTGCGGGTGAAACGAACGTGGCAGAACCGTGCCCGACGGTTTCATGCTCAGGTGATGGCGCAGATGGGGTTCCTGCCTGTAGGGGATGGGCAAGATCCGCCGCTAAGCGCAGGCCGATGCGCGCCTCCTTGCGGAAGCAAGACGGCTAATGGCTCGCTTCGTAGCCCAAGATAATCGCTTCGGCAACTTCCGCTAGAGGCTTGCGCGTGTTCATGGAAATCTTCCGCATGCGACCGAAGGCCTCTTCTTCTGTTGCTCCTGCTTCAATGAGCAGGCATTTTGCCTTATCGATGAGACGTCGTGATTCCATGCGTGCTTTTAGCCGATCAAGCTCACCGTGCAGCTGCTCTTCTTGCTTGAAACGGCTGGTGGCAACCTCGATAGCGGCAACCAGATCCTTTTCGGCGAAGGGCTTCGTCACATAGCCGAACACGCCCATCTTGGATGCTTCCTTGACCTTGTCCGTCTGTGCGTAAGCAGTAACCATCACAACGGGGCATAGCTGTGCCTGCGTGATTTCCTGAGCTGCCGTGAATCCGTCATCGCCATCCATATGGGCATCCATAAGTGCGCAATCGGGTGCAAAGGCGAATGCCTTTTGAACCGCTTCGCGTCCGCTGCGTGCCTCTGCGACAATTTCATAGCCCAGATCTTGCAGGGTTTCTTTCAGGTCCATGCGGATGATCGCTTCGTCTTCTGCTATTAGGAGCTTCATTGTTCCTCTTCTGGTGTTTGGTTCTGTTCGTTAAGGATGAGGTTGGGTATTTCGAATGTGAAGCATGCCCCAATGGGCGTTGCCACTTCTTCGAGTTCGCTGCGAAGATCGTCCTCGACCAGGGTGCGCATAAGGGTCAATCCCATGCTGGTTTGTCCTTGGATGGTGAATCCGCTGGGTAGCCCGCAACCGTCATCGCCGATGGTTACGCGCAGCCCTTTTTCGGTTTGCTTGAGACTGATGTTTACGTTCCCCTGCGTTTCTTCGGCGAATCCATGCTCGAAGGAATTGCACGTGATTTCAGCTATGACAAGCGCCAAGCTTACGGAAACGGATCCGGGAATAAGGCGCGGGGTTCCGGTAACTGTGATGCAAAACCGACTTGAGTCACCGCACATACTGGTTTTGACCTGCTGCGATACACGCCGAGCAAGTTCGATGACGTCCACCTGTTCCTTGGTTGCCTCAGAGAGCATCTCATGCGCTATCGCCATGGAGCGAAGGCGCCCCGCTGCTTCGACCAGGACGCTTCTTGCCTCTTCGGAGGGGCAGCGGCGAATATGCAGGCGCATCAGTGATTCAACGGTTTGCAAATTGTTCTTCACTCGATGATGGACTTCATGAATGAGGGCGTCTTTCACGCGTATCTCACGGGCAAGCGCTTGTTCCCGCTCTTCTGCAGCGGGCCCGTTTGGCCCAGTGCGCTTTTCCATGATGAGCCTCCTTCTATGTGCGCATGGTTTCCGCAACCGATTGTAGGAAGGCGGTATTTCGAGTCGGTTTCTTTGTGGTTTCCAAACGATTTGCTTTGATGCGCAGATTTGAGCAGGTGGGTTAACTTGGCTCGGGCTTCATCAGGTTTGCCGGGCCGTGCCTTGAGGCGCTTGAGTTGGTGCGAAACGAAAAACGCCCCGCTTTTGGGCTTCCTTTGGCCCTCAAGGGAGGGCGCGACTACCAAAAGCGGGGCGGTAAGGCGAAACGGGCTTGCCATTGTGCGGCAAACGGTTCTTGCTATAAGCGTTTCGGTTACGAGAAGAACACGCGTGAAGTGCGGCCGTAAAACGATTCAGCCTTGTAGCGCAGCAACACAGTGGGCTCTTCGCCCGACTGAACGATAACGCGGCGGATGGGGCGATCGATGGGAATAAGCTCGCCATCGATGAACATGGTTGCCTCACGGTTTGCGCTCGAAGGGTCCATCGCGATTTCGACGATATCGGAAGGGC
>FR884646.1:27452-31134 GCA_000436075.1 Eggerthella sp. CAG:209 | reverse complement strand
TAACCAGCGCTCGAGAGTGCAGGGAATGGGGCGCGATGGGCACTACCACCAGGCCGCTGTAGCCAGGGGCAACCAGCGGGCCGCCTGCGGAAAGGGCATAAGCGGTAGACCCAGTTGCGGTGGCAACGATAAGGCCATCTCCCTTGACGTCGGCAACTTTTTCGCCTGCAACCGTGTAGGCGCAGTCGATGACGCGACCCTGGGCGCCACGAGCAAGGGTGAGCTCATTCAGGCCGAAAAACTGCTGTGAGCCCTTCATGGGAGCATCGGGACCGCCATTGGCCCCTTCATCGCCTTCGCAGAAGACGTCAATGCGCAGGTTCGTGCGGTATTCGGTGGTCAGTTCGCCGGCGAGTGCGGCTGCAACTACGGGGATAATGCCGTCTTCGTTGGAATTGGCCATGAACCCCAGATGACCGAAGTTGACGCCCAGAATAGGGATGCGGCGGTATTTGATTTGAGCGGCGGTACGCAAAATGGTGCCGTCGCCGCCCAGCACTACGGCAAGATCGAAGTCGTCGATATTTTCGACGCGGCGCTGGAAAAACTCGGATGAAGCGCGGAGGTCGTCCGTATCGAAAGCGGTGAATTCGACGCCCTGGGAAGCCAGGTACACCTCGAGGAGCAGCGCTGATTCGAGCGCCTTGGGGTTGTAATTATTGCGAACAATAAGAATGCGCATAGATTATTCCTTAGTATGGTTCCCTGGAATCTGAATAATTATAGACAACCTTGAGGACCAATGGCCAACGACTCTAAAGACAGCATACTTAAAAATACGGGGCTCATTACCCTGTGTACGCTCGGTTCCCGTGTAACGGGGCTTTTGCGCACGTGGGCGATGGCGTTTGCCTTGGGCAACACGTTGCTCACCTCGGCATATCAGATTGCATACAATATGCCTTCCATGATTTACGAGCTGGCTGCCTCGGGCCTTCTTGCCACAGCGTTTTTGCCTTTATATTTGCTTCAGAAAGAAAAGAAGGGTAACGGGGAAGCCTATAAGTTCGCTTCAAATATCCTGACCCTTACCATCGTGCTCTTGGGCATCCTGGCGCTTGCTTGTTCGGTGTTTTCTCCGCTGGTTATCGAGACGCAGACCTTTACCGTCGGACAGGGTGACTCGAAGACCTTGGCCATCTTCTTTTTCCGCATCTTTGCTATTCAGATCTTGTTCTACGGCGTTGGCGCGGTTATCACGGGCATCTTGAATGCCGAACGAACCTACCTTATGCCGTCGTTGGCGCCGGTCATGAACAATATTGTGGTAACTGTGGTGATGTTCGGCTTCGTGCCGCTTTCGGCTTGGAACGAGGAGTTTGCGCTGTGGTGGCTGGCTATTGGCACTTCGCTGGGCGTGCTGTGCCAGTTCGGCATCCAGATTCCCGCATTGGTGAAGCAGGGTTTCCGCTACCATCCTCACATCAATCTGCGTGACCCCATGATCATGGAAGCGCTTAAGGTTGCCGGCCCTATGTTCCTCTACATTGCGGGCACGATGATTACCTTCAGTTGCCGCAATGCATTCTCGCTCGAGGCGGCGCCGAATGGACCTTCCACCTTGAACTATGCGTGGACGTGGTATCAGCTTCCCTATGGCGTTATCGCTGTTTCGCTTTCCACCACGCTGCTTACCGAGCTGTCCGATTGCGCAGCGCGCGAAGACTGGGAGGGCTTCCGAGGCTTCATTCGCTCGGGCTTGCGTTCAACCTTTTTCCTCATTATCCCGTTGGCGTTGTTGGTGGGCGCCTTGGCTCAGCCGCTGATGCAGCTGTTCCAGGCTGGTGCCTTTACCGCCGACGAGGTTAACAACGTCGGTAGCATCCTTGCCGTATGGGTTTTGAGCTTGCCGTTCTATGCGGGGTACATGTATATGTACCGTGTTTTTGCGGCATTGCGCAGCTTCTTGAAGTTCGCCCTTATCGATTTTGTAGTGCGTTTTGTCCAAGTGGCGGGATACTGGTATTTGTGCCAGCCCAATGTGTTGGGGCTGGCGGGCATTCCCGTTGCCGACTTGGGATTCTACGCAGTGATGTTCGTGGTGTGCTCGTTTATCGTGCGCGGCAAGGTTGGCGGCTATGGCAATCGCGGCATTGTGGTTATGGTGGTCAAAACGGTTGTTGCCAGTGTGGTTGGCGCCGTGGCGGCAGGCGTGCTTGCCAATGGCATGGGCGTGCTGCTTGCTGGTGTTGCCATCAGCGCGGTAGTGAAGGCGGTTGCCATCCTGGCTGTTTCGGGCATCGTGGGCTTGGTGGTTTCCTTTGGCTTGTGCAAGGTGTTGCGCGTGGAAGAATTCGCCGTGCTCTCACGTATCGGTAGCAAGTTTGCCGGTAAGCTCGGTCGCGGCAAGAAGGGCAATCACGCGGCGTAAAAGCGTCAATGTTACGAATCTGAAAACACTTCGAAACAGGGATTCCGCGCGGTTCCTTCTCGCTAATATAGAAAAGCGTTTGAAAGCAGTTTTGTGCCTTCAAGCGCTTTTTTGTTTGTAGCGTTCATTCGTTCATGAAGGAGAATCATGGCAAAGCATATCTTTGTGACTGGCGGCGTTGTTTCTTCCCTGGGCAAGGGGATTACGGCGGCATCGCTGGGTCATCTGCTCAAAGCCCGTGGATACAAAGTAACCATGCAGAAGATGGATCCCTACCTGAACGTGGATCCGGGCACCATGAGCCCCTTCCAGCATGGTGAGGTGTTCGTTACCGACGACGGCCATGAGGGTGACCTTGACCTGGGTCATTACGAGCGTTTTATCGATGAAAGCCTCTCTCGTGAATCCAACTTCACGCAGGGTTCCATTTACAAGAGCCTCATTGCCCGCGAACGCCGCGGCGACTTTCTGGGTGGTACCGTACAGGTTATTCCTCACGTTACCAATGCCATTAAAGAGCGCCTGTACCGCATCGCGGAGCAGTCGAACGCCGATATCGTAATCTCCGAGATCGGCGGTACCATCGGCGACATCGAATCGCAGCCCTTTATCGAGGCGGCGCGCCAGTTCAAGAAGGAGCGCCCCTACGGCGATGTCCTGTTCGTGCATGTAACGCTGGTACCTTACATCGCCGCAGCCCATGAGGTGAAAACAAAGCCTACACAGCATAGCGTCAAGGAGCTGCGTTCCATCGGCGTTCAGCCTGATTTCATCGTGTGCCGCTCCGACCATGAAATTTCCGAGCAGGTTCGAGAAAAGATCGCCCTGTTCTGCGACGTTGCCCCCGAAGACGTGCTTGCCTGCATTGATGCGCCTTCTATCTATGAAGTGCCGCTTTCTTTGTTCGATCAGCAGTTTGATACCAAGGTGCTGAAGCGTTTCGGCTTGGAGCAGCCCGAGATCAACCTTGATCCGTTGAAATCGTTCCTTTCCGCGGCGGATGCCGTTGAAGGCGCGGTTGATATTGCGGTGGTAGGCAAATACGTAAGCCTGCCCGACGCTTACCTCTCCATTATCGAGGCGCTGTACCATGCTGGCGTCGCCAATGGCGTCCACGCTGAAGTGCATCTGATTGATGGCGAAGAGCTAAATGCCGAAAACGTTGAGGAAACGCTTGGCTCCATGGACGGCATCTTGGTTCCCGGCGGCTTTGGCCAGCGCGCTTTCGAAGGAAAGATCGAGGCGGCTCGCTATGCCCGCGAAAATAACATTCCCTTTTTGGGCATTTGCCTGGGCCTACAGGCGGCTGTG
>FR884646.1:12605-27436 GCA_000436075.1 Eggerthella sp. CAG:209 | reverse complement strand
CGGCTGTGTGTGAGTTCGCGCGTAATGTTGCGGGACTTGCCGGCGCCACCTCTGCCGAGTTCGACGAGAACGCTGACTATACGGTTATCGACCTTATGCCCGAGCAGGAAGACGTTGAAGACAAGGGCGGCACCATGCGCTTGGGCGCCTATCCTTGCAAGCTGGAAAAAGGATCTCTTGCCCATGAGGTGTACGGCGAAGAGGTTATCTACGAACGCCATCGCCATCGCTACGAGGTGAACAACGCCTACCGCGACACGTTGACGGGTGCCGGGTTGCGCATCTCTGGTCTTTCTCCCGATGGGCGCCTGACGGAAATGGTGGAAATTCCCGGTCATCCTTGGTTCTTGGCAAGCCAAGGTCACCCGGAATTCAAGAGCCGACCCACCAAGCCCCACCCGCTGTTCGTGGGATTCGTTGGTGCGGCCTTGAAGCATCGCGCGTAACATCGGCTGTTTTCGCTTTGCTATTGTGGGGGCTCGCTTATTTATGCGGGCCCTCCTTTTCTTTTTTTCAGTTCGGCAAGTTCTTTTTTGCGTTTTGCACTTAGCAGTTTATCGAGGTCGAGTTCCTCTTTTCGGCAGCGGGCAAGGAGAGGTGAGCCCCATCCCTTGGATTGAATGTCCTCGTCGAGTGCATGTTTGAGATCGGGCCAACTTGAAAGCCACTTTTTGATTCGCTCACTGCCGGTGGTTTTTTGCTCATGGGCAAAGAGCCGCTTGCGTATGGCGTCTATGCTCATTTCCTTTTGGAGGAATAAACGCCTAGCCCATGCCTTCGATTGTGCCGTTCGTTCGTTGTGGGCTGCCTCACGGCATCGATCGCTGCAGTATCTCTTTTCTATCCCGCGGTGACCGGCTGTTGAAAAGCCTTTGCCGCAGCGAGCGCAATAATGAATGCGTGCTTGTCCGATCCCTAACGAGAAGTCGTACCATAGCCAGCTCAAATAGCTCCCGAACACGAAGGGGCCTGTCGATTCGTCGGTTGAGAAAACATCTACCTGGATATCGTTCATGTGGGCAACAGCGAGTGTTCGACAAAGCAGCCCCAGGATTGGCCGATCTTCTTCGTTGAAGGAAAGCTCCGTTTCGGTGAGAGTGCGATCGCCCGGTCGCTCAGGTTGGGTGGGGACGGCGTTCCTTTTGCCCGTTGCCGCGCTGGCCTCTTCGGCAAGTTGAGCTCCCGTTTCGATACTGAGGTCAAACGCTCTCATAAGTACGGAAAAATCACTTGCAGCGGGTTCTTCGGCGAATAGCGCGAGGGCTATTTCGAGCGTCGATGGAGGATAACCGGTTTCGTTTCCGAGCAGGAAGGCGTAACCGATACGCTCGCCAATCACTTCGCGACGTATAAAGCAGGGGGCGCCAAGCCAATGGGCGTATGACGCGCTTGTGGGGCGGGAGATCAAATACAGCTCAAATGACTTGCCTTCATTGGCTTGCAGCCTCCAATGGGAAAGGCCCGCTAGGATTTTTTGGGCGTTGCGCATCGGAAGTGCTCCTGATGCGAGCTCTGCTGCCAACGTCGCGATGTTAGCTGTCAGCGCTGCGGATGCCCAGAGGGATGTGCTCTCTTCGATGGATTGCAGACGACCTTGCGCACAGAGGTTTACGCAAGATGCCGGTTCGCGTGCGATGAGGGGCCCATGCTTCTTCGCGAAATCGATCAAATCGGCGGATTTGACGTGTGTTTGCAGGCGCATAGAGCCGTCTGGCTCTATCGCCGAGCCTGCTGATGCGCAGGAAGCGAGCTCGAGCAAAGTCATCGAGGCACCCGCCGGCTTACGATGTGGATCTTCTGCGCTTCTTGGCTTTCGGTTGGTTTCTGCTTTCGGGGTGAATAGAACTCCAGAAAAGGGTGCGGCTATTTTGCTTTCCGGCATCTGTTCGCTTCCCTGTGCAGGGCAGGCGTCAAGACCCGTAACCTGCCCAGTTGGGCTTCGGCGCTGAATCAGGGGGTCTGTGGAGATCACGACATTTTCCTTCTGTGAGACTTTTCTGCCGATGTTGAATTTTTTAAACGGTCAAAATTGCTTTTTCGCGTCCACTGATAAGCGTACTATACAAATCGCTGAAATGAGCTACGACGAAGGAGAAAAGCGATGTACTGCGGCGAGTGCGGCAGCAAGATATCAGATGATGCAAAGTTCTGCCCGGCGTGCGGGGCGAAAACGGAGAAGGCGGCATCTGCGTCTGCCGAGGCTTCTTTCTTTGCTGCTGAGGAATCGGCCAAAGAATCCCCTGCGCCCTGGACGGGTCTTGACCATGGGCCCCTTCAAGCCTCGAGGGCGGGCGGGGCAGGTGATCTTGGTGGCCAAATCAAGGCCGTCCGTGCGCGCAGTCGACGCAAAATGCCCCAACTGGTTCTTGTCGTTATCGTGATCTTGGCTCTTTCTTCCGCAACAGCGTTTGCTGCTATGTGGGCTTACCGGACTTTCGTTGCGCCTCAGCTTGTCGCTGTCGAACAGGGCAACCCTGAACCAGCTGACCCTTATGCTGGCCAAAAGGCAGTTTTTGATGATGTGCTTACTCATTACAAAAGCGCATCCGACAACGGCTGGCCGACAACATCGTACGATGATGATCTTTCGAACATAAGCGAGGTTCTTTCGGGGAGGATGCTCTATGTTGGCCAAGCCCACCAGACGGATTTCCAGGGTGCAATACTTTCCTATGCCTACAAAGACCTCAACGGCGATGGAACGCTTGAACTCGTTATTGCGGCGGTAACTGCAAGCGATTACATTCCCGTTGCTGCATATGGAATCCATAATGGCGCGCCGCAGTCCCTCTTCGAAGGGAAAGGGTGGCAAACCTCGACCTGGACTCTGTTTGCCAGCGGCAAGATGTCCCTTAGCGGTGGCGGCCAGTACAGTGCTGGAGTGACGGTATTTGCCCTGGAGGACGGCATGGCGCAAGAGATTGGGGAATACCGGCTGTCTCGCGGCGATCGGGCTCCCGACATGGGTGAGGCTTACCTCCTTTCTGATTTCGAATGGACTCCTTTGACCGACTACCAGCCAACTAAGTGATGTGTTTACTTGATATCCCAAATGAAAGGAACAGCTATGTTTTGCCAGAATTGCGGTGCAAAAGTATCTGACGAATCGCTGCATTGCCCCGAATGCGGTGCCAAAATCGAAGTGCCTATCGAGTTGGGCCCTGGGGTCGACTCGGCTGCAGGCTACCGTGAAAGTGCAACGAGCCCCTCGGGAGGGACGCCCAATAGCTCGGGCGACGAACCGCGCAAGCGCAAACGGATCACGGTAATTGCCGTGATAGCCGTTCTGCTTGTGATTGGTTTGGTGTTCGGCGTAAGTGCGTGCCAGGCTAACAATCAGCGTACCGCGAAACACCACGTGACGTTTACGGTAAACGCTGAAGGGTTGGACACTTCTACGGGCACTATGATTCCGCTTTCCGTTAAAGGGACCGATGTAAGCGGCAATTCGGTAGAGGAGTCGTGCTACGTTGGCAATGATTCCGCTTCGCTGGATCTGGTGGCTGGAACCTATACCTTCGAAGTAACGGCTTCGCCTATTGCTGCCGATGGCACTCTGTATTCCATCGAAGGCGCCTATGCGGAGGAAACGGTCGGTGAAGATGGAACTCTTTCTCCCGGAGAGGCAATTACCTTGAAGCCCTTACCGGCCGGCAAGACCACTTATAAGCAAATCGAAGACGCCTATGAAGCCGCAAAGAACGGTGGAGCGGCTAGTGAAGAAGCTGCTAGCAAGCTAAAGGATGCAGCCACCAAGCGCGTCGATGCGGCGAAGGCGCAGCAGTCTGCTTCCAGCACCTCAAGCCAGGCAACGAAGAGCGAATCCGCTTCTGGGGGAGACGCTTCTTCAAAGTCCACGACGGATGCTGAAGGCACCTATTCTGGCACGGTGTACGTATTTGCGAGTGATACCGAAATGGCAGAGGCGTTAGGTATAGAAAACCCGAACGGACCAAGCTCAATAAAAATTGCCACGGCGGTTATGAAGCTCGATAGCGCCAAAACGGTAAAGGCCAAAAACGGCGATGGCTCTGGATCTCGCAGCGGCACGGCTCATTACCTTGTGCTGGCGCACGGAACGGGCGCAGGTTCCTGGACGCCGTACAACGGCAAACATGTTAGCGTTTCCGCCCCTTCGCTTGCCTGGCCTTCTGACACGAGGATGCCCCTTGGTGAGCCCGGCGTTGTTGGCAGCGCATCGGTTGTCGGCTAACTGCCCGCTACGCGCACTTTCATTGAAAAGCCCCTCGATCTTCTTGCCTGTTGGATAATGGTGGGAAGTCGAGGGGCTTTTCTGTGGAGGCGTTGGGTGTTTTACCTTGAGGATTACATAGGCTATTTGGTTGCCGAGCGTGGTGCTTCGCCGGCAACGGTGAGCGCTTATCGCGGTGACTTGCAAAAGTACTACCTTTTTTTGGAATCGGAGCGCGATGTGCACGAAGCCTCTTTGGTGCAGCGTAAAGATGTGGCGGCGTTCGTTGCCGATATGGGCAACCGCGGATTTGCCCCTAGCACCATAGAGCGGCGGCTTTCGGTGGCGAAAGGATACCATCGCTTTTTGGTGCGCGAGGGCTTTGCTGAGGCTGATCCAACACAAACGGTGCCCTTGCCCCGCAAACCCCACACATTGCCCGACGTGCTGTCCGTTGCCCAGGTGTCGAAGCTCCTCGATAGCCAGCCGAACTCGACCCCTATCGAAATGCGCAATGCATGTCTGCTCGAGGTTTTGTATGGCTGCGGTTTGCGCGTAAGCGAACTGGTTGGCCTCGATGTGGATCGCGTCTACTTCGATGAAGGCTATCTGCGCGTGTTGGGAAAGGGCTCCAAAGAGCGCATCGTTCCTTTTTCTGGGGTAGCCGTGAAACGAATGTGGGAATACTTGGAAGAAGCACGTCCCCAGCTGCTGGGCAATGCGCAGCATCCTGTTCCTGCGGTGTTCCTGAACGCTCGCGGCGGTAGGCTGACCCGGCAGAGCGTGCATCGCATTGTCGCGAAAGCGGGTATGGCCATCGGGGTGGAAAACCTGCATCCTCATACGCTTCGTCATTCGTTTGCCACTCACTTGCTAGAAGGTGGCGCCGACTTACGTGCTATCCAGGAAATGCTGGGGCACTCCGACATCTCTACCACGCAAATCTATACGCACATTCAAGCAGCCCAATTAAAGGAAGAGTACTTCGCCGCCCACCCGCGTGCCTAACGCCGCCCGGCCATGAATCCGATGCTGCCCATAGGCGGGCATAGCACCGCCCATCCGCGTGCCTAGTGCTGCGCTATCGTGTGCTTGCCAAGGACCTATGGGCTGCCTGGGTCCGTTCATCACGGCGGTTTTCAATTGCGGAAACAAAAATCTGGGCGCTTTTGCACTTTTTTGCGATTAGGGGCTCCTTTTCGCCTCCGTAAAGCGGAAACAGGCTATTGCGAAGCTGATTACCTGCGGTTTTACGCTGCCGATCTGTGTCTTGGAACCTTGCGACAATCCCTAATCGCAAAAAAGTTGCAATCTAGGCCAATTTTTTGTTTTTGGCCTCTGGGGTGGCCTCGAGGCGGCGCGGGGCTGTCATGCGCGGCGTCGGTTCACGTATAGGAAAGAAAACAATGCTATAGGTGAGGCAGGCTTGGTGTTGTCCGTAGGGTGGTTAGGTTTTGCGAGCGACGCCCTGGACGCTGTTTCCGCCAGATCTGCGAAACGAATCGTGCTCAAAGGCATGAAGCAGTGAGTGCATGATTGCCCCAAAACGCTGCCTTGGGACCCGAACAGCGGAGCGGGCGTCTCGAGCAGACCCCTGCCGTCCCGCAGAGCCCTTAGTGGGTCTCCCACTTTCTCCCCCTTTTATCCCTAAAGTGAGCGAATAGGGCCGTTTTGCCTTGAAATCGACGATTCAATGGCGCGATTTATGGCGAAGATGTAGACGAACACGGGGTGGATGGAAAAAATCCCCCACCTTTCCCCACCGTTTCCAAAACCGATACCTAGGGGTGTATTTTGGCCTATAGGCACAATATGTAGTGAAGTATTGAGAAATAGTACGCCTTTCAACAACATTAGGTGGGGGAGTAAGGGGGAGAGAGTGGGAGAAAATCCCATTTTGTGTTGCGAGGTGGCGAAGCCTGACCTAAAATAGCTTTCACGAGATACCCCCAAGGAAGGAGGGAGGCGTGAGCGAACTTCTTGGCGAATTCAGCCGCAAGCTTGATGCCAAGGGACGTTTGTCTTTGCCTGCCGATTTCCGCAAGGAACTCTCTGACAATCTCAGAATGACGCTGAGCCTTGATGGCACTTGCCTGTATATCTTCGAAACCGAGGATTTCAATAAGTGGGTAGATAGCCTTTTCGAAGCTCGAGGCGGCTTCAACGTTGGCGATAGCAATATGGTCAGACTTAAGTTGAAGTTGAATTCTCGTGCTTCTAAGTGCGAAGTCGACAATGCGGGTCGTATCAACATCTCGCCTTCTCTGCGTGAGACGGTGGGCTTTGATAAAGACGTGGTCATTGTTGGCAATGGCGATCATATTGAGATTTGGGATGAAGAGCGTTGGAACCAGTTCCTGCTTGATACGGATCTTACCGCCCTGTGCATGTGATTGGTTAGGACGCGCGAACGATGACAAGCGAATATCGGCATATTCCCGTTTTGCTCCCTGAGTGCATGAAGTATTTGAAGCTTTCCGAAGGAAAGACGTACGTAGATGCAACGCTCGGTGGGGCAGGGCATTCCCTTGAAGCCGCAAAGCTCATTGGCCCAACTGGCCATCTGCTAGGCATCGACCAAGACGACGTGGCACGTGCTGCCGCATCTGAGCGCTTGGCCGCTTTGCCCGATGATGTCCGTCCAGAGGTCGATGTGCTTGCTGGCAACTTCGGGGAATTGGATTCTCTTCTTGTGTCTGCCCAGATCCCCTCTATCGATGCGATTCTGTTCGACATCGGGGTTTCCTCGGTGCAGATTGACACGCCTTCTCGTGGCTTTTCCTTTAAGGAAACTGGCCCTCTTGATATGCGGATGGATCCGAGTAACCAAACTTTAACCGCAGCTGAGATCGTCAACACTTATACCGCAGCAGATCTCGCTCGGGTCATCCGTCATTACTCAGACGAGAAATGGGCTAGTCGCATCGCCGATTTCATCGTGGCGGCTCGCGAAGAGGCGCCACTTACGAGCAGCGAACAGCTCGTAGATGTCATCAAGGCCGCGGTGCCCGCTTCGGCGCGCCGTGCAGGCGGCCATCCAGCCAAGAGAACATTTCAGGCTTTGCGAATCGAAGTGAATGGTGAGCTTGATGTGCTGAAAAGCGGACTCGAGTCGGCTGTGCGCTGGCTTGCTCCCGGTGGGCGCATCGCAGTAATCAGCTACCACTCCCTCGAAGATCGCATCGTGAAGGACTTTTTCCGTGAGTACTCAAAGGGCTGCACGTGTCCGCCCGATTTGCCTGTATGCGTTTGCGGGAACAAGCCGATACTCAAAGTGGTCACGCGCAAGCCAGTGCTCCCGTCTGAAGAGGAAATTAAGCGTAATCCGCGTTCGCGTAGTGCAAAACTTCGCGTTGCCGAGCGCCTGGACGAAAACGCATAAATTGATATGTCAAACAATAGGTCGTAAAGCAAGGAGGTAAGCAGATGTCAAGCGCGCCCGCATACCGCTACGATCATGCCGCTACGCGCCCTGCTCGCCACCTTGAAAGCGCCCCTTCTGTTCGCGTTGTTCCCGGCCGCAAGCATGCGGTATACCCTACGCTTTCCGATGGCGCCGTATTGGGCATCAAGGCCATCATTGCATGCGTAATCGTTTTTTTGGTTATTGGCTTTGTCCGCGTAGGCCTTTCTTCTGCTGCATACAGCATTGCCTCGCAGTCGAGCGACCTGCGCGCCCAGATTTCCGATGCGCGCACCACGGGCGAATCGCTTGCTGTGCAGGAGAGCCTTCTTTCTAATCCTAATAACATTCGCACCGAAGCAGGAGAGCGTCTTTCCATGACGGCTGCTACGAATTCTTCTACCATGACGCTTTCTGTCGACCCCGTTGCTATCGATTCCGCGGGCAACCTTTCCTTCTCGGAAAGCGTTTCCCGTCTTGCCTCTGAGGGATAAGCGCTTATGGACGATAGGTCCTCTTCGCGCCGCCCCCAGCGCCAAGGCTCGGCTCCTCGATCTCAACGCCAGCGGCCTCCCGTGCGCCCCCAGCGTGGTGGTCGCGGCATGCATATGGATATGGACGTATTGAACGGCCGATTGGCAATCTTCTTTGTGGCGTTTTGCGTCTTCGCTCTGATTCTAGCCATTCGTCTTTTCGGCTTGATGGTTATCGATGCTCAGGCGAACCTCAATCGTGATTCTTCGCGTGAGGTCACCGTTGACGTTCAGCCGCGTCGCGGCACCATCTACGACCGCAATGGCACAATTCTCGCAACCACCGTTGATGCTTACAACGTATTCTGCCATCCCCATATGGTTAGTTCCGACAAAGTAGACCAGCTGGCTCAGGCGTTGGCCGATGCATTTGGCGGGGAAGTGCAAGATTACAGGAACAAAATCACTACCGACTCCAACTTTGCGTACCTCTATAAAGGCGCCGACGAAGACGGTATGAAAAAGATCAAGGATCTGGGTATCGAAGGCGTCGACTTCGAGAAAACCACTAAGCGCGTGTATCCATGTGGTGCAACGGCAAGCCAGATCATCGGCATTTTGAATTCCGACGGTAAGGCCATTACCGGTTTGGAGCTGTATTACGACGATATTCTTGGCGGCACGGCTGGCCACAAAACCACCGAGTACAGCAAGGAAGGCGTACCTGTTCCTGGATCGGAAAAGGTAACTGCGGAAGTGGTGAACGGTCAGGACATCGTTCTTTCCATTGACATCGATATGCAGCAGAAACTGGAAGAGTCGCTCGCCCTCCGTGTAGAAGAGGTGCAGGGCAAAGGCGGCTCGGCTATCTTGATGGACTCCGCAACTGGTGAAATTTATGCGTGCTCCTCTTCGCCGACGTTCGATATCACCGATCTGAGCGAGGTTAAAGAGGGCGCCACGAACCTTTCGGGTATTTCTTCGGCATATGAACCCGGTTCGATCATGAAGCCGCTAACTATGCTCGCCGCATTGCTCGATGGCAAGGTGACGCTCGACTCAACCTATTATTGCCCTGCGGCTCTCAAGGTGGACGACTACACCATCACCGACTCTCACGAGCGTCCTTCGGAGGACATGAGCGTATCTACCATCATCGCCGAGTCCTCAAATGTCGGTATCTCGCTGGTGGCGAAAGACCTCACCTTTACGCGCTTGTACGAATACATTCAGCAATTCCAGCTGTGCGATAAGACGGGTGTCGACTATCCCGGCGAAGCGTCGGGCACCATTGCGCCTAAAAACGAATGGTCTACCGTGCAGGGCTACAACATCAGTTTCGGCCAGGGCCTTACCACCACGCCAATAGAAATGGTGCGTTTCTACGGCGCACTCGCCAATGACGGCGTGGCCTGCACGCCCCATTTCCTGACCGACGTCCCCAGCGAATCCGAACGTCGTAGCTACGAAACGGCCCAAATCACGGACAATGCGGGTGCTATCAGCGATCTTGAATCGATGATGCAGCAGACGGTAGAGCGCGGTACGGCAACAGATGCCCAGATCAAGGGCTATCGCGTTGTGGGCAAGACTGGCACGGCGGAAATAGCCTCTGATACCGGCGGCTATAAGAAGGGCATGTACAATATTTCGTTTATCGGATATCTGCCCGATACATCCACGAATCTTGTGTGCTTCGTGGGGGCTACGGATGTTCCTGGCGAAAGGAAAACGGTAGGGACGTTTCGGGATATAATGGCGTTTGCGATTGATCGCTATAACATCACTCAGAATTGAGGTTCTCATGACTCAGAAGACATGCGGAGAGCTGTTCGAAGGTATTGATTGCACCATCATCGGCAATGCAGACGAACTGGTTTCCGGCATTGCGTACCGAAGCGATTGCGTAAAGCCAGGTGATGCATTCTGCTGCATCGTAGGCTTGAAGAGCGATGGTCATTCCTATGCTCAGGACGCCATCGATCGTGGCGCGCGCGTTTTGATTGTTGAGCGCAAGATCTATTTGGCGGATGCCACCGATATCACGGAAGTTGTGGTAAAGGATTCCCGCAAGGCCATGGCGCGCATGGCATCCCGATTCTACGGCGAACCCTCCAAGGAATTTTCCTTGGTAGGCGTTACGGGTACCAACGGTAAAACCACAACCACGTACCTGGTTGACCACATTGCCCAGCATTTGGGCAACCGCACCGGCCTTATTGGCACGGTGGGCATCGAAATCGGCGGTGAACATCGCCCTTCGAGCCATACCACTCCCGAATCTCCCGACCTGCAAGAGCTGCTTGCTCAGATGCGCGATGAGGACTGCGGCGTCGTTTCCATGGAGGTAAGCTCCCATGCGCTCGATCTCGACCGCACCTGGGCAACCTCTTTTGCGGTTACCGCGTTTACAAATCTTACGCAGGACCACCTTGACTACCACAAGACGTTCGAATCGTACTTCGCAGCGAAGGCTCGCCTGTTCTCGAAGGATTACCCCGCCAAGCGCGTTATCAACATCGAAAGCGCGTGGGGCAAGGAGCTTCTGAAGCGTTGCTCAGCAAACGAAGACGCAATCATCACCACAGGCTTCGATGCTTCCGCTCAGATTCATCCGGTTGCCGTTGAGTACGGTTCCGCAGAAACAACGGTTACACTTTCCGTGCGTGGCTCGAACATCACCTTTACGTATCCTTTGGTTGGCCGTTTTAACGTTGAGAACATCATGACCGCATTTGGTGTTGCCATGCATCTGGGCTACCTGCCTTCCACTATTGCAGAAGCGCTTCGCGATGCACCTGCTGTCCCAGGTCGCTTGCAGCGCGTTCGCACCGAGCATGACGGCGGCGTTTCGGTGTACGTTGACTATGCCCACACCCCTGATGCTCTGGAAAACGCCATCGCCTCCGTTTCCGCCTTGGTCGACGACGGGCATAAAACCCTGGTTGTGTTCGGCTGTGGCGGCGACCGCGATTCGAGCAAGCGCCCCATTATGGGTAAAGCTGCGCTGGCTGCCGATTATGCGGTGGTTACCTCCGATAACCCCCGCACCGAGAACCCGCAAACCATCATCGATGACATCCTTGATGGTATGCGTGAAGGCGAGGGCCGTTTTGACGTCGAGCCCGATCGTCGCAGCGCTATTGCCTGTGCGATTGCCCATGCTTCCGCTGGTGATGCCATCCTTATTGCAGGTAAGGGCCACGAGGATTATCAGATCATCGGCACCGAAAAGCATCATTTTGACGATCGCGAGGTAGCGGCCGAAGAACTCGAGAAGGTGTTTGGTTAACTCTATGCGTCTTCCTATTGGCAAAATCGCTGAATACACTTCGGCTGATTACCTGGTAGAGCCTCAGAGTCTCGAAAAGGAGGCATGCGGTGTAACGTGGGATTCCCGCGAGGTGAAGCCCGGCTTTGTGTACGTTGCCTTGCCAGGCGAACGCGTTGATGGCCACGATTTCGTAGAAGGAGCCCTTCGTTCGGGTGCCGTTGCCGCATTGGTGATGCACGAGTTGCCCGATGCTGTGCTCGAAACTGCGAAAGCAGAAGGAGCCGCCATTCTGCGTGTCGACGAAACGGCTCGTGCATTTACCGCTCTGGCTCGTGGCTGGCGCGGTCATTTGCAGGGCAAAGTCGTCGCGCTTACGGGATCGATGGGCAAAACTACGACGAAAAACCTTGTGCGCGATGTTCTTTCCACTACCTTCAAGACGGTGGCAACCAAGGCGAACCAGAACAACGAGCTGGGTGTTCCCCGCACGCTGCTGGAAGCCAACGCAGATACCGAGTTCGTTGTTGTCGAAATGGGCATGCGCGGTTTGGGTCAGCTCGAAGAGCTATGCGCGTTCGTGAAGCCGCATATTTCGCTTATCACCAATGTGGGCGAATGCCATATGGAGCTTTTAGGCTCGAAGGAGAACATCGCACGAGCCAAGGCCGAAGTGCTCGATGCCCTGGCTGATGGTTCGGGTATTGCTGTGCTGAATGCTGCCGACGGATACTGTGCCAAGCAGCGTGAGTGGGCAAAGCTCGACAAGCGGAACATCAAGACGTTCCTTTATGATGGTTCGGGCGTTTGCGCTAGTGGGCTTCCCGAGGCTGAGCTTGCTGCTTATGCGACCGACATCCAGCTCAACGAAGAGGGCTGCCCTTCGTTTGCGCTCCATCTTCCCGATGGGGTCCACCCTTGCGCTCTTGCGTTGCGCGGTGCTCATAATGCCCATAATGCTTGTGCTGCAGCTGCTCTCGGTTGGGCGTGTGGCGTTTCTGCCGATGCGATTGTTGCCGGTCTTGGCGCATCGCAGGCGGAATCGGGCCGCCAGGAAGTGGTTCGCGCCCAAAGCGGTATCACCGTTATCAACGATGCTTACAACGCCAATCCTGATTCGATGTGCGCTTCGCTTGCTTTGCTTTGTTCGATGAAAGTCGAGGGTCGTAGGTTTGCGGTGCTAGGCGACATGGGCGAATTGGGAGATTTCACGCAAGAGGGACATGAAAAAGCCGGCTCATTCGTTGCGTCGTCGTCGCTTGATTGCCTTTTATGCGTTGGCGAGCTGTCTCGCTTCATTGCTCAGGCGGCAATCCAAGATGGCTACCCTGAGCAGCACGTGCACCAGATGCCCAGTCGCGAAGCGGCGCTTGCCTATTTGAAAGAGAATATGACTTCAGGGGATGCAGTCCTGGTAAAGGCATCGCACTCCATGGAACTTGACCGCATTGCTAAGGGGTTGTTGAACTAGCATGCTTTCTTTTACGCAATATCCGACGTTCGTAGTATTTCTGGCTGTTTTCCTTGGTGCGATTGTCGCCATGGCGCTCATGCCGGTTTTCATTAAGTTCCTGCGCTCGCATCTTATTGGCCAGCAGGTTCGTGCCGATGGTCCGGAGAGCCATTTGGTGAAGCAGGGTACGCCAACCATGGGCGGCATCATTATGCTCATTGCCGCTACGGTTGTGGTTGCCGTTCTTGCCGAGCCGGTTCCTGAAACGTGGCTCATCATGGCCGCCGTGTTGGCAACGGGCGCGTTGGGCTTATTCGATGATGCATCGAAGGTTGCCCACGAGCGTTCCTTAGGTCTTACGCCAAAAGCAAAGCTCATCGGTCAGTTCTTTATTTCGACGGCATTTGTGCTTGCTGCGGTTAACTGGCTGGGGGTCCCTCCTACGGTAGACATTCCGTTTGTCTGCACGCTTAACCTTGGTGTACTTACCACCACGTTGCCTGTACAGGTACCTGCCGGTGGCGAGTTCGCTATTCCTTGGATCTATCTGATCTTTGCCGATATCCTGCTCATGGGTATGAGCAACGCAACCAATCTCACCGATGGTCTTGACGGCTTGCTCGGTGGCACCATTATGGTTGTTATGGTGGTAATGGCTGCTATCACGTTTCGTGCTGGCGTGCTTGATGCCGCTATCATATCTGCGGCAATTGCTGGCTGCTGCATCGGCTTTTTGTGGTTCAACTCGTATCCTGCTGACATATTCATGGGCGATACGGGATCTCTTGCTCTGGGAACGGCGCTTGGTTGCTTGGCGATTGTCTCCAAAACGGAAGTGCTTTCGCTTATTATCGGCGGCTTGTTCGTTGTGGAGGCCCTTTCGGTAATCATCCAGGTGCTCTATTTCAAGAAAACGCGCAAACGCCTGTTCCTTATGGCGCCGCTCCATCACCATTTCGAGAAAAAGGGCTGGAGTGAAGTGAAGGTTGTTATTCGTTTCTGGATTATCTCTGCAGCATTGGCAGCTATTGGATTCTGCCTGTATTTTGCGCAGTCGTTGATGGGATAAAACATGTCTGCTTCTTTTGATACCTCTAAAAAACACGCGCCCAATTCCTTGGGCGCTGTCCTGATTTTGGGTCTGGGCAAGTCGGGTGTCGCCACAGCGCAGTATTGCGCTGCCCTGCTTGGTTCGCGAGTTTCGGAATTGGTGATCGCGGCCGGCGAAGCCACGGAGAAGAGCCGTGTCGCTGCCGCCGAGTTCGAGGCGAAGGGCGCTACCGTGCTTTTCGACACGTATAGCTTTGAAGGCTCATTCGATGTATGCATCGCCAGCCCGGGCATATCCGAGAATTCTGACTTCTATCATGCGGCTCAGGAAGTTTCGGCGGAGGTTATTAGCGAAGTTGAGTTTGCCTGGCGTGAAAGCGCCGCCGATTCCGTATGGGTTGCCATAACGGGTACTAACGGCAAGACCACAACTACGGCAATGGCTGCTCATATCCTTACCGAATGCGGGAAGAAGGCCCAGGCGGTAGGCAATATCGGTGACACATGCATCGATGCAGTGGCATCGGGCGACGTTGAATGTTACGTTGCTGAGGTTTCCTCGTACCAACTTGCATCCACAAAGCTCTTCAAGCCCGAGGTTGCCGTGCTGCTGAACATCACGCCTGATCATTTGAAATGGCATGGAAGTTTCGAAGCGTATGCTCAGGCAAAGCAGAAGATATATGCCAACTGCGACGAAAACTGCACGGTAGTGCTCGATGCCACAAATGATATTGTGCGCTCCTATGTGCGCGAGCTGAAGAAGCAGCCTGTCGAACAGCGCAAGTTCGCATACATCCCGCTGGGTACCTGCCACGGTCTTAACGAGAGCATGCGTGAAGATGCATGCGGGTCCGATGCCGCGGCATTCCTTGACAATGGTGTGCTCACGGTAGATTTCAAGGGCGTCAAGCATGCCCTTTGCGCTGCTTCTGAGCTCCAGATCAAGGGCGAGCATAATGCATCCAATGCGCTTGCGGCGGCTTCTT
>FR884646.1:7974-12590 GCA_000436075.1 Eggerthella sp. CAG:209 | reverse complement strand
CTTCTTGCGCCATCGCGCTGGGTTGCGACGATGCAAAAATCATAGATGGCCTGAAGTCCTTCGCTCCACTGGAACACCGTATCGAGCCCTGCGGAACCATCGCAGGCGTTCACTGCTACAACGACTCCAAGGCAACAAACGTTGATGCGACGTTGAAGGCGCTTGCCGCATTTGGCGAAGAGCGCCCCATCGTCTTGCTGGGCGGATGCGATAAGGGCACCGACCTTGCCGATTTGGTGGCTGGTGCCGAGGCTCATTGCAAGGCAGTGGTGTGCTTTGGTGCGGCGGGCGCTCGTTTCCTTAAAGCGTTTGAAAACGCTCAGCTGCCGGTATACGCTGCGAGCAACCTTGAAGGGGCGCTCGACGAAGCGCTCGAACATGCCCAAGCGGGCGATATCGTAACGCTTTCTCCTGCCTGCTCGTCGTTCGACGAGTTCTCGTGCTTCGAGGAGCGCGGTGAGGTATTCAAGCAGTTGGTAGCTGATCGAAGCGCAAAGCGAGGTGCATGATCGGTTTATGGCTCGGGAGCGAAATACAGAACAGAAACGCAAAAAAACGCCCCCGCGATCCCTTTTCCAGAGCGCACCAGCGCAGGTGATGGCCCCTCGACTCATGGTCATTTTGTCTACGCTGGCGCTTTTGGCAATAGGCTTGGTCATGGTGTACTCGTCGTCTTCTATTACCTCGTATGTGGAAGAGGGGGATGCGCTTGGCGAAACCCTGAAGCAGTGCGTCTTCGCCGTGCTGGGAATTGTCATGGCTATTGCTATTGTGCTCTTTTTCAATCAGGAGAGAATGCAGGGGACAGCCGGGGTTCTTTTCTGGGCTGGTTGTTGCGTGCTCATCCTTGTAACGGCTCTTCTTGGTACGGTGGGCTTGGGCGCAAAACGTTGGCTCGTTTTGGGTCCGGTCAGCATTCAGATTTCCGAGTTTGCGAAAATCGCCTTTGTGATGATGGCGGCTCGTATTGCAGCTCAGTATCGTGAGGGTGAGATCGATTCCGGGCTTGCCGCTAAAGTGGCGATCGGTATGGTCCTTTTGCCTCTCGGTTTCGTGTTTATTGCGCAAAGCGACATGGGAACAACCATGATCTGCTGCATCGGATTGTTTTCGGTCGTTGTGCTTTCGGGCCTTTCCGGCAGGGCCATTGCGGTGTTGGTGGGTCTTGGCGTTGCTCTCGGATTCATTGCAGTGCTCTCGAAAAGCTACCGCGCCGACCGTTTGGGAAGCTTCGCCGATCCATGGGCCGATGCGCAGGGAACAGGCTACCAGTTGGTCCATTCGTTTAAGGCTCTTGCGTCGGGCGGTTTGCTAGGCGCGGGTATTGGTAACTCTTACGAGAAGTTGCAGTACCTGCCCGAGGCTGAGACCGACTTCATTTTTGCGATCATCGGTGAAGAGCTGGGCTTGGTCGGCGCACTTCTGGTTATCATCGCCTTTTTGGTGTTTATGCGTGGCGGCTTCCTCATTGCCAGCCAGGCAAGCACGCCATTTGGCTCTTTGTTGGCGGCGGGCCTCACCGTGATGATCGTGTTCCAGGCTTTCCTGAACATATCGTGCGTGGTGGGTTTGTTCCCGACAACAGGCAAACCTCTGCCCTTTATTTCGTCGGGCGGCTCTTCATTGCTTTCATCGCTTGTTCTTGTTGGTGTGCTTCTTTCGATATCCTTTGATTCGAATAACGAAGGGGAGTATCGTCAACGTCGCGATAACTTACAGGTAGTATCTCGCGTTTCGCCAACCGATCGATCTGTTCGAGGTGGACGAAACTCGGAGGGGAGGGACGTGCGGGCTCGGCGCTCGTCGTCTTTGAAACGTGACGGATATCCGTCCTTGCATATTGTCAGGGGAGGCAAGGCTCCGGTATATGCAACAGAGGTTCGCGCAACGCGAACGCAAAGGAGGTAGCACTCATGCGCATAGTGCTTTCAGGCGGTGGCACCGCTGGTCATATCAACCCTGCACTCGCATTGGCGGAGGTTCTTATCGAGCGCGGCCATGAAGTGATGTATGCAGGCACACCTAACGGTGTTGAATCAAAGCTGGTTCCTGCGGCTGGCATTCCCTTTAAGGGGTTCGAGGCGGCGGGCTTTGATCGCAGCCATCCTTTGTCCTTGGCTAAAGGTTTGCGCAAAATCTCGAAGTCCTCAAAGCTGGCAGTGAAGTGGTTCCTGGAAATTCGCCCTGATGTGGTTGTGGTTTTCGGCGGTTATGTGTGCCTGCCGGTAGCCCAGGCTGCAAAACGCATGGACATCCCTGTGGTAATCCACGAGCAGAATTCCGTTATGGGCATGGCGAATGACTTTATCTCAAAGGATGCTACTGCCGTCTGCCTGACCTATAAGGCTGCCGGTCATGGCGTTAAAGATCAGTCGAAGGTTTTGGTTACTGGCAATCCCGTGCGCTCTTCGGTGCTTAAGGCAACGCGTGAAGAGGGCCGCGATTATCTCGGGATCCCTCAAGACGCCACAATGCTTTTGGTGTTCGGTGGCAGTTTGGGTGCGCGCCACATCAATACGGCCCTTGTTGCCATGAAGGATCAGCTTCTGGCAATGGACAATGTATACGTGGTGCACATCACCGGCCCCAAAGAGCTCGATACGGTAACCGAAGCGCTTTCTCTTACCGATGAAGAGAAGAAGCGTTACTTTGCTATGGGATATCAGGACCATATGGGTGAAACCCTTGCTGCTGCCGACTTGGTAGTTTCCCGTGCCGGGGCGTCGTCGTTGGCCGAGATCTCGGCGCGTTGCATTCCCTCGGTTCTTATTCCGTTCCCTTACGCCACCGCTGACCATCAAACGGTTAATGCCTCGGAATATGTTGGCCGTGGAGCTGCGGTATTGATCGAGGACGACAAGGTTGAAGACCCCGAATTCGCCAATAAAGTATTTGAGCTGCTCCGCAACCCCGAGGAACGTGCAAAAATGAGTGAAGCGGCTGCTAGCTTCGAAACCCAGGATGCGGCGAACAAGCTTGGTGACGTAGTCGAGCTCGTCGGCTTGGAGCGTAAGAACAAATAGCGTCGGCCTGCGCAGAAGTTGTGATGCTGCGCGGCGTTCAGAGGCATTTCTATACAATGAAGAGCGATCTCAAGGAGGCTATTCGTGGCGGAGCATCGCATTAATAAAGTTCATTTCATCGGTATTGGCGGAGTTGGCATGAGCGGAATTGCTCGTGTTGCGAAGGAAAAGGGCATGGAAGTGTCCGGTTCTGATCTTCGCGAAAGCCGTTATACCCAGCAGCTGCGCGAGGCGGGCGTCAAGATCTTTATCGGTCAGAGCGCATCCAATCTCGAAGGGCTCGATCCCGACGTAGTGGTGGTTTCCACTGCTATTCTTGAAAACAACGCTGAGTTCATCGAAGCAAAGAAACGCAACTTGCCCATCTGGCATCGTGCCAAGATGCTGGCTGCGCTGGGTGTCGGCCATGATACGTTGGCTGTTGCCGGCACGCATGGCAAAACCACCACTTCTTCTATGTTGGCTTCCACTCTTGATGCCATGGGCTTCGATCCCACGTTCCTTATCGGCGGTATCGTTCGCGCTTACGGTTCGAATGCTCATTGCGGAAAAGGCGAATACTATGTGGTAGAAGCCGACGAGAGCGATAAGTCGTTTACATATCTCGACCCCACCTCGGTGCTCGTTACGAACATCGAAGCCGATCACCTCGACCACTACAGTGGGTTGGATGAAATCTACCAGCTGTTTGGCGATTTCATGGGCTCGGTTCACGAAGATGGCTGCTGCGTGGTGTGCGGTGAAGATACCGGCTTGGTGGAAACCGCTAAGAAAACGGGCAAGAAGGTGCTTACCTACGGTTTCTCCGAGGGATGCGACACGGTTATTTCCCAGTACGAAACGCATGGGGTGTCCATCTCCTTTACCGTTACGTTGCCCGATGGTACCGCGCTTCCCTGCAGCATAAAGCAGAACCCTGGTCGTCATAACGCGCTTAACGCAGCAGGCGTGCTCACGCTTTTGATGACGCGTGGCGTGGATATGCAGAAGGCTGCAGAGGCTCTTTCTGAATTCATGGGTGTGCGTCGCCGCTTTGATTTGGTTGGCGAGGCCGATGGCGTTACGATCCTCGACGACTATGCCCACCATCCAACCGAAATCGCTGCAACTATTGCTGCGGCCAAAGAGCTTGATTTCAAGCGCGTATGCGTGGTGTTCCAGCCGCATCGCTATTCGCGTATCCGCTTGTTCACCGAAGTGCTGAAAGACGAGTTCGGCAAGGCGTTTGATCAGGCTGACATGGTAACGTTCTTGGACGTCTATCCTGCTGGCGAAACCCCGGTTCCAGGCGTAACAGGCCGGACATTCATGCAGCCGATCTATGACAATCCGAACCGCCCCGCCGATCTCAACTATGTGGATCGCCGCATGCAGGTTGTTCCGTTCTTGACGAAAACGCTTCAGCCGGGCGACTTGGTTATCACGATGGGTGCAGGCGATGTGACTTCTGTCGGTCCTGAGCTTTTGGCGGCATTGCAGGAGCGCGAAAAGAGCCGCAAATAATGGCTGCTCGCCATGCCTCTGAGTTGGAGCTTCTCCGTTTCGACGATGAGTTCGAGGGAGATATAAGGCTCAACGAGCCTATGGCTCGTC
>FR884646.1:0-7967 GCA_000436075.1 Eggerthella sp. CAG:209 | reverse complement strand
GAGCCTATGGCTCGTCATACCACCTACCGTATCGGTGGCCCTGCTCATGCCTACGCCCAAGTGAATAGCATAGCCGCTTTAGCCACCGTGCTGAAAGTTTGCGCCGATGAGGAGCTTTTATGGTTTGTCTCCGGCAAGGGGTCGAACCTGCTTGTGTCGGATGAAGGGTATCCGGGCGTGGTCATCGCTTTGGCCGGTGAGTTTAGGGCGTGGCAGTTCGATGAAGAAGAAGGCACGGTGGTCGTAGGTGCGGGCACCATGCTTTCTCGCTTGGTGCAGGAGGCCTTCCACCATGGCTTTTCAGGAATGGAATTTGCCGTGGGAACGCCAGGCACGGTAGGAGGCGCCCTGGTCCAGAACGCTGGTACTGCTCAAGATTGGATTGGCTCGCGCGTTGTTTCGGTTACCACGTTCAATGCAGAACGTGGCCTTCGTCGCTATTTCGCTTCTGAGCTTTCCTGGGGATATCGTTCCTCGTCGTTTTCTTCCGATGAAGTGATCGTTGAATGCGAGCTTCGCTTGCAGAAGGCATTTTCGAGCGCGATATCGGAGCGCATGAATTCCTTGCTTTTGCGCAGAAAGGAAAGCCAGCCGCTCGAATACCCAACGTGCGGGAGCGTCTTCATGAATCCCGAGGGCGAATCGGTTGGCAAGCTCATTGAGGATGCTGGTTTGAAGGGCAAGCGCTGCGGCGATGCTCAAGTGTCCGAAAAGCACGCCAACTTCATTGTGAACAGGGGCAGCGCCACATCGCAAGACGTGGCGACTCTTATCAAAGAAGTGCGACAAGAGGTTAGGAGGCGATATGGCATCGAACTCCAGACGGAGGTCAAGTTCCTCGGGTTCCCGGGCGACTTCTTCGAGGAATAGGGTTTCTACCAGGCCCACTTCGGTAAAAGGTCGCCCTAGTCAGAGTCGCACTCTGCGCAGTTCGCAACGATCTGGCTATGCCTCCGCTCCTGCACCGCGTCCATCTGCGCGAAGGTCCGCTCAAGCAAGCACGCGTAGACCGTCTTCGGGAGGCGGTGCTCGCTCGGTTCGCGGGAACCCTGCTTATCGACAGGGCAGCGGATACCGTGATGGTGATTTGCGTTCGGTAAGCGTTTCTGAAGTGCGCAACGCCTCACGGTACAGCAGGGCGCGCACAGGCTCATCGCGAAAGGTGATGGGTGTTTTCGTCACCATTGCGGTGCTGCTGGGGGTATTTGGCATAGGTGGGTTTGTGCTCTCGAACTCTGGTGCATTTGCGGTAGAACAGGTTACCGTTTCTGGCGCGGACCATCTTTCCGGCGATGAGCTTACCGAATTGGCTGCGGTGCCGGCGGGTTCCACTTTGCTCAATGTTGATGCAAATGGCATTGCTACAAGGCTGGCCGCTAATCCGTGGGTGAAAAGCGTTTCGGTTGATCGCGTGTTTCCCAACACGCTGAATCTGAACATTACCGAACGGAGCATTTCCGCGGTGGTTGCCGTAACGGTTGATAGCTCGAATACGGTTGAGCGTTGGGCTCTTTCTTCCGATGGCATGTGGCTTACGAAGATTCCCGACGATCGCAACAGCGCCGAAGGCAAGGCTTTGCCCGATTCGGTGTATAACGATGCGGAAAACGCGCTCGAAATCACCGATATTCCGTATGGATCCACGCCAGAAGCCGGTTCATACTGCAGCAACTCAAATGTTGAGAATGCGCTGGGAGTAATCGACGGAATGACTACCGAACTGGCGGGCCAGGTCAAAAGCGTGGCGGCAGCCAGCAGCGATTCAACCACGCTCACCTTGCAAAACGGCATCGAAATCGCCTTTGGAGACTCTAAGGACATTCGCGACAAAGAGCGCGTGTGCCTGCAGCTCATGAGAGAGCACGAGGGGAAGATTTCGTATATAAATGTGCGTGTTGTGAATAAACCGGTTTGGCGCTCCGTTTAACGCCTAGCAGGAAGCTGGTTGTTTTGCAATCAGCAGGCCATTGTGTAAAATAATCCAAGTGTCTCCTGGGGCTTTCTGTCCTTGTGGGGCAGCGCTGAAATGAAATCGAAAGCGAGCACATAATGCAACAGATTCTTGGCAACGATAATCTTGCGGTTATCAAAGTTGTCGGCGTTGGCGGCGGCGGCACGAATGCCGTAAACCGCATGGTTGAAGCCGGCATCAAAGGCGTTGAATTTATCGCCGTTAATACTGACCGTCAGGCCCTTCTTCTTTCCGATGCTGATAAGACTATCCATATCGGCGAAGAAATTACCCGTGGTCTGGGCGCAGGTGCCAACCCCGAGGTTGGCTGTCAGGCAGCAGAGGAATCCCGTTCCGAGATTCGCGAAGCTCTTGCCGATGCCGACATGGTTTTCGTTACCGCAGGTGAAGGCGGCGGCACTGGTACCGGTGCAGCTCCTGTAGTTGCAGAAATCGCTCGCGAGGAAATCGGTGCCCTTACCGTCGGCATTGTCACCAAGCCCTTCAGCTTTGAGGGTCGTCTTCGCCGCAATCAGGCAGAGCAGGGTATCGACTATCTCTCTCAGAAGGTAGACACCCTCATCGTTATCCCGAACGATCGTCTGCTCGAGATTGTGGAAAAGAAGACCAGCATGCTCGATGCATTCCGCATCGCCGACGATACGCTGCGTCAGGGTATTCAGGGCGTTACCGATCTCATTACCATTCCTGGTCTGATCAACCTCGACTTCGCCGACATCCGCACCGTCATGAAGGACGCGGGTACGGCAATGATGGGTATCGGCCTTGCTTCTGGCGATTCCCGCGCATTGGATGCTGCGCAGCAGGCAATCAACTCCAACTTGCTCGAAACCTCTATTGCGGGCGCTTCTCGCATCCTGTTCTCTATCGCTGGCGGTCCTGACCTGGCTCTTTCCGAGGTCGATGAAGCTGCTAAGGTCGTCGAAGCTGTTGCCGACGAAAACGCTAACATCATCTATGGTCAGATCGTTGATGAAGAGCTGGGCGACACCATCCGCATCACGGTTATCGCAACCGGCTTCAAGGCTACAAGCTCGCAGCCTGCTATCGACTTCGGTCGCCGCGATAACGCATTTGGCTCTTCTACCGCTTCTGCTCAGAAAACCAGCAGCTCTCAGCGCCCGCTGTATCCTTCCGAGCCCCGTTTTGCCGACGAGGATTACATCCCTGATTTCCTGAAGCGTCAGTAAATTACATACTTGCATTGTTTGCTTTCAACGTAAGAAGGCTTTTTATGACGACCCTTGTTCTACCCGACCCTGAGTTGACCAAGGGTCGTTTTGCGTCTATTCCCGCTTATTCCGACGAAGCGCTCTACGTTGCTACCGGCGTGCGCATCGCGTTTACCACGCGCGAAGGCGGTGTGAGCGAAGGACCATACAATTCACTCAACCTTGGCTCTCATGTGAAGGACGACCTTGTCAGTGTCCAGGAGAACCGCCGCCGCGTTCAGCAGGCTTTCGCATGCGAAGATGCGCCCCTGTTTGTTCCGAATCAAGTTCACGGTGATACCGTGCTCGAGCTGGGCGATCCCGGGAGTATTGACACGCCGCTTGCACCTGCTCAGGCACATGAATTAGCTCTGCAGGCGCAAGACGGAGCCGATGGATTGGTGGTGCATGCCTTAAATGCAGCAGCCCTTCTGTGCTATGCCGACTGCGTACCCGTTATCATTGTTTCTCCAACAGGGCGCTTTGCGGTAGTGCATGCGGGTTGGCGCGGGGTGGACAATCTTATTTCCGTGAAGGCGGTGCGCAGTATGGCGTATGCGGACGAGGCCCTGTTGGGTGCCGACGCCGCTTCGACCTACAACATCTATATCGGTCCGCATATTGGACCAGAGTGCTTTGAGACGGGTGCGGATGTACATGCTCGTTTCGTGTCTCAATTCGGGGAGGAGTGCGCTTTCGACGGCAGCCATATCGATTTGGCGGAAGGGCTTCGAATCCAACTTGAACGGGCAGGCGTAAGTCGCTTGCGTATTTGCGATTTGGCCAAATGCACGGTATGTGAGAATAGCGAATTCTTCTCATACCGTGGGCAGGGTGGTACCTGCGGCCGCCATGGTGCCTTTGCCGTTAGGACCCGCTAATGCCCGATTCGGGCAGGGGGAGTGGTGGCTGGAAGTTCATGTTGCCTCTTCTTTTGCTTGCAATCGAGGCGGGAATCGCGTCGTTTTGGTCTTCTGTTGCTGGTTCGTTGCTAAAAATATGCCTGGCAGCATGGTAGGCGCGGTATGCTAAAACGTAAATCGAAAGGAGCTCCTTCTATGAGCACGGCAACGAGATATAAGCATGTACGTTCTGAGGTTGACCAGGTTTGCAAGGAACTTGGTCGTGATCCGGAAGAAGTTTTGCTTCTGGCTGTTTCCAAGACGGTAGACGTTGATCAGGTGCAACTGGCTATCGATGCGGGCGCAAGGGCGTTTGGCGAAAACCGTCCCGATGAACTGGTACGCAAACAAAGGGCCTTCCCTGATATGGAGTGGCATTTCATCGGCAACATCCAGTCGCGCCGCATTCCTGAAATTGTTTCTGCTGCTACGCTTATCCATTCGGTATGCAAGGAAGCGCATCTTGCCAAAATTGATGCAGCCGCTGCGGCAATTGACAAGTGCCAGCGCGTTCTGCTCGAAGTCAACGTTTCGGGCGAGGAAAGCAAAAGCGGCTTTGAGCCCAGCGAGGTTAAGGGCATTATCGAGCGGGCACGTAGCCTTGAGCATGTTAAAATCGAGGGCCTTATGAGTATGGCGCCACGTGCTGAAGAAGAGCTCATCAATGCAACGTTTTCAGGCCTTGCCAACTTGGAAAGTGAGCTTAACGACACGTTTTCCCAGGAAGAGGGTACTGCTCGTTTGTCTGCTCTTTCTATGGGCATGACCGAAGACTGGCCAGTGGCGTTGCGCTATGGCTCTACCATAGTGAGGATTGGGCGTGCTATTTTCAGCGATTCGTTCGAAAACGCGTAAGGCAGCCTCTTTATTTGTTTGATTGATCAGAAGGGAAGACCATCATGGATTTTCCGCGTCCCTCTATGTCGGCAAGTGAACTGTTCGGCGATTTGAAGGACAAGCTTGGTTTCGGCGGCGGTCGTTCGGATCGTCGCGACGATTACTACGATGATCCCTACTACGACGACTATGCCGATCCCGAGCCAGCTCAGGGTTCTTATGATTCTGGTTACGACCCGGATACCTACGGCGATCCTTATGATCGTCTGGAATATACCACGCGTTCCACAGGGTCTTCCCGTCCTGCAGGTTCGCGATCGAGCCGCTTCTCTTCGGCTCAGTTGGTAAGCTCGGGCGATATTCGCGCAACCACGAGTGCTTATGGCGTATCCGATGTTGCAGCAAAGCCCACCATGGAACTTCCCAGCGTGTCTCAACGCACGGCTGCTGAAGAAAAGAAATCGGTCTCCAAGATTGCTGAAGATTTCAGCATCCCTGCATCATCGTATACCGATTTCGTTTCGCCCTATAAGCAGAGCTCGTCTGCAAGTGCTTCCTCTTCGGCTGGCCTCGACTCCCTGTTCACTCCATCCGCGGCTCCTTCCGGTTCTGTTTCGGGTTTGTCTGATGGTGCCAATGTGGGCTCCGCCCATGGTACGAGTCTTGCTCGCGAGATCGTCGTCCTCAAGCCGGCGTCATATGAAGACGCGTCCTCGATCGCCCAATCGGTTCGTGCGGGCAAGATTGTGGTGCTGTACCTTCGCCAAACCGATCCGGCTCTTTCCAAGCGCGTACTTGATTTTTCGTTCGGCGTTGCTTCTGCCCTCACTGCGCAGGTTGATTGCCTTGCCGAGAAGACGTTCGTAGTCCTTCAGGGCAAAGAACTCACGCTCGAAGAGAAGCATAACCTGGCTAAACAGGGTGTGCTGAAGTCGTAGTCTTTTAAGGTGCCCATTACGAGCATAAGGAGTTTTAGTACATGATCAGCATGCTTTTGGTCAGCTTGGCCGATGCATACAGTTTTGTGATCTTCGTGTATGTGATGATGTCCTGGATCCCCATGGGTGGGGGCATCATTACCGATGTTTACCATGCGCTGGGAAAGATCTGCGATCCGTTCCTTGACCTGTTCAGGCGCTTCATTCCCCCTATTGGAGGAATGGTGGACGTTAGCCCAATCGTGGCATTGCTTGTGTTACAGTTTGGAGTACGTCTGATAGTAAATTTTTTAGCTGTACTTATCTAGCGCAGCTGTTTGAATAACCAGATAAGGGGAGTTTTCTATGGCCATCACCTCTTCCGACATCCAGAATCAGAGCTTCAAAATCGAGCGTCGCGGTTACGACGTTGACGAAGTGGATGTATTTCTCGAGCGCGTTGCTTCCGAGATCGACGATCTGAACGACGAAATCGCTCGTCTGCGCGTTCAGGTTAAAGAGGCAGCCTCTGCTTCTCGCACTGAGGTTATCTCTGGGCGCCCGGCTGCTGCGTCTGACGAAGAGGCAAAGCCTGCAGGCATCGATCCTGCTTTGGTTGCCGAGAAAGACGCTATGATCGCCGAGCTCGAGGCGAAGTTGCGCGACCGTAAGAGCGACGACACCGCTATCGCGCAGGCTCTTATTGTTGCTCAGCGTACCGCTGATGAAATTGTTTCCAAGGCCAAGGCCGATGCTGGGCAGACCCGCCAGAACGCCGAAGACGAAGGTCGTCGTATCCTCGAGAAGGCCAATGCCGAAAAGCAGAAGGTCATCGATCACATCAACGAGCTTTCTTCCAGCCGCGAAAAGGTTCGCGAGCAGTACCAGGATATGCTGAAGGAATTCATCGGCTCCGCAACTCAGCGCCTTGCCGAAATCGGTGGCGAGGTTACTGCTGGTATCGACATTCCTGCCGAATTGCTTGAAATGACCACGTTTGATGCTACAAGCTCCGCTGGCACTCAGCAGAAAGTTGAGGCCGAAAAGCCCGCTGCTGCCACTTGGGAACCCAGCCCTGCTGTGGCAACCTACACTACGCCCACGGTAACGCCCGGAGCCTCCGCTCCTGCAACACCGAAGCCTTCGACCGCATCGAAGGATTTCTCCGGTTATGGCGATGCAGACGATACCTTCTCGTTTGACGATATGGACTAGTTTTAAGGGCTTGCCTACGGCAAGCCCTTTTTCATGCGAAACGCAATGACGCTGTGCAGTTTGGTTGCGTCGTCCTAGCGGACAGCGCAAGTCATGCGAAACGCAATGACGCTGCGCGTCGTTCTGACGGCACAGGAAAATTTCAAAGCCCATGGGGCGGCACATTAGGCCAGCCCCATGGGCTTTTCAATTTACCTGTACTCGTCAGAACGACGCTCGCTGATTTACTGGCGCATGTCCAGACTTTTTCTCGTCATCTGTACTCACCGGACGGACTCTCGCTGATTTATTGGCGTGTGCCCTGCGCCGCCGCTGCCGCCCGCTGCGCTGCCGATCTCGTGCCATTTACAGCCCCGCTGCGCCTGCGCCCTATGCCCGTTGCTGCTGCGGGCGTCTTTTCACCATCCGCACTTGCCAGAGGGACTCTCGCTCTTTTCTTGCATATATCCTTTTTCAAGCTTTGCTCCGTTACGGCGATCTTCCTGTTGTGAAAACAAAAAATCCGGTGTCTGTGCAACTTTTTTGCGATTGCGGACTCTCTTTTGTCCTTTCAAATCAAAAACGGGCTGTCGATCAGCCGATTTGCTGCGCTTTTGCGCCTAGATACGCGCTTTGGCGCCCCGCAGCAATCCCCAATCGCAAAAAAGTTACAATTTAGGGCGTTTTTCTGTTTTTGGGCTCCCAAGATAGCCTCGAACGACGCAGCGGGATGAACCTTGGCCCGGCGCGTGAGCAAGGTGGACCTGGCGGCGCTGCGGGCGATTTCGGGAGGACGCTGGGGTGGAGTGCCCGGGTGCAGCGCTGGGCGGCTTTGGGGACGGGCCCGCTGGCCGGCATCATGGAGTGGTATCGAGCCTGCGTTATCAATGAGGTGTTTGGGCTCAATGCCGGGTGTTTAGAAAAAGAAGTGCCG
>FR884645.1:43124-44093 GCA_000436075.1 Eggerthella sp. CAG:209 | reverse complement strand
CAACTTTTTGTCCGCACCCCCTAATCGCGGATTTTAGCGTGAAAACGCTGCAAATCAGCCATTAAAAGGCCCCGAAGGAACAGAAGAGAGCCCCTAATCGAAAAATAGTTGCAGAGACACCGAGTTTTTTGTTTTCAGGATGGACGAAGCGACGCAACAGAACACACCGCGCAAGACGCACGGAATTCCAAGCGGCGTCAATGGGCGGTTCGGCGCAACGGAGCAGAACTCGCAAAAGACGCATGAAGTTTTCGCGATTGCAACGGGGCATATCCAACTGAAAGGAACATAAGCAATAAATAAGGCGGCTTGAACAGCCGCCTTATTTCTTACGCATATCCGCCGCGATACAGAACCTCGATCGGAATACCAGGATGTTCGGTAACGTATTTACCCTTGATGAGCATCTTCTTGTACTCAACCGCATAATCCTTAGGGCCGATCATCCTGATTTCAGGTGCAGGATAGGCCTCCAAGAAGGATTCCATCTCGCGCATGAAATCAATGGGTTTGAACGTTTTCTCGGAGATTGCAACGCCATCTTTGTCCAAAGCTACCGCCATGAAGTCGGCGTTTGGAAACCCTGCAATAACGACGTATTGTGGTTCAGCCATAATTTTCTCCCTCTCTTAAATTGTGATCCCTGGTTCGTATTTTACGTTTATTCTCCATAAAAGAGAAGCACCCTAGCCAGATTTCCCAGCTAGGGTGCCTAGAACATGTTCGTCTATAGAAAGGTTTAATCTTAGAAGGCGCGGAAACGCTCATAGCGCTGATCGCGGAGTTCTTCGGCGCTCAGGCGATACAACTCCCGCAACGAACGCGTTACGAATTCTTCCACATAAGCAGCAGCCTGTTCGGGATTTTCATGGGCAGGCCCATCCCCCTCGCTTACCACTTCTTCGATAATGCCCATATCACACGCTTCACGGGCACTCATCTTCATGACGGCAGCCGCCTCGGCGGCAC
>FR884645.1:36473-43102 GCA_000436075.1 Eggerthella sp. CAG:209 | reverse complement strand
GGTGCGATCCTTCCATAAAATCGAGGCAAAGCCTTCGGGCGAAAGAACCGAATACACCGCATGGTCTTGCATAGCAACGCGATTACCCATGGCAAGCGCCAATGCGCCGCCCGAACCGCCTTCGCCCAAAACGATGCATACAACAGGAACGGTAAGGCTCGCCATAGCAACCAGGTTGTCAGCGATGGCATTCCCCTGACCGCGCTCTTCCGCCTCCATGCCGCAGAACGCACCCTGGGTGTCCACTAAGCAAACGATAGGACGACCGAATTTTTCCGCTTGCTGCATTAAGCGGAGACTCTTGCGGTAGCCTTCGGGCTGAGGGCAGCCAAAATTACGAGCAATACGCTGCTTCAGGTCGGCACCCTTTTCTTCAGCAACCACCGTAACAGGCATGCCGTCAATCCAGCCAATACCACCGATGATGGCCCCATCATCGGCAAACATACGATCACCATGAAGCTCAAAGAACCCATCGACCATATGGTTGATATAGTACTGAGAGGTTGGACGATGAATGTTGCGAGCGATCATAACGCTTTCCCAAGCCGGATTGTCTTCCTTCGAAGAAGCCTTCTTCAGGGGCATAACCGAAGGAGCATCGGCTACACCGCGTTTCTTGAGAGCACGCTTCAGCGAAAACGAGCCTTTAACGTTAATGCGTTTCCCGACTTCCCCGGCAAGCCTGGAAAGAGCCCCCTCCTCAACTCTGTCATCTTGGCGGGCAGCAACGGCATCCTGCGCAGCACGCAGCATCGCACGCACAGCACCACCGCCGGGAACCACTCGGGCCATGTCCTGGTCAAGCTCCACTTCCTTCGGGACGCTATGCAACGCAAGGATACGCGAAAGGCATTCTTTCAGATCACTACGCTCAACAATGGCGTCGATGAGGCCATGCTCAAGCGCAAACTCTGCCGTCTGGAATCCTTCGGGCAGCGTCTGTTTGATGGTGTCCTGGATTACACGACGGCCCGCAAAACCAATAAGCGCATGGGGCTCGGAAATAATGATGTCGCCCTGCATGGCGAACGAAGCTGTTACGCCACCTGTGGTGGGATCGGTGATAACAGATACATACAGCAAACCCGCACGACCGTGACGCTCGATTGCGGCGCTGATCTTACCCATCTGCATCAAGGACACAAGACCCTCCTGCATACGGGCACCACCAGATGCAGTGAAGATAAACAGGGGCAGGCCCGCATCGGTAGCCCGCTCGACCGCGCGGGTTACCTTCTCGCCTACAACAGACCCCATCGAACCCATCATGAAGGTAGATTCCATGATGCAAAGCGCCACTTCGCGGCCATCGAGCTTAACTTTTCCGGTGCGCACGCCCTCATCGAAGCCGCTACGCACCCGTTGCTTTTCAATTAGCTCATTGAACTGGGGGAACTCAAGCGGATCGCTTTCGTCCATGGAAGCGTCCCATTCTTCGAATGAACCTTCGTCGAACAGCAGTGCGATGCGCTCGCTCGAAGTAAGACGGTACAGCTCGCCACAGGTGGGGCATACGCCGCCTGTAGCCAAAACAGGCTGTTCGTCATGGTACATCTTACATTTGGGACAACGGCGCCAATTTGGCTCATGCTCAGCAAAAGCAGGATCGGGATGGCATTCCACCCACAAGCTATGAGAACGATCTTTTTCCATGGGAGTAAGCACGCAGATGCCATTCTGATGCGCCACCATACGCAAAAGAGGATCAGCTACGAAGTTGGTATCACACACAAGAAGCGCGCCCGCACCGCACATCTTTGCCGCCTGAATAACCGCATACACATTGGTAAACAAACGAGCATCGAACTTGTCGCCCAGCAAGGCAACACGAGCAGATCCCGAGCAGGAAAAACCCTTTTCCTTGTCTTTAGTGCCCGTAACCCATATCTGACTGCACTCGTTTTTCACGCAGGCCTTAACACATGCTTTCATGGGAGAACCGTAACCAACCACCAGCAAGGGGGCATTAATTGCCTGCTCGAGCAGCGATAGCTGATATACGACCGTGCTATCCGCAACGGAAGAGTTGGGTTTAGCCATTATTGTTCCTCTTCTTCCTCCACTTTCGCCATTACATATTTCTGCGTTGCCTGAGCGCAAACCTCGCCTTCGACGCGCGCCACTACATCGGCAACACACATTCGGGGAGAATTGCGCGTGATGACGGCCTCAAGAGTGACGGTGTCACCGGGAAGCACGGTTCGGCGGAATTTAGCTTTATCGATACCGGCAAGGTAACCGATGCGCCCTGCCTGGCCTTCCTCCGAAAGCAGACAGCAGCATGCGGCCTGAGCGAGCGCTTCCATCAAGATGACACCGGGAAGAACGGGATGCCCCGGAAAATGACCCGCGAACAAGGGCAGGGCAGGGTCAACGTCAAGCTCAGCTACGATAGACTCACCGGGCTTGCAGCTTACAACGCGGCTTACCCACACAAACGGATCGCGATGGGGCAGCAACGCCAACACGCCTTCGCGATCACAGGGAAAAGTGACCTCAAGCCCCATTACTCACTCACCTCCGTAAACGGAGATATCGCCAAAGAGGCGTTATGCCCACCGAAGCCCAGCGAGTTAGAAAGTGCAACCTTCTGGGGACGGTTCACCAAAGCGCCAGACGGAACGAACACTGGGCATTCCGGATCTGATTCAGCGTAGCCTGCCGTAGGGGGAACGATACCGCGAGATACCGAGATAGCCGTCACGATGGCTTCGATAGCGCCTGCTGCGCCCAACATGTGGCCTACCGTGCCCTTTACCGAGGTTACGGGAGTCTTGGAAGCAAGATCGTCGCCAAGAAGGCCATGCCACGCAGCGGCTTCCACCATGTCGTTCACATGCGTAGCCGTGCCATGAGCGTTCAGATGGCCCACATCTTCCGGAGAGAAACCACCTTCGGCCAGCGCCTGACGCATAGCGCGCACTGCGCCCTCGCCGCTCGGCTCGGGGGCAGTCATATGGTAAGCGTCACCAGTAGAGCCAAAGCCCGTGATCTCGGCAATAATGTTGGCGCCACGTGCCTGAGCATGCTCAAGCGATTCCAGCACCAACGCACCCGCTCCCTCGCCTGCAACGAAACCGGAACGACGAGCGTCGAAAGGCAATCCAGCCTTCATGGGATCATCGGACTTGGTGATGGCACCCAAGTTACCAAAACCAGCCAACGACATATTGGTGATGCCCTCTTCAGTACCACCGGCAAGTGCCGCATCGGCCAAGCCGAAGCGAATAAGGCGATAGGCCTCGCCTACGCAATGAGTGCCAGTCGAGCATGCCGTTACAATGTTCAGGCAATCGCCCTTCAAACCATAGCGAATGGCAAGATTACCCGCCGCCATGTTCGAGATCATGGTTGGAATAAACAGCGGGCTTACGCGCTTTGCTCCTTTTTCGTGCAACACGATGGATTCACGCTCGAAAACTTCCATGCCGCCAATGCCAGATCCGAACACGCACGCAAAACGAGTAGCGTCCTCTTGATCCATATCGATGCCCGCCTGCGCCATGGCTTCATCCGATGCCAAAATGGCGTACTGAACGAAGGGGGCAAAGCGACGCGATTCCTTCTTGGAAAAACCCGCTTTCAGGGGATCGTAGTCGGGAATGGCTCCAACAACGCTCACGTTGAGCTGCGCTCGTTTTTCTTCGGGAAGAAGGGTAAAACAGCACTCGCCAGATGCAACCTTGCTCCACAGTGTATCAACACCAAAGCCTGCAGGAGAAATCGCACCCATACCCGTAATTACTACGCGGTTGAATCCGTTGTTCTTCTCTTCGTTGCTCATAGCGACATCCCTCCATCGATTGCCAAAACCTGTCCTGTAATGTAGCGGGCTTCGTCGCTCGCCAAAAAACGAACCGCATTCGCCACATCCTGAGGTTCGCCGAATTCCTTCATCGCAATGCGGCCGCGCACTGCCTCGATGGCCTTTTCGCCCATCGCCTTTGTCATCTCGGTCCCGATAAAGCCCGGCGCAACTGCGTTTGCCGTGATGCCACGCGCAGCGAGTTCCTTCGCTACGCTTTTGGTAAGGCCAATGATGCCCGCCTTAGATGCCGAGTAATTAACCTGGCCGGCATTGCCGAATAAACCTACGACACTGGAAACGCTTACGATCCTTCCGTATCGCTGCCTCATCATGATAGGAGCCACATGGCGGACGCAGTTGAAAGCGCCCTTCAGATTGACATCGATCACGCGATCAAATGCCTCTTCGCTCATGCGCGCCAACAAGCCGTCACGCGTGATACCAGCGTTATTGACCAGAACATCAATGCGGCCCCACATTGCCTGCACCTCTGCCACCATAGCTGCAACCTCCTGGAAGGAGGAGACATCAGCGCAAACAGCCTTCGTCTCAACACCATGCACCTTGGCGACTTCCGCCGCCAGGTTCTCTGCTGTCTCAAGGCTCTTCTCACTTGAGCAATTGATAGCTACGGCATAGCCTGCCTCTGCAAACGTGCGCACTACCGCTTCACCGATGCCACGGCTCCCTCCCGTTACCAGCGCAACGGGAAACGCTGCTTTTTCGATCTTTGGCACGGTTTACTCCTCCCCAATGCCTGTTTGTTCGGAAACAAACGCGTTCCACTCATCAAGCGTCCCAACGCGAACACGACCAGCACGTTTATCGATTCGGCGAACAAGACCATTCAAGACCGCGCCATAGCCAACCTCAACAAACTGATCTGAACCCTGCCTGATCAATGCCTGTACGCTCTGTTCGAAATGAACGGGGCTTACAACCTGACGAGCCAAACGATCGGCGGCCTGGCTGATATCAAAAACCTGCGCATCGGTATTGCAGATAACCGAAACTACAGGCTGTTTCCAAGAAAGCTCGCTGCACTTCTCTCGCACCGCGTTAGACGCCGAAGCCATAAGTGGACTATGAAATGCTCCCGCCGTGTTCAAGCGGGCACCGCGCTTGCCCAAGGCCTGCCACGCCTTTTCGGCTCGCTCGATGGCGGCCACATCGCCAGACACCACCACCTGGCCTGGTGCGTTGTAGTTGGCACACACCAGTATTTCGTCCTGGGCACAGGTATCGCAGATGCCCTGCGCGTCTTCATGAGCGGCACCCAGCAGCGCATACATCGCGCCCGGGCGCTCCTTGCAGGCCTGAGCCATAGAGCGAGCTCGAACATCAAGTAAAGCGAAGCCATCCTCATCGCTCAAAACGCCGCTTGCCATTAGGGCGCTGATCTGACCCAGGGAAAATCCGAGCATAGCTTCCGCTTGAATCCCTCGGGCATCGAGCGCATGAGACAGCCCGACAGAAAGAGCCGCAGCCAACACCTGGGCATTATAGGCATCGTTCACCTGTTCAGCGCTACCCTCTCGCGCAAGCGCAGCAACATCAACGCCGCACACCTCGCCTGCAATCGCAAAGGTTTGCGCAACCTCTGCGATCCCAAGAAGATCCGCACCCATCCCAGGCTTTTGGGCGCCTTGCCCTGGAAACATGAATACCGTCATATTTAGCGCACCTCGGTATTCCATGCACGACGAGCATTCGCATCCAACATGCGCTGAAGGCCCTCGCCTGCCCATGACTGGGCTTCAGCCACCAAGTCATCGACAATCTGAGCAGCGCTCTTCTCATCGTTAACCAGGCAAGCAACCTGACCCGCCATCAACGAGCCATTGTCCACATCGCCCGCAACAGCACGATGGAGGGAACCGGCCAACTCCGATTCAAGAAGGGCAACGTTGGCAGGGTCGGCCTCCAGTTTACGAACGTTGCGCGCGAATTTGTTCTTGATACCGCGCACGGGATGCCCGCCAGCGCGCCCCGTAACAATAGTGTCGGAGTCTTTTGCACCCAAAACCTTCTGCTTATAGGCGTTATCGACGCCGCATTCCGTAGCGGTAAGGAAGCGCGTGCCAACCTGAACGCCTTCTGCACCCAAAGCAACAGCAGCGGCAAAGCCACGGCCGTCAGCAATGCCTCCTGCCGCAATAACGGGGATGGAAACGGCATCGCACACCGCAGGGGTAAGCGCCATTGTCGTGAGCTCCCCGATATGACCGCCCGCCTCGCAGCCTTCAGCCACAACAGCGTCTGCCCCACAGCGCTCCATACGTCGAGCCAGAGCAGCGGAAGCCACAACAGGAAAAGCCACAACAGGAATGACCTTGCATCCTGCCTCTTTCCACATATCGATGTAGTTTCCAGGATTGCCGGCGCCCGTGGTTACCACACGAACCTTCATCTCTGCGGCAAGCTTAGCGAGCTCAGGAGCCTCAGGGTTCATCAACATAATGTTCAAGCCGAAAGGCTTGTCCGTAAGACGGCGAGCTTCTTCAACTTGCTCGCGGACCCAAGAAACGGGAGCAGATCCGCAGGCAATGATTCCCAAGCCGCCTGCTTCGCTTACGGCGGCGGCAAGTTTCGCATCGGCGATCCATGCCATACCACCCTGGATGATGGGCTGTTCAATGCCCAACAGCTCGGTAATACGTGTCTTCATATACGTATGCCTCATTTCACTTTGCGCACTTTGCCACACGGGCATTCCTGTCAAAGAGGGCGGCCTCTTTGCAAACGCTTGAAAGAAGCCGCCTCCTTCGACAGAGCGAAGGAGGGAGAGGGCCGCCAGAGGCAATGCCCCCTCCCAAAC
>FR884645.1:31456-36439 GCA_000436075.1 Eggerthella sp. CAG:209 | reverse complement strand
GGTTGCGTCGGCTACAGAGAGTCGATGTACTCCACCAAAGAGCCAACAGTCTCCAGGCCCTCGGGCTCACCGAACTCAACGTCGAGACGCTCTTCGATATCACAGATCAGTTCTGCCATATCCAGAGAATCGATACCGAGTTCGTCAAACGTTGCGCTTTCAACAACCTTTTCCGGTTCGATATCGAGGTTTTCGTTCAGGATTTCCTTCAGGGAATCAATAGTTGCCATGTTTATGTCCTTTCTTTATTCAACAGCATCCATTTGAGGAGGCCGTCATTCACCAACACCATGCCGCCCGCTTCGTTGTCGACCGCATAAGCCAAACGCAACGAATTTGGACGCACTGAGCTACACCTGAATAAGGCGATAACCGAAAAATTGTTTATAGAGAGTTACGCTTCCACAGCGTTTAGCTGCTTGCTCTCCTTATCGAAGAAATCTTTGATCTTGCTCAAAGCACTGACAAACAGCTCTTCTTCCTCTTGCGTAAGCGCAGCAAGAGCACTGTCAACCATTTTTTTATGGAAAGACTCATGGGCGCGGAAGGCCTTACGTCCCTTCGAGGTCAACTGCACCAGAACCTGGCGGCGATCTATTTCGCTGCGAGAGCGCTCCACGAATCCCTTCCGCTCAAGTTTGTTCATAGCTGCCGTAAGGGTAGCCATGGTCACATCAAGGCGCGAAGCCACTACTTTCATAGAGTTGATCTCGTGCAAACCCACCGCAACGATGGTGTGCAATTCCGCAATGGAAAGCCCTTCGGTCAGACGATTCTTAAGCGAGCGTTCCTCGATACGGAGAATGGAATTAAACGTATCTGACAGCAACGTATCAACAATCGCCTTGTCACCGCGTTCCTCATCGATGTTGCCAACGTTTTCCATGTTCACTTCCTTATCAGATCGAGTGCTCGGCATTCCGAAGCGTTTCCATAATACGAGGTATGAAGAGCTGAATCACGCATTTCCATCAGCGGTTCAGCCGCAAAAGGCGAATGGCCCAAATTTGGACCCGCCTTAGGATTCAGCAGGCGCGAATGCGATGCCGAGAGCGCCCAGACCCAGATGCGTTGCCACCGTAGCTCCACAGGGAGAAGACCCCTCGTCAACATACTCCACACCCGCTTCGTCAAGAGCGGACCTCAGGTCTTCAACGCCCTGCTCGTTTGCAACGTGACAGAAACGAATGCGCTGCTTACCCTGCTCTTCAGTGCGCTTTTGGGCATTCTGAACATACTGCTTGATAACACCGCGCATGCCCTTAGCCTTGCCGAAAGCAACCAACACGCCCGTTTCATTGAAGGTGAAAATGGGCTTGATATTCAGCAAGCTGGCATTCTTCACCTGATCAGCCGAAAGGCGACCGCCCTTCAGCAGGTTTTCCAGCGTATCGCAGGCAACAAGGAACTGGGTTTTCGGGGCAAGAGCCTCAATAGCCGCCTGGGCTTCATCGAGCGTTGCCCCAGCATCGCGAAGAGCGCAGAGCTGCTTTACCTGCAAAGCCGCCTGAGCGGTGCAGCACGCGGCATCGATAACACGAACATCGACATCAACCTGACCAGCTGCGGTACGAGCCGATTCAACCGTGCCGGAAAGCACCCCTGCAATATGGAGAGAGATGATGCCCTCACAACCCTCATGCGCAAGGCGCTCGTATGCCTGAACAAAATCAAAAGGCGCTGGCTGTGCGGTTTTAGGAAGCTCAGCTGCTTCGCTCATGCGCTTATAGAATTCTTCGGAGCTGATTTCCACCTGATCCTTGAATTCATCTTCGCCGACCAAAATATTAAGGGGAACCATGGTGATGTTCAGTGCTTGGTATTCCTCAGCGGACATATCGAGCGTCGAGTCAACAACAACTGCAAATCCCACGTCCTACTCCTTCCCTCAACGCACATGCCGAGTTCTTTTCATGTGCATTTGCTTAGTTTGTCTAACTAATTTTGAAAGGATACGGATCCTCAACGAACACGGCAAGCGCATTCATAAGGTCACCACAGATTATTAGGATATGTTGCTTAACTTTTTCGACCGCCACCATAGGAGCTTTTGCGGGCACCGAAGGCACTTCCCTTTCGGGCGGTTTTCTTCAATTCGCCCAAAACCGCCTCTTCGCTTTTACCTTCCATCTGCCCGCGCAACTGAACGATCTGATCGCGAACCGAAGCCGCACGCTCGAAATCCATCGCAGCAGAAGCCTCCATCATCTCGTCCTCCAGCGATGCGATTACGCGCAGGATTTCACTACGGGAATAACCCGCCAAATCGGCGTTCACCTCTTGCGCGCTGCGCTTCCCTTCTTCAGATTCGAGGTAGTCGGTGATGTCGCTCAAGCCCTTCTTGACGGTTTGCGGCACAATGCCATGCTCTTCGTTGTATGCCATCTGAATACTACGACGACGGCGCGTCTCCTTGATGGCTTGATCCATCGAGTCGGTAATCTTATCGGCATACATTATCACCCTGCCGTTGGCGTTGCGCGCCGCACGACCAATGGTCTGAATCAGGGAACGATGATTGCGGAGAAAGCCTTCCTTGTCAGCATCGAGGATTGCCACCAGCGTTACTTCGGGCAGGTCCAAGCCCTCACGCAGCAAGTTGATGCCCACCAATACATCGAACTCCCCTTTTCGCAAATCCCGCAAGATTTCAACACGCTCAAGGGTACCAATATCAGAATGCATATAGCGAGCGCGAATCCCCTGATCGAGCAGATGCTCGGTAAGGTCTTCGGCCATACGTTTGGTCAATGTGGTTATCAGCACGCGCTCTTTGCGTTTGGCGCACCCTTGAGCCTCATCAATGATGTCGTCGATCTGCGACATGATGGGGCGAACGTCGATCTCAGGATCAAGCAAGCCAGTCGGGCGAATAATCTGCTCCACCTTTGCCTCGCTCACACGTTCCTCGTAATCGCCCGGAGTCGCGGAAACATACACGAATTGAGGGATTCGAGCCTCAAACTCGTCAAAGCGCAGGGGGCGATTGTCTAGGCATGACGGCAAACGGAAACCATGCTCGGTCAGCGTGATCTTGCGAGAGCGGTCTCCTTCATGCATACCTCGGATTTGAGGGACGGTAACATGGCTCTCATCAATGAAGCACAAGAAATCGGTTGGGAAGTAGTCGATGAGCGTATAGGGCGGCTCACCAGGCTCGCGGCCATCAAGATGGCGCGAATAGTTTTCAATACCCGAGCAAAAACCCATGGTCTCAATCATCTCAAGATCATAGGAAGTGCGCATTTCCAGACGCTGCGCTTCAAGAAGCTTTCCCTCTTCATTGAATTGGGTAAGGCGATCTTGCAGTTCATCCTGAATGGTCTTAACCGCGCGCTCCAACGCGGGACGCGCAGCAACGTAATGAGAAGCAGGCCAAACGGGCAACGCCTCGAAGGCGTTCAGCACTTCACCGGTGACATTGTCAATCTCCGAGATTTCCTCAATCTCGTCGCCCCAGAATTCCACGCGAATCGGATTGTCCGCATAGGGAGGAAACACATCGAGCGCATCGCCGCGCACGCGGAACGTACCGCGCTTCAGTTCATAATCATTGCGGTCATACTGAATGTCGATGAGTTTTCGAATAAGCTCGTCGCGATCCTGCTCGACCTCTTTATCCAAGAACACCGCCATACCCGCATAATCCATAGGCGAACCAATACCATAGATGCAGGAAACCGAGGCAACAACAATTACATCACGACGGGAAAGAAGTTGGGAGGTTGCTGCATGACGCAGTTTTTCCACTTCCTCATTAATGGAGGCATCCTTTTCGATAAAGGTATCCGTGGTAGGCACATACGCTTCGGGCTGATAATAATCGTAGTAACTCACGAAGTACACCACGGCATTGTTGGGAAAGAATTCCTTCAGCTCGGCAGCCAACTGCGCCGCAAGCGTTTTATTGGGAGCCAGCACAAGGGTTGGCTTCTGCACAGCCTCAATGGTTTTAGCCATGGTGTAGGTTTTTCCCGAACCCGTCACGCCCAGCAAGGTCTCATAGCGCATACCGGATTCGATATTCCGGGCAAGCTGTTCAATGGCCTTAGGCTGGTCGCCTGCAGGCTCGTACGGAGAGACAACTTTGAATGGCTGTGTGGCAAGACGGGCAACGGGAAGCTTGCCCTCCATAACGTGACCCTCAAGATTAGAAAGATGGCTCACTAGTGTCTCCTTACTGGCTAGCCCGATTGCCCAAAGAACAACCCGCTTGGCGCCTATCAGCACAAAGAATTTAATTAAACAAGGTAGAAAGTAAGCTGGTACCAGGTGCCCACCAAGCAAACGCATATATCACGCAAGGCGTGGTGCAATTTCATGTTCCCACCATAAGGAAATCTGCGCTTCAAATTCCTCAATAGAACCGTTGTTGGTAAACACCACATCAGCAATCGACAAACGCTGCTCTTCAGGAACCTGATTCGCCAAACGATTGCGCGCGTCTTCTTCGGAAAAACCACGCGACTGCATTAATCGGGCAATGCGAACCTCTGGAGAGGTTGTAACCGCAATAACGATATCGGCTTTCTGGTAAAAGTCATCGCGCCCATCAAGAATGGCCATTTCAAGCACAACCACCTCGTGGCTCTTTCCCAAATCACCAATATGGCGAAGACAGCCCTCATATAAACGCGGTTGAGTAATCGAATCCAGCAAAGCGGTATTCTGTGGGCTCGAGAAAGCGTAAGCAGCAAGTTCAGAACGAACAATCTCGCCCTCTGAATCGAAAATCTTATTTCCGAATGCTGCTCGAAGTTCATCCTTCATAGCGGCGTTGTGCAAGTTTTCGTGACCAACTTTATCGGCGTATACCACGCCGGCCCCTTTGGCTTCGAAGAATCGCATCAAGGTCGATTTGCCCGATCCTATGCCTCCAGTAACGAATATTGTAATCATGCCCATTCCCCTCACCTGAGCGCCCATAGTGCCTACAATCGCCATTCCTGCCGAACGCGTACTAAGTAAGCAAACAAAAAGCGG
>FR884645.1:28416-31430 GCA_000436075.1 Eggerthella sp. CAG:209 | reverse complement strand
GCAAAAGCAACCCACCGCTTCATTATCGCATGTTATGCAATGCTCTGTTATTCAGCAGCCTCAGGCTTAGGCTCGGGCTCTGCAACAGCGATCTCGATGCCCAGATCCTCGGCAGCAGCCTTCATGGACAGGGAGATGCGACGACGCTCAACGTTAACGTCCATTACCTTAACCTTCACAACGTCGCCAACCTTGACAACCTGTGCGGGAGAATCGATGTGACGCATAGCCATCTCGGAGATGTGTACAAGACCCTCAACGTTTGCGCCGAGCTCGATGAATGCACCGAAGGGAACGATCTTGGTAACCTTGCCGTCAACGATGGTGCCAACGGGATAGGTCTCAACAAGCTTGGTCCAAGGATCCTCGGTGGTCTGCTTGAGGCCAAGAGAGATGCGCTCGCGCTGAAGATCAACGTCGAGAACCTCAACCTCAACCTCTTCGCCAACCTTAACAACCTCGGAAGGATGGTTTACATGGCTCCAGGAGAGCTCGGAGATGTGGATCAGGCCGTCGATGCCGCCCAGATCAACAAATGCACCGAAGTCAACGATGGAGGAAACGGTGCCCTTCAGGCGCATGCCCTTAGAGAGCTTCTCGAGGATTTCAGCACGCTCGTTCTTGCGACCCTCTTCGAGGAGAACACGGCGGGAGAGAACAACGTTGTTGCGGTTGCGATCCATCTCGATAACACGAGCTTCGATTTCGGTGCCGAGGTATGCAGTAAGATCCTTAACACGACGAAGATCAACGAGAGAAGCAGGCAAGAAGCCACGGAGACCGATGTCGAGGATCAGGCCGCCCTTGACGACTTCGATAACCTCGCCGGTAACAACTTCGCCAGCCTTGAACTTTTCCTCAACCTGAATCCAAGCACGCTCGTACTCAGCACGCTTCTTGGAGAGGATGAGACGACCGTCCTTGTCCTCCTTCTGGAGAACCAAGGCCTCGAGCTTATCGCCCAAAGATACGACCTCAGAGGGATCAGCATCCTTGCGGATAGAAAGCTCGCGGGCAGGAATAACGCCCTCGCTCTTGAATCCGATGTCAACGAGTACCTCGTCATGCTCGATCTTTACAACAGTGCCGTCGATCAGATCGCCCTCGTCGAAGTCGGTCAGAGTGCCATCGATCATCTTGTTCATCTCTTCGTCAGAGATGTCCTGAAAATCAATGACGGACGTGTTCTTGATTTCGGTCAAAACGGACCCCTTTCAAAAAAGTATCGGGGACCCTTCGTACGTGTTTGCAGTCAAAACATTAACCATGTATGCCGCGCTTGCCGAACAAGCACCAACAACAAACATGTCTCGGGGGCCTATAATTTCTTGTCTGCCTTTTTACAGACTTTGAAAGTATAGCATAGGGAGCATCGCACGATACGATGCTCCCCCGCTGATTTAATATATTTTTCGCAGCTGGCACGTTTTGTCGATTATCGGCACGTGCAGCAGCATTTTGCGTCTTCGATTCCCTACTGATGGGACTCGGCAAATTCCTTCATGTACTCAACCAAAGCCTTTACGCCTTCGATAGGCATTGCGTTGTAGATACTTGCACGCATACCGCCTACACTGCGATGGCCCTTGATGTTTTCGATGCCGCGCTCTTTGGCGCCAGCAACGAATTCGGCATCAAGCTCAGCCGAAGCGGTAACAAAGGGAACGTTCATGATGGAACGATCTTCTTTACGTGCGGTAGCCGTGTAGAAGTCGGTGGAATCGAGGTAATCGTAGAGCAGTGCTGCCTTTTCCTCATTGATCTTCTTCATGGCTTCAAGCCCGCCAAGGGACTTCAACCACTTGAAGACCTTTCCGCAAATGTAGATGCCATAGCACGGAGGAGTATTCGACATGCTGTCAGCATCTGCCTGGGTCTTATAGCGCAGGATGGTAGGCGTATTGGGCAGCCATTCATCCTTGATAAGGTCTTCGCGGATGATAACGATAACCACGCCAGCAGGACCGATGTTCTTCTGAACACCGCCGTACACCAGACCATACTTCGAAACGTCGATAGGCTCGGAAAGGAAGCACGAGGAAACATCGCTTACCAGCGGAACGTCGCCCGTTTCAGGAAGCTTATGGTAATGCGTTCCGTAGATGGTCTCGTTTTCGCAGATGTAAACGTAATCGGCATCCTCACGGAACTCAAGCTCATCCACGTTGGGGATGTAAGAGAAGTTGCCGTCTTCGCTCGAAGCCACACAGCGAGCATCACCGAACAGCTGAGCTTCCTTGAACGCCTTCTTAGACCACGAACCAGAAACGACGTAATCGGCCTTGCCGTTCAGCATCAGGTTCATGGGGATGGCGGCAAACTGCTGAGTTGCACCACCCTGCAAGAACAGCACCTTGTAGTTGTCGGGGATGTTCATAAGGTCGCGAAGATCGGCTTCGGCTTCCTCGATGATGCCCTTGAATGCAGCTGAGCGGTGACTCATCTCCATGACAGACATACCGGTGCCCTGATAATCGAGCATTTCCGCAGCGGCTTCACGGAGCACTTCTTCAGGAAGCACTGCCGGACCCGCAGAAAAGTTGTACACCCTTCCCATAGACACAAGTCCTTTCAAAACGCCCCGCCCACTAACGAGGCACACGAATAATGGAAGATACTTTACCAGAATAAAGTACGCACCGAGCGACTATTCTGCAGAAGGCACATTTGCGCTCCCCGACAAAACGATTCAAACAGAGCATCAACCGCCTCGTTCAAAGAGCGAAGCGAATTTAAACCCCGCTCCGAAAGAGCCCCAGCAGCTCGGAGAGCGGAGCAAATCCGAACCCAACGTTCAAAGAGTAAAGCGAATTTGAGCAAACGCCCAAAGGGCGTTAACCAAAACCCGGGGCATGCGCCAGTAAATCAGCGAGCGGCGCCCTGGCGAGTACAGCTGACTTGAAAGCACGAAGCATAAGCCTTATGGCCATGCTGAGCGTTTGAAAGCCAGCTGTGCCGCCAGGGCGCCGCACAGCGTCATCCCGTATGGAGCTTATGCACAAAGAAAAGGCACC
>FR884645.1:21607-28409 GCA_000436075.1 Eggerthella sp. CAG:209 | reverse complement strand
CACAAAGAAAAGGCACCCCAAAGGGTGCCTTTTCGAGTGCATAAGCGGACGCACAAACTATTCTGCGGACTTAACCCAAGAGAACATTTGTCGGATCTTAGCGCCAGTGGTCTCGATCTCATGAGTATTGATCTTCTCACGCTGCTCGAGGAGCCACTTGTGATCGTTCTCGCAGTCGGCAACGAATTCCTTAGCGAACTCGCCGTTCTGGATACGCTTGAGGATGAGCTTCATAGCCTCGCGGGACTGCTCGTTAATGACCTTGGGACCAGCGTAGTATTCGCCGTACTCAGCAGTGTTGGAGATGGAGTAGTTCATGAAGTGGATGCCGGATTCGTACATCAGGTCGACGATCATCTTCATCTCGTGATAGCACTCGAAGTATGCCAACTCGGGCGGATAGCCAGCCTCGGTCAAAGTCTCGAAACCAGCCTTTACCAGCTCTACGAGGCCGCCGCAAAGAACTGCCTGCTCGCCAAAGAGGTCTTCCTCGGTTTCCTCAGCAAAGGTTGCCTTGATGATGCCGGAACGAGCACCGCCAACACCCCAGCAATAGGACATAATGATGTCCCAAGCGTTACCGGTTGCATCCTCATATACGCAAGCCAGATCAGGCACACCGGAGCCCTCAGTGAACTGACGGCGAACGATGTGGCCAGGACCCTTAGGAGCGCACATAACAACGTTAACGCCTTCGGGAGCCTTGATGTAGCCGTAGTGGATGTTGAAGCCGTGAGCGAAAGCAAGAGTCTTGCCAGGCTTGAGGTGCTTTTCAATATGGTCCTTATAAACCTGGGGCTGCTTCTCGTCGGGAACGAGGATCATAATGAAGTCTGCTTCCTCAGCAGCCTGATCCATCGTGGTGACCTTCAGGCCAGCCTCTTCTGCGACAGCCCAGTTCTTGGAGCCTTCGCGAAGACCAACGCGAACGTCAACGCCGGAATCCTTCAGGTTCAGTGCGTGTGCATGGCCCTGAGAGCCGTAGCCGATGATAGCTACTTTCATGCCCTGGATTACCTTAGGATCGACATCCTCTTCGTAATAGATCGTTACAGCCATGGTTCATCCCTTCTTCTAATGACTGACTGTTATTACTATATGGCGAATTGCATCGTGCGACAGGTGGCTTAGCTCACCTTAGGGCCGCGGGACATTGCAATTATACCCGTGCGAATAATCTCCTTGATGCCATAGGCACGCAGGAGGTCTTCGATGCCCGAGATCTTTGACTCGGTGCCGGTGACTTCGATGGTCAGCGACGACTTACCCACATCGACGATGTTGGCGCGGAACACGTTGGCGATCTCGATGATCTCGCTTCGGCGCTCTGGGTTGGCGTGAACCTTGAACAGCACCAACTCACGCTCGATCGCCTGCTCTTGGGTGAGGTCGGTGATCTTATGCACGCTGATAAGCTTATGCAGCTGCTTGGTGATCTGTTCGTATGCGACATCGTCGGCGATCATGATGATCGTCAAACGGGAAAGTGTTTGGTCTTCGGTTGGGCCAACGGAAAGAGACTCAATGTTGAAACCGCGGCGAGAAACCAAGCCGGNNNNGGCGAGAAACCAAGCCGGTAACGCGAGAAAGCACGCCTGGCTTGTTTTCAACCAATACCGAAAGGATGTGCCTCTGCTGAGTGCTCATTATCGGCCTCCTTCATTGTTGGCGCTATGCGCAGCCGCATTTGCCTCGGCGGCGTTCGCAAACGGCAGGTTCTCGAATCCCTCAAGCATATTGGAGATAGGACCAACGTTCACCGCACCGATGATGTCATCGAGCGGAGCACCAGGAGCCACCATCGGAAAAACGTTTTCGTCACGATCGATGCGCATGTCGAGCAATGCAGGACCATCGTAATCAAGCATCCACTTCATGGCATCTTCGAGCTCGGCAGGATCGGAAACGCGTTTGCCGCCCCAACCGTAAGCTTCGCACAGCTTCACAAAATCAGGGTTGTCGGGCAACAGCGTTTCGCTGTATCGCTCGTTGTAGAACAAGCCCTGCCACTGATGAACCATGCCCAACGCAGAATTGTTCATGAGAAGAACCTTCACGTTGATGCCCTTGACGGCAGCAGTTGCCATTTCCTGAACGTTCATCTGGAAAGAGCCATCGCCCGCAATGCATACAACCTGTTTATCGGGACAAGCAACCTTGGCGCCGATAGCAGCCGGGAAGCCGAATCCCATAGTGCCCAAGCCGCCGCTTGAAAGGAACGTGCGCGGTACGTCGCGGTCAATATGCTGAGCAGCCCACATCTGATGCTGCCCAACCTCAGTAGTCACAATGGAGTTCTCCGGATCGAGCAAGCTGGAAAGCAGGTCGAGGGAGCCCTCAGGCGAAATGGAGCCAGCAGGCGTGGATACACCGGGGCTATAGAACGGATGACGGCTTCGCCATTCTTCGATTTGGGCCAACCATTCTTTGGTGCAAGGCTCGTAGCCTGTCTGCTCGAGCTGATCGTTGATACCGCCCAGAACAACCTTCGCATCACCCACGATAGGAATCTGGGGAATGCGATTCTTGCCGATTTCAGCAGGGTCCACATCGATATGGATAACCTTCGCATCGGGCGCAAAGTCGGCAAGCTTGCCAGTGACACGGTCAGAGAAGCGTGCGCCCACCGCAATAAGCAAATCGGAATTTGTTACTGCATAGTTCGCGAACTTAGAGCCGTGCATGCCCACAAGGCCCAGGCTGAGCGGGTTGGATGCGGGGAATGCGCCCTTGCCCATAAGCGTGGAAACCACAGGAATCTGCAACTTTTCTGCCACCGCAAGCAATTCCTCTTCGGAATGAGACGCGATGATGCCACCGCCGATGTAGAGGATAGGACGCTTTGCTTCCTTCATCATCTCGCACGCCTGGCGGATCTGGCGAATGTTGCCTTTAACCGTTGGCTTATACGAGGGAATAAGCACATCCTCAGGATACTCGAACACCATTTCCGAACCAGCAAGGTCGGAGGGGATATCGATAAGAACCGGACCAGGGCGACCCGAGTTGGCAATATAGAACGCCTCACGGAAGGTCTTGGTCATATCCTCGCAACTCTGGAGCAGGTAGCTGTGCTTTACGATAGGCATGGTGATGCCAACGATATCGGATTCCTGGAATGCATCAGTGCCGATAACGCTGCGGGGAACCTGGCCGGTGATTACCACCATGGGAACACTGTCCATGTAAGCGGTGGCAATGCCGGTAACCGTGTTGGTAGCGCCAGGACCAGAAGTCACGATGACAACACCGGTTTTGCCCGTGGCACGGGCGTAGCCATCGGCCTCATGAGTCGCACCCTGCTCATGGCGAGCAAGGACATGGTTGATCTTCTTCGAATCGTACAGGGCATCATAGATCTTGATAGCTTGACCACCTGGATAACCGAATACCGTATCCACGCCTTCGGCTTCGAGCGAAGCGATGATGGCCTCTGCTCCCAACATCTTCTTGCCTTGTTTTTCGGTATGAGGACCGAGGCCCATCTTGGCTTCGTATTCCTTATCGATCACGCTCATCCGAAATACGCCCCCTTGTCAGCGCTGGAAACGAGCTTTGCGTAGCGAGCAAGAACGCCAACCTGATACTTGGGCTCAGGCTTCACCCAAGCAGCACGACGAGCCTCGAGCTCTTCATCGGATACTTCAAGCGTAAGGGTTCCTTCATCGATATCGATGTCGATGATGTCGCCTTCATGAACCAAAGCAATAGGACCGCCCGCAGCAGCCTCGGGGCTTACATGGCCGATAGCAGGACCCTTGGTTGCGCCAGAGAAGCGACCGTCCGTGATAAGGGCGACAGACTTGTCCAAGCCCATGCCGCAAATAGCGCTGGTGGGCGTGAGCATTTCACGCATACCGGGGCCGCCCGCAGGACCCTCGTAGCGAATAACCACAACGTCACCGGCGTTGATCTTGCCGCCGAAGATGGCCTCGCAGGCCTCTTCTTCAGACTCGAAGACACGTGCCGGGCCGCGATGCTTGCGCATATCGTCGGAAACAGCGGACTGCTTCACTACGCCGCGGTCGGGAGCAAGGTTACCGTGCATAACGCGCAGACCGCCGTAAGGGCTGTAGGCATTTTCAACGGTACGAACAACTTCACCATCAACCTGCGGGCATTCCTTGATCCATTCAGCCATGGAACCGTGGCACGTAGTGGCCTCGCCATCGACACGTAGTGGCCTTGCCATCGAGCAAGCCGTGACGACCAAGTTCGCCGATGATGGCGGGGATACCGCCGACCGCATTCAAGTCTTCGATATGAAGCGGACCGGCAGGAGCGATACGAGTGATATTCGGGATCTGCTGGCAAACCTCATTCCAGTCGTCCATGGTAATGGGGCAACCGGCCGCATGGCTGATTGCGGTGAGGTGAAGCATGGTGTTGGTAGACCCGCCAAAAGCCATATCGAGCGCCATGCCATTACGGATGGAATGCTCGTTGATGATGTCGAGCGCAGTGATGTCCTCGGCTACGAGCTCCATAACCTTCATACCCGCATGCTTTGCAAGGCGAATGCGCTCAGAGTACACAGCAGGGATAGTGCCATTGCCGGGAAGGGCGATGCCCAGACCTTCGGACAGACAGCAGATGGAGTTCGCGGTGAACATGCCCGAGCAGCTACCGCAAGTGGGGCATGCGGTGTTTTCGAACCACTTGCACTCTTCTTCGGTCATAGTACCGGCGGTTACCTGACCCACCGCGTCAAACAAGGTGTTCAGGTCGGTTTCATTTCCACACTTGTCACGACCGGCAAGCATGGGGCCGCCGGAAACGAGGACCGTAGGAATGTTCAGGCGACAAGCAGCAAGAAGCATGCCAGGAACAACCTTGTCACAAGAAGGAATGAGCACCATACCATCAAACTGGTGACCCTGAACAACGCACTCAACCGAGTCGGCAATAACCTCGCGGCTAGTAAGGGAGAAGTGCATACCCTCATGGTTCATGGCAATACCGTCGCACACGCCGATGGTGGTTGCCTCCAAAGGCGTGCCACCCGCCATGCGGACACCTGCTTTAACAGCATCAGCGATCTTATCCAGGTGATTATGACCGGGAATGATGTCATTGGTAGAAGAGATAACGGCGATGAGTGGGCGCTCGATCTCCTCGTCGGTCAAACCGTCAGCCTTTAAAAGGCTTCGGTGCGGGGCACGCGCAAGGCCTTTCTTGATCGCGTCGCTTCGCATCTGATCACACCCCTTTCTCTATTGGGCTCTCAAACTCATTGAGCGGGTTTCGGAAAACCCGAGCATAAAAAATCCTGTGCAGCAGACTGCATCAGGACCACAAAGAGAAGGGGGGAAACAATGTTCCCACGGACCGATTACGGGGTCACCGATTCAGCCTACTTACCAACCACCGAATCGGAGATCGTCCGCTTCGAATGGAAGATGTTCAGGCAGAACAGCTCAGAGGCGCCTTTCGGACCGTCCAACCATTGGCTTTCAGCAACCGCCAACTCTCTGTGGGAAGGATTCGTCCCTACTTTTCCTCGTCTGCGCTTTTCAATGCTGTCACTATAGCACCATCCAAAGCCAAGAGCGCAACTTTATTTCAATGGAGTGAATTATTTTGCAAAAGCGTCACAGAACGCCATAAACCTCAGAGAAGCGCGAATAAAAAAGAAGCCCGCCAGACCATCATCCCCTGAAAGTCTGGCGGGCTACCTTCACGCCGAAACAATGTGCTCGCCGACGATTTAAAACCCCTCCCGCATTATGCGGAAACTCGCCCTTATATCGAATCGCGTTCGCTCATTCATTTTCAGGACTCCCCAGACCCGAAGACGATTTCCAAATGAACGCGTTCCAATCGAACAAGACCATTAAACCACGAGTTCAGATGAACATCAAACATCGATTTCAAATTAATTAACTGTTGTTTGATTATCGCAAACTATGTATCCAACTATTATTTTGTGAGCAATCGACCTGCGTTTTCGAGAAATCTTGTTATACAAGCGTTCCATGCAATCTGGTTTTTGCGAATCAAGCTACTCTAACAAAAAAGCCGCTGCTCCCTCGCAGAGCGGCGGCTTGCTAAAGACCGGAAAGCGAGCTAACGGGGCTTTCTGGCTATCAGCACACGTGGCCTTCCCGTCAAATCTAGAGCAATTCGAGCCTGGTCAAATCCAGCAGCACAGGCGCCATTGCGCGCTTGCTCAAGGTGCCCCTCGAACAATTCAACAGCCAAGACGCCACCAGGCTTCAAGTATGAAAGGGCATCGGGAAGAAAGCGCCTGAACAAATCGAGACCGTCCTCCCCGCCATCCAAGGCCAGGCGCGGGTCCCACTCGCTCACCTCGCGAGGAAGGCTGTCGCACACTTTTGTGGGCACATACGGCGGATTCGAGACAATAAGGTCAAAGCTCCCCTTCTTGCTGGGATCGAGAGCGTCAAGGAGATCGCTTTCAAGAACTTCAACGCGATTTCCAAGCCCAAGCACCTCAACGTTCTTACTAGCAAGAGCCAAAGCTTCGGGAGCAATGTCGAGCGCGACTACATGCGCCGCTGGGTATTCCGAAGCAATCGAACAGGCAATGCATCCCGACCCTGTGCACAAGTCCACAACACGAAGCTCAGGCAATTCGGGAGAAACAACCTCTTCGCCATTTTCGCCAGCGGCAACGTGATCGGCAACACGCGGAAGCTTCAGTTCCGCAAACGCCTCGCTCACTAAAACCTCAGTCTCGGGACGAGGAATCAACACATTCGGAGCAACCAAAACGGTTATATAGCGAAAAGGGACCTTACCGCTGATAAGCTGCAGCGGCTCCCCCTTACCGCGGCGAGCT
>FR884645.1:2879-21580 GCA_000436075.1 Eggerthella sp. CAG:209 | reverse complement strand
AAATCACGCAGGGTAGCTCGCTCGTCGAGCGTAAGAGGTCGCTCAAAGTTCACATACAGCTCGATACGACTCAATCCCGTAGCTTCAGACATCAGCCATTCCGCCGAAAGACGAGGATTCTCATCCCCCTTACGCTCAAGAAATCCTATTGTCCAATCAAGAGCTGCCTTTATGGTCCACATATCGTTATCAGCCACAACGGTCACCTTTCATTACCACACGGCGATCGCACACCAAACCAGGTACGCTCAACCTTGGCGCAAACAGTGTACACGCTCATTGCGATCGTCATACACGCATCGAACGACACTACCCAAATAAAAAGGGCAGGGCATCGACCCTTGGCCACGCCCCGCCCTTTCGGGTTCCCATCGAATCACAAATCTCGCACAACGCTGCCAGACGCTGCAATGCAACAACAACGCTAAACGGCTTCCTCAAGCTTCTGTGCTCGATCAGCTGCCTGCAGCGCAGTAATGACATCCTCCAGCAAGTCGCCCATAAGCACACCGTTGTAGGTGGAGTTGAAACCGATACGGTGGTCGGTCACACGATCCTGAGGAGCGTTATAGGTGCGGATCTTCTCAGCACGGTCGCCCGAGCCGATCTGAGCCAAACGCTTTGCGCCTTCAGCTGCCTGCTGCTCTGCAAGCATCTTCTCGTACAAACGAGCACGAAGGACGGCCATTGCGGCAATCTTGTTCTGCAGCTGGCTCTTCTGGTCCTGAGACTGAACCACCAAGCCAGAAGGCAAGTGCGTGATGCGAACCGCGGAGTCGGTGGTGTTAACGCACTGACCACCCGGTCCACCGGCGCGGAACACGTCAATGCGAAGATCGCTGTCTTTGATGTCGATATCGATTTCGTCCGCCTCGGGAAGGACAGCAACCGTTGCCGTCGAGGTATGGATGCGACCCTGGCTTTCCGTCTTGGGAATTCGCTGAACGCGGTGAACACCCGATTCGAATTTCATAACCGAGTACACCTTGTTACCCGTTACCTTGAACTGGATTTCCTTGTAACCGCCTGCTTCGGAAGGAGAGACATCCATAGTCTCCACTTTCCAGCCATGATGGTCGGCAAAGCGCAGGTACATCTTATACAGATCGCCAGCAAAAATTGCCGCTTCGTCGCCGCCGGCGGCTGCACGAATTTCAACAATGATGTTCTTCTCGTCAGCAGGGTCAGAGGGGATAAGCATGAACTTGATGTCTTCCTCAAGCTGAGGGAGCTCGCCTTCGATACGGGAAATCTCTTCCTGAGCGAATTCCTTCATATCGGCGTCAGAGAGCATTTCCTTAGCCTCTGCCAAATCGTTGAGATCCTGCACGTACTTGCGAGCAGCTACAACAAGTGGACCCTGGTCGGCATAGCTCTTTGCAAGCTTATTGTATTCATGCTGGTCGGCAAGAATCTGAGGATCACCCAGCTTCTGCTCCAGCTCTTCGTATGCATCGATGATCTTCTCAAGCTTTTCGCGCATGTTCTTCCTTTTCGCATTTCAATCGCCGGTTCCACCAACCAGCCCACGAGTACGCGCCTATGAGCACAATACCCGGAAAATTCACAGCCATATATTTTAGCATGAAGATAAGAAACTAGCAGCCGCCTCCGCAGCAAGAGCACCATCGGAAACCGCAGTAACAACCTGACGTAAAGGCGTTGTGCGCACGTCGCCTGCAGCAAATAAGCCCGGAACCGACGTTGCTCCGCCCTCGTCGGCAATAATATAGCCCGACTCATCAAGCTCAACAATCCCATCAAGCCATGCTGCATCGGGACGTGTTCCGATGGCAACAAAGATCCCTTGGGCTCGAATCGTGCTCGTTTCCCCTGTCAAAACGCTTTTTAGCCGAGCACCACTTACGCGGCCCTCTTCCTGCAAGACATCCGACACAATACAGTTCCAATGCACTACCAGGTTCTCTATGCCCTTAAGCTGCTTGGCATACCAAGGGCTCGCCTTCAGCTCTTCGCGGCGATGCACCAAATGAACTGTTTGCGCAATGCGGCATAAATACACCACATCGGCAACAGCGCTATCGCCACCTCCCGCCACAATCACATCCTTGTTGCGGAAGAAATTGCCATCGCAGGTTGCGCAATATGAGATGCCCTTCCCCACTAAAGAAGCGGCTCCATCAACAGGAAGGGGCACAGGCTTTGCTCCAGTAGCGATAATCACACTGCGTGCAGGATAGGAACCCTGCGTCCCTTGCACGACAAACCGAGCGTCATCCCCATTTCCTTTGCCCAACGAAATGCCTATGGCTTTATCGTTTTCGATCACGGCACCGAACCGCTCCGCCTGCAACCTCAGCGAATAGGCAACTTCAAATCCGTTGATTCCATCGGGAAACCCTGGATAATTCTCAAGATTGTCGATAGAGAGAAGCTGCCCTCCCGCTCCAAGTTCGTCCAGAACCACCGCGGAAAGGCCAGCACGTGCAGCGTAGATACTCGCGGTAAGCCCAGCAGGACCTGCACCCACAATCACGATATCGTTAATTTTTTTCTCGACCATAGGAAGCACCCTCCCCTTCTTCGTCCCGACATTGCAAGAGCTTCAGCGAACAATGCGAACACCCTATAGGGGCTTTGAGCGTACAATAACAACACCCAAACAGAAACGAGCCTCTATGAGCACGCCCCAAAAGAATCAGCCCCTCCGCTCCGCCAAACAATCACTTGCAGTGCTTGCCAATGCCTTTAAGCAGATTGGAGGCTGCAGTCTATTTGCCGTCTATGGAGCGTTTCTCCTAGTCTGCTGCGCATTGTTCTGCATTCTCGAGCCTGAGACTTTTCCTGTTTTCGGCAATGCCGTCTGGTATTCCTTTCAAGCCATTACCACTATTGGATTCGGCGATATAGTTGCTCATACCACCATCTGTCGCGTTATCACGATTCTCATGGGACTTTCTTCGCTTGTTGTCGTTGCCCTGATCACTGGCACCGTAGTCAATTACTACAATGAAATGATGAGATTACGAAAAAATGAAAGCATTATGTTCTTCGATGAGCATATGAGAAAGCTCACCGAGCTTTCCCCCGATGAGCTTTCCGAACTTGAGCGAAAATATCACGATTTCACCAAAGGGCATCGCCAATAACTCGCAGATTTTAATCCAGAGCCTTAACTAGCGTCTGCTCGGACTGGACGCCCACAAACTGCCGGGCGGCAGACCCGCCTTTGAATACGATAAGCGTCGGAACGCTCATTACGCCAAAACGTTGGGCAAGCTCAGGTTCCTGGTCGACATCAACCTTGTAAACCGCTGCCTTACCCTGTTTGGCAAGCGCAACCCGATCAAGTACGGGAGCCATCATCTTGCATGGTCCGCACCAGGTGGCAAAGAAGTCGACCAATACGGGATATGAAACATTCTCAACCTTATCTGCGAATTCAGACTGCGTGATATGGGGCACCATAATAAACTCCCTTCCGTCCCTATAAATGCAACTATAGAAGTATCATTTAACAGAAATCATTGTAGCACTTTTTCGTGGAATAACTTATACCCTTCTCTCATTTTGCTCCTCTGCGCTGATACATGGACTTCTCGTTTCATTATCGTCACCTGCTGAGCCGCCGAAATGCCAAGGGAACCAAACCAAGCGGTACGACGATCGGGGAGATTCGCGAATTGAGGCGCATCGAAGAAGGCCCAACAATACAACGCGGCAGGTACGAAATGGGAGGATGGCCAAATACTGCAACTCGGTCTTCGCGCTCCTTGGACGTTTTGTCCTACAGGAGATACCCAACCGCCCCGTTTAGCATGATGGCGTAAATATAAAAGCCGCAAAGCACCGAAACTGCTTTGCGGCTTATTTTCAAAAAGCTCAACTGAGGTTTAGCGGGCTAAGCGCGAGTACGAATCTCTTCCTTAACCTTTGCGCAGAAGTCCTCAACAGTCGAAGGAACGGTTTCGTTGGAACGGTCACGTACCGAGATATTGCCCTCGGCGGCTTCCTTTTCGCCCAGGATCAGCATGTAGGGAACGCGGTCGATGCTACGCGCCTCGCGGATCTTGTAGCCAATTTTCTCATCGCGGTTGTCGACCGTTACACGGATGCCGGCCGCTTCGATCTGCTCAGCAACCTTATGGGCATAGTCGCGGCTCTTTTCGGAAACGGGCAAGATCTTTACCTGCGTCGGAGCAAGCCAAACAGGGAATTTGCCCGCATAGTGTTCAATAAGAATACCGATAAAGCGTTCTACAGAGCCGAAGCATACGCGATGCAGCATGACGGGGCGCTTCTTGGAGCCATCATGGTCGGTGTATTCCAAGTTGAAATTCTGAGGCATCTGGAAGTCAAGCTGAACCGTACCGCATTGCCACGTACGTCCGATGGAATCCTGCAGATGGAAGTCAATCTTCGGGCCATAGAAAGCACCATCGCCTTCGTTGACCTCGTATTCCATACCCAGCTGATCGAGTGCAGTCTTGAGACCTGCCTCTGCTGCTGCCCAATCCTCGTCCGACCCCATCGAATCCTCGGGGCGCGTGGAGAGCTCCACATGATACTTGAAGCCAAACTGCTGATACACCGAGTCGATAAGCTTCACTACGCCCACGATTTCATCGGTAAGCTGATCGGGACGCACAAAAAGATGTGCATCATCCTGGTTGAAGCAGCGAACACGGAACAAACCGTGCAAGGCACCGCGAAGCTCATGGCGATGAACCGTACCGATTTCACCAGCACGAATAGGGAGATCACGATAGCTGTGCGGCTTAGAGCCATACACCAGAACGCCACCAGGGCAGTTCATGGGCTTAACGCAGAACTCCTCCTCGTCGATGATCGTGGAGTACATGTTGTCCTTGTAATGATCCCAATGGCCAGACGTTTCCCATAGCTGTTTGCTCATGATAAGCGGTGTGGAGATTTCCACATATCCCGCCTCGTGATGGATTTCCCGCCAGTAATCAAGCAGGGTGTTCTTCAGGATCATGCCGTTAGGAAGGAAGAAGGGGAAGCCTGGAGCCTCTTCGCGCATCATGAAGATGTCCATTTCGCGGCCGATACGACGATGATCGCGCTTTTCCGCTTCTTCGAGATTATGCAGATACTCGTCCAGATCGGCCTTCTTAAAGAAAGCCGTGCCATAAAGACGCTGCAGCTGTTCGCGGCTTGCATCGCCTCGCCAGTACGCACCAGCGAGCTTCATCATCTTAAATGCGCCAATTTTGCCCGCAGAGGGAATATGGGGGCCTGCGCACAGATCCACAAAGGAGCCATGGCGGTACACCGAGATTTCGCCTTCGGTTAAATCGTCAATATGCTCGAGCTTGAAACGCTGATCGGCAAAAATCTCTTTCGCCTCTTCAACAGATACAACCTCGCGAACAAAAGGCTCATTCCTCTTCACAATCTGAGCCATCTTCTTTTCAATGGCTGCAAAATCGTCTGAAGAGATATTCTCGGGCAGCTCGAAGTCATAGAAATACCCATTGTCGGTGGCAGGGCCAAACGCAATCTGGGCACCAGGGAACAGCTCCTGAACGGCCTCAGCCATGATATGCGCGCAAGAGTGACGCATGATGGAAAGAGCCTCTGGGCTCTTGTTGGTAATGATTTCGATGGTTGCCCCGTCGGTTACCTGAGCAGTAACGTCCACGAGCTCACCGTTAATCTTGCCGGCAAGCGCAGCTTTAGCAAGACTGGTGCCGATAGATGCTGCCACATCGTAAACCGTGGCGCCTTCCTCGAGAATCTTCTTCGACCCATCTGGGAGAATGATTTCCACAATCGTTTCCTTTCTTGCATAGAGCGTATAGACGCCCATACAACCATCAACGAACGAGCTATGTTACCACATAGCTCGCTTTACCTTAGCACACCAGCTGCCACAATCCTTGAGCCGCTGTCAAATACAGAAAGCCCAGCCAGTCCTTCCCCGCATAAAAGAGACAGGATCGGCTGAGCCTTCACGCTACCCTGTTCGCTAACAGGCAGCTACTTAATCTTAGTTGTGCAGTACGGGCACACAGTCCATGCGGGATCAAGCGCATGATGACACGTAGGGCACAGGTTCTTCAAGCGCGTATGACAATTTGGGCAAAGCACGTAATCTGCTTCAACCGGATAGCCGCACTTGGCGCAATCGCCAAACTTCATAAGCTCACGCTGCTTCAAGGCAAGCTCGAGATCCTGCTCTTCGCGATCCGCCTTAAGAAGCGGTGGGCGAATCATGCAGTAAGCAACCAAACCCACGATAGGCACAACGGAAAGCAGACCCCACGCCCAGCCGAAACCACGAGCCCGGGCATCGCGTGCAGCCCAGAAAATGGAGAGCAGATACAGAACAACGACAATGCCCAGCAGCGCAAACAGCACCGTCTGAACCTCGCTCGTAAGGAACTGGGACATGATTTCGTTCATGGTTATCCTTCCTGGGAAATCTCAGCAAGCTCAGCACGCAAGCGCGCAAGACGATCGGTGATGTCGGCCAGCTTTGCACGATCCTTCTCTACAATCTCAGGAGCAGCCTTGGAAAGGAAGCCAGGATTGGAAAGCTTCTTGTCAAACTTGGTGAAATCCTTTTCCAGTTTGCCGATTTCCTTCTCCAAGCGAGCGCGCTCCTTGTCGAAGTCAACCAAGCCAGACAGAACGACATAAGCTTCCACCCCATCGGCAAGGCATACGCTGGATTCATCAGGACGTACCGCATCAACAGATACCGCAGAAACCTTGGTATTAGCCAAGGTGGAAATCAACTGCACCTGGCTTTCGAAGAGGCTTGCTGCCGTATCGTCCTGGGCCTTAACCACTACTTCAAGCTCCGCACGAGGAGAGATTCCATAGCGAGCGCGGATGGAGCGAATGCCGGAAACAACCTGGGTAACCATGGTGATAACCTGCTCGGCATCAGGGTCGATATACTTTTCCAGCTTGTCGGCATCGGGCCACGATGCAACCATGAGATACGGTGCCTCTTTTTCACCCGGAAGCTCCTGATAGATCTGTTCGGTCACAAAAGGCATTGCGGGATGGAGCAGACGCAAGGCAGTATCAAGAACAAACACCAGGTTTCGCTGCATAACGGCGCGCTCTTCCCCGCCAGCGCTCAGGCGGGCCTTCGAAAGCTCAATATACCAGTCGCAGAATTCATTCCAGAAGAAGGCATACAGCTCTCGAGCAACATCAGCGAACTCAAAGCCGTCGTAGGCGGCATCGAGAGAACGGACCAAACGCGCCAAACGTGAGAACATCCAGCGGTCTGCTTCCGTCCTGGGCTCAGGCTCGCCAGGAACGAAGCCATCCAGATTCATATTCACAAAGCGAGCAGCATTGCGAACCTTGTTGGCAAAGTTGCGGCTGCTTACCAGCTTATTCTCGTTGAATTTCAAATCCTGAGCACCGGTAACCTGCATAAGCAAACCGAAGCGCATGCCGTCGGCGCCGTAATCCTGCATCAACTTCAGGGGGTCCACGCCATTACCGCGGCTCTTCGACATCGGCTTGCCATCCGCAGCCATAACCGTGGGATGGATGATGACATCCTTGAATGGGATCTGGTCGGTAAAGTAGAGCGAAGACATTACCATGCGCGCAACCCACAAGCCCATAATGTCGCGAGCGGTGGACAGCATCTGCGTTGGGTAGGTGGGTTTCAGCTCGTCAGGATTTTCCGGCCATCCCTGCGTAGCGAAAGGCCACAACTGCGAAGAGAACCAGGTATCAAGAACATCTTCGTCCTGATGGACATGGCCGCCGCACTTTGGGCAAACGTCGGTGTCTTCCATCAGAGCGTCTTCCCATCCGCAGGAATCACAATAGAACATCGGAATACGATGGCCCCACCAAAGCTGACGAGAAATACACCAATCCTTCAGGTTTTCCAGCCAATCAAGGTAAACCTGCTTCCAGCGTGCAGGGTGGAATTGGATTTCACCGTTCTCCACCACTTCGGCAGCACGTTTCTTCAGGCGGTCAACCGCAACAAACCACTGCTCCGACAACCAAGGCTCGAGCTTGGTGTGGCAGCGATAGCACGTCATAACAGAATGATCGTGATCTTCCACATGATCAAGGAGACCCAAAGCCTCAAATTCCGCAACGATTGCCTCACGCGCTTCGTCACGCGTCATGCCGCTGAACTTGCCATAACCCTCAACGACAACAGCGTGCTCATCGAAAACGTTGATCTGTTCAAGGTTGTTGCGCTGACCCATGGCATAGTCGTTCGGATCATGAGCGGGAGTGGTCTTCACACAGCCCGTGCCGAACTCGGAGTCAACATAGTAGTCGGCAAAAATCGGAATCTTGCGACCCACAATAGGCAGATCGATCGTCTTGCCAACAAGATGCTTATAACGCTCGTCCTTAGGGCTTACCGCAACACCAGTATCGCCCAACATGGTTTCGGGACGGGTGGTGGCAACAACCACATATTCCATTCCATCGACTGGCTCGGAAAGCGGGTAGCGCAGATACCACAAGTGGCCTTTTTCATCTACGTATTCAGCCTCATCATCGGCAATAGCAGTAGTGCAGGAAGGGCACCAATTGACGATTCGACGACCCTTGTAAATGAGGTCATCGTGGTACCAATCGCAGAACACCTTGCGAACAGCATTGGCGTATTCGGGTGACATGGTGAACTTCTCGTCGTCGTAATCGCATGAGCAACCCATGCCTGCAATCTGCTTCACGATAGTGTTGCCATAGTCTTCGCGCCAATCCCAGCACGCATCGATAAATTTCTCTCGGCCAATTTCGAGACGGGAGATGCCTTCTTCAGCGAGCTTTTTGTCCACCTTGGTTTGGGTGGCAATACCTGCATGGTCAGTGCCGAGGATCCAACGGGCCTGATAGCCCTGCATGCGAGCACGACGGATGCAGGTGTCTTGAATGGTGTCGTTTAAGGCATGGCCCATATGCAGCATACCGGTTACGTTTGGCGGAGGAATAACGATGGTGTAGGTGTTTGCACCGTTCTTGCCGAACCCGGGCGTACGACCAAAGTACCCCTTCTCTTTCCAGGCGTCGAAAAGCGGCTTTTCCCAGTCTTGGTAAGACTGCTCTGCCTTTTTATCAGATGCCATGCCTTTTCCTTCCAAACTGTCAGATTGTGTTAATTCCAGTAAACAGCCCAAAAGCCGCCGCATCAACCCCTGTGGGCAATGCGACGGCATAGGGAATCATTGTTTATTCAGTATCCATCGCTTCGGCACTTACCTGCTCAATAACAGGCTTAGTTGTTCCCTCGATATCGCTACGACGAATGACGACACGAGTATGTCCCTCATATTCAGGGAGCTCGTACATAACGTCCATCAACGCCTTCTCGCAGATGCTGCGCAAACCGCGAGCGCCCGTCTGATGCTCGATGGCTCGCTCAGCAATAGCGGTAAGTGCATCATCCTCAAACACCAGATCGGAATCCTCGTATTTGAACATCACGGTGTACTGCTTCACCAAGGCATTTTTAGGTTCGGTGAGAACACGTACCAGATCTTCTTCGGAAAGCTCTTTGAGGGCAGTAACAACGGGAATACGGCCAACGAATTCAGGGATCATGCCAAACTTATGCAAGTCTTCCGGCAGCACCTGGGTAAGTAGTTCCGCATCAGCAGCACGCTTCGATTCGGGCATGTCGGACCCAAAACCGATACTGGTCTTGCCAACACGCTCAGCGATGATATCGGGCAAACCAACGAAAGCGCCGCCCAGAATGAACAGGATGTTGGTTGTGTCGATGTGAATGAGCTCTTGCTGGGGGTGCTTGCGGCCACCTTGGGGAGGAACCGATGCCTCGCAACCTTCTACAATTTTCAGCAATGCTTGCTGAACACCCTCACCCGACACGTCGCGCGTAATGGAAAGGTTTTCAGCCTTGCGGGCAACTTTATCAATTTCGTCGATATAGACGATGCCGACTTCGGCGCGTGGGATATCGAAGTCAGCTGCCGTAATAAGCTTAAGCAGGATATTCTCAACGTCTTCGCCAACATAGCCCGCTTCCGTCAACGTAGTAGCATCGGCAATGGCAAATGGCACCTTAAGCGTACGAGCGAGCGTCTGAGCCAGCAGCGTTTTACCAGAACCGGTAGGACCAAGAAGCATGATATTGCTCTTTGCAAGTTCAACATCGCCACTATCTGCGGCTTCTCCGAGGCTAACGCGCTTGTAATGGTTGTAAACCGCAACAGAAAGCGCACGCTTTGCCTCTTCCTGACCCACAACGTGCTCCGAGAGCTGCTCAAAAAGCTCGCGGGGAGTAGGAAGATTCTCCAAAACAGGAACACCGCTATTGGAACAATCATCGTCATCAACATCTGCGGTAACCTGAAGCACATGATTCAGCGCGTCAGATTCAAGTCCGCGCAGATTAAGATCAGCCATCATGGCCTCTGCGGAAAGAGAAATGCACTCATCGCAGATAAAAATACCATCAGGACCAGAGATCATGGCGTTAACCTGATCGGGCGTCTTTCCGCAGAACGCGCAACGGATATCTTCGCGTGCAGGGGGGACGGATCCCGTCTGATCGGTCATTCTAACTTACTCTGCTTTCTTTTCGTCAGAGGCGAAGCGAGACGCAACAACCTTGTCTACCAAGCCATAGGCACAAGCCTCTTCCGCCGTCATCCAATTGTCGCGCTCGGAATCAGCGTGAACGCGCTCTACGGGCTGACCGCAGTGCTTGGCAATAATACCTTCGAGGCGATCGCGGGTTTTCTTCATCTCGGTTGCTAAAATCTGAAAATCGGTCTGCTGGGTGCGCTCGCCAGAACCGCCCATGGGCTGATGGATCATTACCTGGGCGTTAGGCAGGATGATGCGCTTGCCAGGTGCGCCAGCAGTAAGCAAAACAGATCCCATAGACGCTGCAAGCCCCATGCAGATGGTGGAAACATCGCACTTGATGTACTGCATGGTGTCATAGATGGCGAGGCCGGCAGAAACCGATCCTCCAGGAGAATTAATGTAGAGCGAGATATCCTTATCGGGATCAACCGATTCCAAGTGCAAAAGCTGTGCAACTACCGTATTCGCAACGGCGTCGTCAATGGGCTCACCCAGGAAAACGATGCGCTCATTGAGCAAACGGGAATAGATATCATAGCTGCGCTCACCGCGGGGCGACTGCTCCACAACGTATGGCACGAGAGCTGATTGAGTGGGGTTTATGAACATGGATACCTCTTTCACTCATTCATGTCGCTAACGCGACAAGGCTTTTATGGATCGAAGGGGCAACCGTCGCCTAAGCGACAGCTGCCCCCGCGTTACTAAAGTATCAAGGACGAGCAGAAGCTCTGTTGGTCCTATTCAGCTTCCTTGGTTTCTTCAACCTCGGTAACCTTGGCCTGAGCGATAACATCGCGCAGTGCGTTTGCACGAACGATGCTTTCGCGGATCATGGGCAGACGGCCTTCCTTGCGCCATTCGTTCTCAATGAGCTCGGGGTCATCGAGGTCAGCCTGAGCAAACTCGTTATGAACGTCTTCCTCGGTTGCCTTCATATCGAAGTGGCGTGCCCAAGCATCAAGAGCGAGATCCTGGCGTACAACGTCAGCAGCCTGCTTCTTGTTGTCTTCCTTGAACTGATCGGCGGTGATGTCCATAGCGGTGAGGTACTTGTCGAAGGTCAAGCCCATGCTGGACAGCTGGCCGTAGAAGTTCTGGAGCAGATTGGTTTCCTCGCGCTCAAGCATTGCCTCGGGAAGCTCGCCTTCGAGGCGGCTACCAAGAGCGATAAGGCATTCGTTCTCCTTGCGGCGAACCATGCTGGAGCCCTTCTGGGTCTTAATACTTTCAGCGATCTTGCTGCGCATGTCTTCGAGGCCCTCAAAGCCGAAGGTTTCCTTTGCCCATTCCTCAGTAACCTCAGGAACGATCTTCTTCTTGATAACATCGATCTTGACGTTGAAGTGGAACATGCCCTTCTTCTCGAGAGAAGAGGCAACAGCGGAGGTGTCCTCGGAGAGATCGAGGTCGAAGGACTTTTCTGCGCCCTTCTTCAGTCCGATGAGCTCTGCGTCGAAGGATTCAGGGTATACACCCTGGCCAAGCTCGTACAGGCGATGGTCGGCGGAAAGTGCAGGAACATCGTTGCCCTCTTCGTCGGTTGCGGAAAGGGTGAGTTCCACGAATTCGCCAGGCTTAACCTTGGTGTTGGCGTTGGCATCCTTGAAGTCGTGGTAGTAGTTACGGAGTTCTTCGATCTGAGCGTCGATTTCTTCGTCAGTGGCCTCGGAAGTGGGAACCTCTACCTCAACGGGCTCATAGCTGGAAAGCTCGTACTCGGGCTTAACCTGAACGGTAGCGGTGAAGTTGAAGGGCTTATGGTCTTCAACAAGATCGAGCTCATACTGATAGTCAGGACGCTGCAGAGGCACGATGTTGTTCTCTTCGAGTGCCTGAGGATATACCTCGTTGACAAGATCCTCGGTAACGGTGGTGCGTACTGCATCAGCGCCCATGATGTTGTCGATAACGGGACGAGGAGCCTTGCCAGGGCGGAAGCCAGGGAAGCTGTAGCGCTTGGCAACCTGACGATACGTACGCTTGATGCGTGCGTCTACATCGTCAGCGTCGACCTCGAAGCTGAACTTCACTTGGTTGTTCTCGAGAGCCTCTACTTTGATGTTCACGAATAAACTCCTTCTTGGGTACAACATTGAATCGCGTAAATGGTGCGGGTGAAAGGACTTGAACCTTCACGGGGGTTACCCACCAGAACCTAAACCTGGCGCGTCTGCCAATTCCGCCACACCCGCATTTTGGTACGCGACGTTTGCCACCCGTCCAGGGCGACAACTTCGCTATGATAACAAATCACTTTGCAGTTGTAACTCACAATGCAAAAAACGCAGAAAGGTGCACGATCTTCTTTCTTTTTCATTCGCCCAACGGTCGTCAGGCGGCACGAACGGGGAATCGGTGCGTCCTAGAGCGAAGAAACGTCCTTGGCCGTAATGGTTCGAGAGGGGGATACCAGCACGGTTCCCACCTGCCCCACCACGGCCGCATCGTCATAGAACACGCCTTTCACCAAAGCGCCGTGAGAAGAAATGCCCTCGTCTTGGCTCGATATGACGATGGTAGCACCTGCATAATTATCCAGAAGCGAAAGATCCTTCGTTACGCACACAACCATGTCAACGCCAAGTTTCTTGTAGTCGGCAACGCGCTTGGCGAAATAGCTTTGCTGCGCCGTTACCTCATCGATAGAGAGGAAACCGAACGTGCGACCGTCCGCACGTACAACGGTACGCTCGTTGTACCGGCCCAAATCGGCAACGTCGACCACGATCACGCTTGCCTGCTTTTCCACATATGAGCAGCGCAGCGAAAAGAGCGACACCGAGTTTTCGCCTTCTCCTTCCTTGGCAACGTCCGATGCCTGGGAAGCGCTGAGCTCGTCCTTTTTTTCCTCGCTTTTCTGAGTTGATTCTTTGTTGAGGGAGCGTGGCGTCAATTTGCCATCTTTCACACCTGTAGTGTCAACCACTGTTTCGCGATGGTTTTCAGCAGTCCCCTCGTATACCAGCGCCGTATAGCCATCCAAGCTTCCAGCAGCATCATCGATGGAGCTGGCAGCCGCATTCAAGGAGTGGCCCAAGGTGCAGATGTAAGCAATGGCTATGGCGAGGACAGAAAACCCCAGCAGGAAAAAAACTACCAGCGCCGCTTTTTCACGTGATACCTTCTTCATCGAGAACTCGATTCTGCCACGCTAGCCACGGTCACCTTGGCCGCCTTCGTTCTGGGCGAAAATACGAGCCAGGAAACGACCCGTGTGGCTTTCGGGCACCGCGGCGATTTCCTCGGGCGTGCCGGACGCCACGATGGTGCCACCACGATCGCCACCCTCAGGGCCAAGGTCAACCACGTAGTCGGCGGCTTTGATGATGTCGAGGTTATGCTCGATAACAAGCACGGTGTTCCCCGCGTCCACCAAACGCTGCAGCACCTCAAGCAACTGACGAACATCATCGAAGTGGAGGCCGGTAGTGGGCTCATCGAGAATATAGAAGGTTTTGCCTGTTTGACGACGTTGAAGCTCGCTTGCCAACTTCACACGCTGAGCCTCACCACCAGAAAGCGTAGTGGCGGGCTGGCCTAGGCGAATATAGCCCAAGCCCACATCGTGCAGAGTGTCGAGCTTGCGCGCCAACCCAGGGATCTTCGAGAAGAAGCCGCGAGCCTCGTCAACTGTCATGTCTAAAACGTCGTACACGTTCTTGCCTCGGTACGTCACTTCCAGCGTTTCGCGATTGTACCTTTTGCCTTGGCACACCTCGCAGTCGACGTATACATCGGGCAGGAAATGCATCTCTATCTTTTTCTGACCGTCGCCCTTGCACGCCTCGCAGCGACCGCCCGCCACGTTGAACGAGAAGCGGCCGGGTGCGTAGCCACGCACCTTTGCCTCTGGCGTGGAAGCGAACAGGGCACGGATATCATCCCATAGGCCAATATAAGTTGCAGGGTTGGAACGCGGCGTGCGTCCAATAGGACTCTGATCAATGTTGATAACCTTATCGATGCGTTCAGCACCCAAAAGCCGACGGTACTCGCCCGTTTTGCGATGGCCGTGGTTCACCCGATTGGCAAGCGCCGGCGCCAAAGTATCGGTGATAAGCGAGCTTTTCCCCGAACCTGATACGCCCGTGATAAGCGTAAGCGTGCCAAGGGGCACCGTGAGATCGACCTTCTTCAGATTGTTCTCGCACGCTCCCTTCAACTGAAGGGATCCGCGATGCGGATGCCGGCGCTCAGATGGGACAGGAACGCACTTGCGGCCGCTCAGGTACTGCGCAGTAAGCGAGTCCTGAACCCGCATTACCTCTTCGGGCGTGCCGGCGGCAACAACCTCACCGCCCAACTCACCCGCGCCAGGCCCCATATCGATTACGTAGTCAGCGCTGCGAATGGTATCTTCATCATGCTCGACCACTACCACGGTATTGCCCAAATCGCGCAAATGCTCAAGCGTGCCAATCAGACGCTCATTGTCGCGCTGGTGCAAGCCGATAGAAGGTTCATCCAAAATATAAAGCACGCCCATCAAGCCTGCACCAATCTGAGTGGCGAGGCGAATACGCTGCGCTTCACCACCTGAAAGCGTCGCCGTGGCGCGTTCGAGCGTGAGGTAATCAAGCCCCACGTCGACCAAGAAACGCAAGCGCGTCTTGATTTCCTTCACGATAGGCACCGCAATAACCGCTTGCGCATCGGAAAAATCCAAACCCTCAAAGAACGCGAGCGAGTCGCGGGACGACATCTCGCAAACCTCATGGATGTTTTTACCGGCAACCGTTACTGCAAGGATCTGGGGGTTCAAGCGCTTGCCACCGCAGGTTGCACAGGGAATGATGGAAAAATACTGCTCGTACTTCTGACGCTGACGATCGGAGGACGCTTCTTTATAGCGATGCATTACCGCTTCGCAAATACCCTCCCATTCAATGAACCAGTAGGTTTCGCGACCGTCGACGGTTACGTAATCCACGCGGATCTTCTCGCCAGGAGCGCCCTCCATCATGATTTTTTGAATCTTCCTTGGAATATCTTCCCAAGGGGTGTCGGGGCTCACGTTGTAATGCTCAAGCACCGCCCGCATAACCTGAGGGTAGTAGTTGCCCGTCCTAAACGGCGCAACTGCGCCTTCGGAAAGAGAAAGCGACTTATCAGGAACCACCAAGCTCGGATCAACCTCTTCGCGGCTACCGATGCCCAGGCAATCGGGACACGCACCGTACGGCGCATTGAATGAGAAATCGCGTGGCTGAAGCTCGGTCATGGAATAGCCGTGCTCAGGACATGCCAACGCAAGCGAGAACAAGTGCTCGCCTTGCGCCAAACCGCCCGTAGCACCCGAAGAAGTTACCACGTTGGCAGCCTCTTCGCCCTTGCGCATCACCTTCACCAAAACGCGCCCCTCGGCAAGCTGGCAGGCCATTTCGATCGCCTGGGCAATACGCGCGCGTGCGCTTTCCTTCAGCACGACACGGTCAACCACCACATCGATGAAATGCTTGATCTTCTTGTTCAGAACAACGGGCTCTCCGCCGAGTTTCGTCACTTCCCCATCGATGCGAACGCGGGAGAAGCCCTCCTTCTGCAAGTCCTGGAAGAGCTTGGTGAATTCCCCTTTTCGACCGGCAACAACCGGCGCCATGACAAGGACACGCTCGCCTTCGCCCAGAGCCAACACATCGTCGGTAACCTGGTCGGTAGTCTGCGACTTGATCTCACGACCACACTCAGGGCAATGAGGAGTGCCCACGCGTGCGAAAAGAAGGCGCAGGTAATCATAGATTTCCGTAACGGTACCAACCGTAGATCGGGGGTTTTTGCTCGTAGTTTTCTGATCGATGGAAACCGCTGGGGAAAGGCCGTCGATGGAGTCGAGGTCGGGCTTGCTCATCTGACCCAAAAATTGGCGCGCATAGCTGGAAAGACTCTCCACATAGCGACGCTGACCTTCTGCATAAATGGTGTCGAAGGCCAAGGAGCTTTTGCCAGAACCGGAAAGCCCCGTAATAACGACAAGCTTGTCGCGCGGGATCTCCACATCGACGTTTTTGAGATTATGCTCGCGTGCACCCTTGATGACGATTGAGCTCTGTCCCATGTTTGGCCTCTTCCTCTTTTTCGTAACAAGAGATTGTACCGCAGAACAAGGCGAAGCTCGCATGCTCCACAATTGCCACCCGCGCATCACCGTGAGCGGAACGGTTTGAGCATGTCGACACCGACCCGCGAGTCATCCTCGGGGGTGAGCCTTGCGGTGAGCTTCCTGCAATCGCTCGGGGGTCATATGGGTATAGATCTGCGTGGTGGAAAGGCTTGCATGGCCCAACATTTCCTGGACGCTGCGAAGATCAGCTCCCCCAGCCAGCAAATCGGTAGCAAATGAGTGGCGCATGGCATGAGGCGTCAACGAAAGATCCAAGCCAGCTTTGCCAAGAGCGCGCTTGAACACAGTGCGGATGGCATTAGTGCTCATGGGATTCCCCCTAGAGGAAAGAAACACGTATGGGCTGGGCCCCTTCAGCAAAGCAGGGCGCCCCTCGTCGAAATAACGGGCAAGCGCCGAACAAGCCGTTTTATGCAATGGAACGATTCGTTCCTTCGAACCTTTGCCCATAACGCGGAGCAAAGCTTCGTCCATGAACACCTGCGAGCATAAAAGCCCCGACGCTTCAGAAACGCGAAGGCCAGCAGCATACAGCAGCTCGAGAAGGGCTTGGTCGCGAAGATCGGTAGCGGAAATGTCCTCTGGGTTCTTCCCAGCAAGAGTCACCGAGAGCAACCGATCCATTTCGCCTTGCTTGATAACGCGCGGCAAAGGCTTTCCCTGCTTGGGGCCCTGGATCACCTCGGCGGGGCTCGAAGAGACACACCCTGCTACAACAAGCCACCGGTAAAACGATTTGATCGAGCTCAGGTGACGGTTCGCCGTGCGGCGAGCGTAGCGTGCTTGATCAAGATAGGCAAGGTAGCGTCGCACGTGACGATGAGTTGCCCCCAGTGGGGGAATTTCATACCGAGAACACCAACGAAGATAATCGCTCACATCTGCCCGATAAGCGCGAACGGTTTCCGTTGACGCGTTGAGCTCGGAGGAAAGTGAAGAACAAAACGCATCGAGCAGCCCGGCGCAGGGCAACTCCCCGCATGGGCGGGTTTCCCCCTCCAAGGACACAGCATCCCTGCCGCCTGGCGCTTCCTTCGCCGTGTCGGGCTGCTCGATAAGATCCATATTAGCCGATCAGACCCTTCTTGTGCAGCGCCTCCACGTACCCCCGCAGCTTTTCATCCCCGCGGCTGGCATAGGCAGCATAGCGTTCGCGCTTATTGCGGATCTTCTTTTCGAAGGGCTTCATGATGCCAAAGTTCACATGCATCGGCTGATAATCCTGCGTTTCGGGATTGGTGGCATAAGCAATCAGCGCACCGAAAGCCGTTTCCTCAGGAAGCAAAGGAGCATCTTCGCCGTTTAACTGGGCGCTCACGCTCAGCGCGGCATACAACCCCGAGGCAATAGCCTCGCAATAGCCCTCAGTGCCACCAAATTGGCCTGCGACGAAAATTGGCACAGGCAGGGCATGCGCAGCTTCGGTGCTCAGCTGAAGCGTCCGACTGAGCATCTGCGGCGCATCGATAAACGAATTGCGATGCATCACGCCATATCGAGCAAACTCGGCATTCTCAAGACCGGGGATCATGCGGAATACGCGCTTTTGCTCGGGAAACGTGAGGTTGGTCTGGAAGCCGACCAAATTGAAGCTCTGTCCGTGGGCATCTTCGGCACGCAATTGAACCACCGCCCAAGGGCGGCGACCCGTTGTCGGATCGGTGAGGCCAACAGGCTTCAACGGCCCAAAACGGGGAGCATCGAACCCGCGGCGCGCAATTTCTTCAATAGGCTGGCAAGCTTGGAACAAGTCGGCCGTCTCGAACTCTCGCTTGATAACGCGATCGGCTGCCACGAGCTCTTCCATGAAGCGTTCGTATTCCTCTTTGCCGAAGGGGGCATTCAGATAATCGCCGCCGCCATCTTCGTAGCGGCTCTGGCTAAACACCTTTGACCCATCCAGCGAATCAGCCATAACCACCGGCGCTGCCGCATCATAAAATGCAAGATGGTCCTGCCCAGTCAGCTTCTGCATATAAGCAGCCAGCCTGTCGGAGGTAAGGGGCCCCGAAGCAACAATGACAGCATCGGCGGG
>FR884645.1:0-2865 GCA_000436075.1 Eggerthella sp. CAG:209 | reverse complement strand
GGCGGGCGCATACGGTGCGGCCTCGGACTCATCGCCGTTAGCCACGAGAACTTCACCTTTGCCGCCTAAGCCAACCACCTCCGCATTCACGCGCGTGATGAGGGGATGCTCTTCAAGAGCGTCGGTTGCCCGCCGCGAGAACAGATCACGATCAACCGCAAGCGCCCCGCCCGCCGCAACGCGTGTCTCATTCGCAAACGAGATAAGGTTCGACCCTAGGCAGGAAAGCTCGTGCTTCAACATTCCCGCCGCACTGTCGGGCTTAGTTGATTTCAGCGAGTTCGAGCACACCAATTCGGCAGCATTCCCGCTGCGATGAACATCGGTTTGAACCAGCGGGCGCATTTCGAACAGACGGACCGCAATGCCACGCTGGGCAAGCTGAAGGGCGGCCTCGGTTCCCGCAAGGCCAGCCCCAATGATATCTACTGTGTTGTTTTCCATAGCAGAAACTATACCCGAGCAGATCTTTAGTGCATGCTGAACTTTTCATTATTCAGGCTTTTCCCTAAAATCAGGCACGAGGGATTTCTCGTCTCTTCATCAACTGCTAAGGAGACACCATGGCTATCAATTTCTGCCCCCGATGCGGCTCAAAGATCAGTGCAGGCGCAAAATTCTGCGGAACATGCGGTTCTCCCCTGCAGCAAACCAGCAACCAGCCAAGCCAAGCCTATTCCCCTCAAGCAACGTCTACATCAACTGGCGCCCAAGTTGCCTCTGCAACGTCGGCGGTCACCACTGCAGCCACAAAGAGTCCTTTGACTTGGGTTATCGTAGCGGTTGTAGCGGTTGTAGCCATAGGAGCAGGCTGGTTCTTCTTTTTCAACAACGACATCACAGGAACATGGGTCGCCGAAGAGAGCGGAACAACGGTCGAGGCCGTCTTTGACCAGGGAGGCACGGGAACCATGACCTTGTACGACGCCGGCAAGTCAACAGAAAACGTTGATTTCACCTATGAGATGAATGATGGGTATCTCCTTATTCAAACTAAAACGACTCTCTACAAATTCGGTCGCACGGTCAGGGTTCCTTGTGAGATACACGGAAACACAATGATATGGGACCCCGATGGAGACAACGTCACCTTCACCAGACAGTAGCCCCTCTGTAGGCCAGCCGAAAGGCAACCAGCTACGTGGGAATATTGGGACGGGTCCCATTTTCCCACCTTACACCGTGGCTGGACCGTAACGACCGTCGGGAAACCGCACGATCAACCCATCGCGCTCAAAAGCTGCCAGTTTCAGCATGATCCAAGTTAGCCTGTCACCAGCCTGACCTTGCTCCCCCTCATCCCATGGCAGTGCAAGCATCTGCTCTACGCGCATAGGATTTGCGCAAAGCGCAGCAAGCAGCGGATCGACATCACCTGCAGCCCCTTTTCCAGCTAAGGGACCTCCCTCAACGCTCCCTTCCGCGGTCTTGCGCATATCCTCCCTGCGCAAACAGCCAAATAGGCCAAACAACGCATCTTCGAATGTCTCGGAATCAATGACAGGCGTGGCACCCTGATAAATAAGGCGATTCGCACCTAGCGAAGTAGGCGAGGTAATGGGTCCCGGTACCACCAGCACTTCACGATTAGCGGCCAATGCCTCATCTGCAGTCGAGAACGTTCCAGAAGGCAGCCCCGCCTCCACAATGAGCGTGGCTCGCGCCAAGCCCGCAATAATACGGTTGCGGGCCCTAAACGTATACGGCAGCGGGGGAAATTCCCAATCGTGCTCGGAAACCACCGCCCCACCGCAATCGATTATTTCCTGGAACAGGGAAACATTACGAGCTGGGTAAGGCATATCGCAACCGCCGCCCAATACCGCCACCGTCCGTCCCCCAACAGAAAGCGCTCCCCGATGAGCATGGGAATCGCAGCCAAGAGCGCCGCCAGAAATAATTGGGACCCCCTTTGCCGCAGCTAATCCGGCAAACTTTTCAGCGGCCGACATCCCGTATGGCGTAGCTTTGCGGGCCCCTACCACCGCCAAACCGTCGCATAGGGCATCCAAGCTTCCAAGCACATACAACGTTTCCGGAGGATCGGGAACATTCATCAGAGAATCAGGATACCCATGCGCTCCCCTTTTTAAGGTATAACGAGCACCACGCAGCTTAACCATAGGAACGCTCGAATAACGAGCTTTGTGAATGCGCTTCGCTTGTTCTGTCGTAGGCTCCCCTACCATTTCAGTCCCCCTCCAAAACGCAGTCCAAATGCCTCTGCCACATGAGCGTCCGATACCTGCTTCTGTTCCTCTATGTCAGCAATAGTTCGCGCCAAAAGCAGCGTCTTGGCCAACGCCCGAGCGCTGAGTTCCTTGCTTTCGGCAAGAGCGAGGAAGAATTCTTCCGTTTCAGCAGAGAAGCAACAGGCATCCCTTAAATACCTCATGCTTTTCCCTGGCTTGTCGGTATTCCCTCCGAAGCATGCTCTTTTCTTCCTGAAAGCTCTCGCTCGCTCAACGCCATCCCGCAACTCAGAAGAACCTTTTCCCGCTTCCCGTCCCAGCAACTCACGGCTGTCGCTACGCCACACATCGATGCGGATATCAATACGATCAAGCAAAGGGCCGCCAATACGGTTCTGATACATCTGAACCGCAGCAGGAGAGCACTTGCAACGACCCGTAGGATCCCCGAAATAGCCACATGGGCAGGGATTGGTTGCCGCCAGGAGCTGAAAACGCGCAGGAAACGAATACGTTCCATCCGCACGCGTAAGCGTTATTCCTCCGCTTTCCAAAGGCTGACGAAGCGTCTGCAACACGGAGGCTTTGAATTCACTCATTTCGTCGAGAAACAATACCCCGTTATGGGCAAGGGAGGCCTCACCGGGATGCGGCGGCGAGCCTCCCCCGATAA
>FR884644.1:28526-53735 GCA_000436075.1 Eggerthella sp. CAG:209 | reverse complement strand
CGGAAAAACGTCCGCACCCCCTCCCTCAGGCAAAATTTAAAAATCTCTTGATTTTTTCACGCAATGTAACCTTTTCGAGGAATGCGGTGTATTTGCACTAGCACTTCGTTGAAAGGAACAGCAATACCCTCAAACGTCAACATAGAACGGGCACTTGAAGCAGAGCGAGCAATCAAGCTTTATGGGGAGATGCTGCACTCCCTAGCTCTTAATCGCTGCAAATCAAAAGAAGACGCTGAAGACGTATGCCAAGAAGTGCTTATTGCCCTGCTAAACAGAAAAGAACCCTTTAAAAACAACGAGCACATGAAAGCCTGGCTCATACGGGCAGCGCTGCATCGTAGCAAAAACACCCATCGATATGAAAACAGGCACCCACGTACACCTTATGACCCAGCCCTTCACGACAGACCCGAGCAAGACAGCACGACCGACTGCGAAAAGCTCCATGATGCAGTCGAGTCACTGTCTGAAGAGCTAAAAGAAACATTACGTCTTTATTATCGCGATGGTTATTCAACGAAAGAGATTGCCTCGCTTAAAGGCGTTGGCGAATCTAGCATTCGTGCCCGTCTGCATCGGGCTCGAAGGAAAATTGCTACTGCACTCGCCTGCATCATCACAGCTTCCGCTCTTCTCTTCGGATCGACTGTTTTTCCAATACAGCAAATCCCGGAGGCCCTCGCCATCGACTTTGCGACCGATGCCAGCACCCCACTTTCTGAATTGCCCGTAAAGGCAATTCAGAAAAAAGGCAACGGAAAAGCTTCCGTGACCTTCGAAGCGAACCTAACTTGGAGCATCACTGGCATAGAGCGCGTTACTTACAGCACCGATGCAGAGAACACCAAGCTTTACTCCCCAGGAATCGGAAACTATTACATCTTGAACCAAGGAGAACTCGGCAGCACGAGAGATGCAACACTGACAAGCAGCGACAATGCGACAATCGCCCTTAATATCGAGGTGTCTATTACTGCTGGCGAAAACGCAAGCAACAGTGAGCTATGCGATATTGCAAAAAGCGCCTTAGACAAAAAATCGCTCATAGCAACCGCTTATCTCGAAAACGGCACCAGCGAAACAGCCGAGTGTCTCTTTACGGAGTAGGGCCCAAGCTTTACTCCGTAAAGATTGCACCAAATGCGCTCCGTCCTACCCGACACGGCGCATCAGCACTAACTCCTCATTTTACGTACGCAAATTCACCTAGAAAACCGAACTCCTCAAGAAGAATCGGAACTCTTTTTTCAAATCAAGCAGCACTTGCGAATATCCCGGTGTGTTCGCATAAAGACACCCTTGAAAGGAGTACTAATGGAACACACCGAACCCATTACCAGAAGACAACTGCTTGGACTTAGCGCGGTTGCTGCAGGATCGCTCTTAATTCCTTCTATCGCGTATGAATCTGCCGAATCAGAAGACAGCCCCTCTCCACAGAAGAACGGACCAATCTGTCATGCAACTTTACTGGACAAAGATGGCAATTTAATTGCAAGCACCGAGAAGGACTCTTTTGCAAGATCAGCCTCAGGGAATTTTCAAGCTGGAAGACAGCCTGCAAACCAAAATTAATTCAGATGGAACCATAACTGACACCTATGCTGTTGAGGTGTTCGAGATATCGAATGCACGACAAGGATCTTTCGACAGAACTCCTATCTATTACATTGAGTATGATGCGACATATTACATAATGGATGGAAACATCAGGATAACGAGCGTAAAGGGCACAGCAACAAAAAGTGTTTCATACGCATCGTTTCAGGGCAGCAAGGCAGTCGTTGCCCATCAGGGAATCGCCGGCAGCGCAAAATGCCCTGCAGAAGCCCTCTTCACTTCAGATTCAAAAACCTTGGTAACAGGATTTGACGCTATTCCCTACGTCAAATCAAGTGACTCAAATGGATATGTTAGAAATGGCGGAGAATGCACAGCCTGCCTATACGTATCTGGGATGGGCGAAATGATCTTGGGGGCTGAATACTTAATCTAGCAACATATCGCATCTGCGTATTCAAGCGCTATTTAGCTGCATTCAGAAACAATCAAACCATCTAAAAAACCGTACTCGTTTTTCTCATTTGGGAAAAACGAGTACTTCTTTTTGCTCACTGCCCCATCGAAATACTCGACTTCGACTTCCAAACACGGGTTTTGCAGTTCAGCAATAGCCGCTTCCTCTAAGTTAGGAATTACAGCGTAATATCCATCCGACTCTTCATGTGTTGCAACATAGAACCACATCTGCATATAGCCCGTTGCATCTTCACCTGAAACAACAAGATTCGAGCCCTTGCTTCCATTGGGCAATGAAATCCCCATATCATCATCAAGGACCCGATAAGTAACCTGCTTAGGAGCCTTTATCGCATTTACGGTGACAGGAAACCAAAAGACGAAATCGCTCTGGATCAAATCGCCTCGGCTATCATGCTCGCGGATATGCCCCTTGGAAGAGTAGGCCTCGGTCAGCCGTGCATTCTCCGGCACATTAAGCGATGGATCCGCTATCGGCTTACCCTCTTCGTAAACCAGCAAGGTGAACGAATCGGAAACATAGCGGTTTACCGCAACAAGAGCAACGAGTACAAGGACCAAAACGGACAGCGCGATTGCTATGGCTTTTCTTCTTTTCGTCATCGATTTCCCCTTTCGCCGTTTACGGGAAAACACCAGCCAAACGCAATGCGTTGCATACGGTTAGCGATTGACGAAAAGCATAGCGAACGAAAAGTCCGGTCCGACGCGAAATTAACCGGCAGACACGAAAAACTCCCAAGCGGCTTTCAACCAGCCCGTACGGCAGGGGCTAGCTAAGCCCGGGCATGCGCCAGTGAAACAGCGAGAGGCGCCCTGGTGAGTACAGGAACCTTGAAAGAGGAAGGGGCTTTAAGGCCGCCCCGACCGATTGAAAGGTTCCTGTGCCACCAGGGCGCCTCGCAGCGTCATCGCGTCTCGTGAGTCTCTTGCGCCGTTTCGACAGAACGGCGCAACCGCAGGCCTCGCAGCGTCAGGTCGTCTCGCTTGTCAGTTACGGCGTTCGCAGAACGCTGTAACTGCTAGGACAGTGGCGGGATAACCTGCTTCTTACGGGACAAGATACCGTCTACCCATTCAGCCTTCGTAGCGTCGATACCGAATGCTTCGGATACGGGAGCAACGTCGCCTTCGCAGATGAACTTGGAGCCCTCGTTGAAGATGTCGGTAACAAGCAGAAGAGCAAACTTGTAGCCGTTTTCGGCAACCTTTGCCTTCAGGAACTCGCGGTATTCGGCCTCACGCTCCATGGCAACATCGAGCGTTACCGTTTCGTGCTGGGCAACCATGTATACGTCGTCGCCCTTCTTGAATTCCTTGGAGTCGTGCGTGCACAGCTCTTCAACGGAAAGATCGTTGTCGCCGCCGCGCATCTTAAATACCTCAAGACCGAATTCGGTAGGCTTCTTGCCAATGATGGCACCAAGCTTTTCTGCCTGAACCAAGTCGTAATCGGTGCAGGTGGGGCTCTTGGTAATTACGGTATCGGTCATAATCGCAGAAAGAAGCACCGTAGCAATAGCAGGGGTTACCTCAACACCAAGCTGCTCATAGAGCTTGGTTACGATGGTTGCCGTAGAGCCAACGGGGATGTTCAGGTACAGGATGGGGTTGCCGGTAACCACATCGCCAGCGATGCGATGATGGTCTACAACCTCAACGATTTCAGCATCGGCAATGCCGTCAACCATCTGGGTGGACTCGTTATGGTCAACCAGGATAACCTTGTCGCCTTCGCCTACCTTTTCGATAAGCTTCGGAGCGGGCAGGCCAACCTGCTCAAGGATAGTTGCGGATTCCTGAGGAAGCGGACCCAGGCAGCAGGCAACATATTCTGCCTCCGGCTCAGCCTTCTTTGCCTCAAGGGCGTTCTTCAAATATGCGTAGCTCACCGCTGCTGCGATGGAGTCGTTGTCTGGGTTCTTATGACCTACGATAAAAACCTGGTTAGCCATGTAGCCTCCTCAACAAGCGCGCTTCGGTGCGCGCAAACGTGTAGAACTTATCTATTGTAACGCGAAATGAAAGAAGGCCGCACGTTTACGTGCAGCCTTCGCCAAAAGCCTTCTAGGACATTTGCCGTCCAGCTCCTTCACGGCATCAACCGATCTTTACGATAGGTGCGTAGTCCTTCAGCAGTTTCTTGGTTTGGCCGGTGCGACTGAAGCGTACATGCAGCGTATCGCCGTCCACCTTGGTGATGGTGCCACGGCCAAACACCTTGTGGTCGACCGTATCGCCCTTGGTAAACGTCATCTTCGCTGCCGCCTTCTTCTGGGCCTCGGGCTTCACCGCAGGGCGCGTCTGCTGACGAGGGCGCGACCCTGAAGCGCTCGACTGACCGAACACGCGACCGCCGCCCGCCTCGGAACCAGAGCCGGCAATGCCGCGACGGCTGCCGCGCTTTTCCCAGCCAGAACCAGAGAATCCAGCAGAGCCCATTCCGATGCCCTTGCGCAATTCAAGCGGAATTTCACCGATGAAGCGCGAAGGCGGGTTGGCGCTTGACTGACCGAAAATCTGTCGCGTGAAGGCGTTGGTAAGGTAGAGCTTCTTGCGCGCACGGGTGATGGCAACGTAAGCCAAGCGGCGTTCTTCTTCCAGGCCCTGCGAATCTTGGGACGAATTTCCGTGAGGGAACAGCGATTCTTCCATGCCCGCCACAAATACACAGTCGAATTCCAGGCCCTTTGCGGCATGGATGGTCATCATGGTGATGGCTTCGCCGTCTTCCGCCACTGTATCCATATCGGTACGCAGCGTTACCCATTCCACGAAGTCAGGCAAGGAATTTGCCTGGAAGGTGCGTACGGGCGGCTCGTCGTCTGCCTCAGGCGCGCCTTCTGCCGTAGGAGGCTCGAACAGTGCATCGGCATCGTCGTGCGTTTGGGCGTATTCGTCTACTACGCCGAAGAGCTCCTGAATATTCTCGATGCGACCAGCGGCATCGTCGGAGTTTTCCGCTTCAAGGACACGAATAAGTCCCGCCTTGTCTACGATGGCCTCAACCACCTTGCGAAGATCGCCGGCATAACCCTGGGCCTCGTGGATGAGCGCCACGAATTCCGCAATGGCCTTGCGCGTTGCGGAGCGAATTTGATCGTCGGCAATGCACAGCTCGGCAGCCTGCAAGAACGTAATACCCGTTTCGCGAGCAACGTAATCGATGTGCTCTACCGTGGTTTTGCCGATGCCGCGCTTGGGCACGTTGATAACGCGATGAGCGGCAACGTCGTTGGCAGGATTGACTACCAGATTCAAGTACGCCATTACGTCGCGGATTTCCGCGCGATCGAAGAAGCGCGTACCGCCGATAAGCCTATACGGCACACCGGCGCGCATTAGCATATCTTCAAGCATACGGCTCTGCGCATTGGTGCGATAGAACACCGCAATTTGGTTGTACGACATGCCTTCACCGTGCTGATGCTCGATTTCCGATGCAATCCAACGACCTTCATCTCGTTCGTCGGTTGCGCTGTACACCGAGATTTTGTCGCCAGCAGGCTTTGAGGTGAACAGCTTCTTGGGCTTGCGCGTAAGGTTATTAGCAATTACCGCATTTGCTGCCGCCAGAATATTGCCCATGGAACGGTAGTTTTCTTCCAGTTTCACCACGCGGGCTTCGGGGTAATCCTTCTCGAAATCGAGAATATTGCGCAAGTCAGCGCCACGCCACGAGTAAATTGACTGGTCGTCGTCGCCTACTACCATGATGTTCTTATGCGCTGCCGCCAAGAGCTGGGTAAGCACATACTGAGCATGATTGGTGTCCTGGTATTCGTCCACCATCAGGTAACGGAAACGGTTCTGATAGGCAGCCAACACATCGGGGTGGTTCTTCAACAGAAGCCAGGTGTACAGCAGCAAGTCGTCGAAGTCGAAGGCATTTAGCTGACGCAGGCGCTCCTGTAGGCGCGTGTACACGCGCGCAGCCACCTGGCCTACCTGATCGGATGTCTTTTCGGCAAACACTTCTGCCACCTGCAGGTCGTTCTTTGCCTGCGAAATACGGTTGCGAAGCGCAGGGATGGGATAGCGCTTTTTGTCGATGTTGAGTTCGTCCATGATCTGTTCGACCAGGCGCTTTGAATCGCTGTCATCGTAGATGGTGAAGCCCTTGGCGAACCCTACGCGCTCGCAGTCGGTGCGCAAGATGCGCACGCACATGCTGTGGAAGGTGGAAACCCACATGCCACGCGCGCCGCCACCGATAAGGCTCTGCAGACGCTCACGCATTTCAGCAGCGGCCTTATTGGTAAACGTGATGGCCATAATCTGCCAAGGGGCAACGTTCAGATCTTCCACCAGATGGGCAATGCGATGGGTAAGTACGCGGGTTTTACCGGAACCGGCACCCGCCAAAACCAACAGAGGGCCTTCCGTGCACAGCACCGCTTCGCGCTGAGGGCCATTCAGGGTATCAAGATCGATGGGCATGCAATTCGTCCTAACACAACAAACCGCACAGGCTTTAAGGCCTGCGCGGCACTCACGTTTTATTTCGGGTTGCTATTTTACCGCGCCAAGCGACAATGCCCCACCCTATCCGCAGTATCCCTACGGTTTGTTCGAATGGGCACCAGCGAATTACTTCAACCTAGAATAGAAAGGGCAGGGATTTCCGGAATCGGATTTTTCTACGATCTCATCAACAGCGGGACAGCCAAAGCAAATACCCTCATTAACGCAAGAGCGGCACATGTACTGGCTATCAACATAACTACGGAAGCGCTCACCGCCCAAATTGCCTGGTGTTAGATTATTGACCTTCGCCAATGAGACTTTTCTGCAGTGGAACAACTCATTATCGGGGTCGATCACTACCGTTTGATGCAATGCAGAACAATTAAGTGAGTCCGCAATCCTCCTTGCATAGCCAATCAAGCCCTTATCGACAAGTCCTTTTGATTCTAAATAGGGAAGCCAGAGGTGCTCTTTAAAAGCAAGCTGCACTTTTGGTTTGCGCAATCCATCGTAGCAACCATAAGACATTGGATCCGAAAGATACGATTCGTAAAACGAGCAGCACGAATCGAAACAGTCAACTAAATCTTCCCTACTGAGCATACTGTCACAAAAGGAACCATTCCAGAATCGAGCAAATGTGAATGCGTCTACCGTCACATTCTCTTTGACTAAATCAGCGAACACATCCCGAATCATATCCTTATTATCTCTTGATATGGTCATATTAACCCTGGTCTTTAAGCCAAGTTCATTGGCTTTTCTCAAGGCTTTAACAACCAAATCAGACGATCCTCTTCGATGTCTCAGTGAATCATGGAACGCCTTCGTTCCATCAAGGCTCAGACTGACGGAGGAGCATCCATTTAACACAGTAGCCAGGGATTGAGCATCACCACAGGCTAAAATATCAGGGTTACATTTTAAGCCGCACACAACGCCGTTCGCCTCGCACTCTTGGACAGCATCAGGAAGAACGGGACTCAAGAGTGGATCTCCTCCCGTAAAATCAACCCTCAGGAACCTTCCCTGACTTCGTGCCAAATGGGTAAGCTCTTTAATCCTCGAGCGAAACGCGTCGAAATCCATATCGATTGCCTTTTTACCCAATTCCGCATAATAACAATGCCCGCAGTGATACTGGCATCTCTCAGTAAGGTGAACCTGAGCATAAAGAACCCGCTTAGCTGCCTGAAGCTTCTTTAGATACCAATCGGTTGCATACTCATAAAGAGAAATCATCTTGAACCCCATTTAAAAACGTAGAAATAGCTCGGCCGTTCATCGAGGAAGTAAGAATATGGAAGAACACCTCTTCCTTTGTAGCCCCAAGAGAGACCCCAACAATTTCGAACGAACACCGCCCCTTCCCCAGGCAAGCATTGCCCAGAGGTCCATTTATCGTCATAGCCATCGACAACCATTAAATGCATACCTAAATAGCCCGGTTTCTCATCTGACGATATCGGCTGGAAAATACCGCTAAAAGGGAACGCAAAGGAAGATAAGTAAAGAGGCACTTCGACAACAATAGGACCAAAAGCTCCAAGAGAAGATTTCATGCGAGCCAACGAGTCTAAAGTCGCCAGCTTCTCTTTTTCCACTAGGCAATAGCAGGATTTTTCAACGCCAAGAGCGGAAGAAAGAGCTCCCTCATTCCACAATTCGGCATACCTGATTATCTGTTCCGAAGGGCCAAGAATTGTTTCAGACCAATCTGGATAAGCTTTTAGGAAGACACTTTCGGGATCCAGTTCGCCCAACTGGCCCAATTTACGTAAATGGTAATTCAGGATTGTGCAGAAGGCAGATGCAGCACAATAGGGTTTATCGGGGAACGAATAAGGCGGAACCAAAAACTCAGGTTGAGACAAATAGAACTCAGCCATTTATCTAAGCTTTTCTTCTATGGCTCTTTGCATGCTTTTAGGAAAATCAGCACTGAAAGAAACGCCACTTAGCCCAGTGCCCGAATCTTTTCCGTCGATTAAAACACTAGACCCATCGGACAAGACGACTGTTAATTCGTTTACCTGAGCGCCATTATTGACCCTCAAATAGCCATCAGAAGTGAATAATCCTCTTCTTTTCGCTAGCTCGATTTTTTTCAATTCAATACCAGCTATATCATCAAGACGAATTTTTACCGAATGGGCAATTCCACAACGAATAACCAATTCATCATCGTTAACGTAATGAGGCATAATCCGCGAGGCTAAGACATATCCAACGATCCAAACAAGCATGTATGCAGAAATGCCCAACGCAACTAGACGAACAGGGCTTCCCTCGCCCAAATAACCCGAGCATGCAATATCAACAACGATCAGCTCTACTGCCGCGACAACAACCAGGGCATAACCCGTAAGCCGCCATTCTTTCCCATAGGGCATCGAGAGAGAGCCATCGGGTACGTATTTTTTTCTCACAAAAGCAAAGAAAAGAACCTTGAAGACATTGGCCTCAACCGTCAAGAGGTGAAGTATTTTTCGAGGAACCAGCTCATCGGCAACAGCACGAACAGATTTTAAGAGTTTCTCAAAACAGGAAATGTCCGACCACTCGCTTTTCTTGTATTTCCTGGCGATCAGAACAAGAAAAGTCGTAACAAGAAGTGCCTCAGCCACTATTGATCCAATAAGCAAGGAGAAATCTGGGCCAAAATGAAGAAAGGTCGAGATGGAGAAACTCAACACAAAGCCGAACAAGCACACCAGCAAAACCCAAAGCATCAGTTGCGCCCTCCACTCGCAGAGGAAATAGACACACAACTTTCTCCATCGCCTAGATAGCGATACTCAACAGACAATCGATCCGACGATCTAGCCCTCTCAGGAATCGTCCAAATCGCGTTATACCAATGGCTGAATCTGGAGCCCTCAGGACAGTCGGTAGAAAACCAACGATTACCAATCTGAGCCCTATAGTAGATTAAAATCCCATTCCAACAGCCTCTGGAAACGGGAATCTCGACACGATAACAAAACCCATGCGGATCATCACGTAGGTTAATGCTTCCAATTAAAAAGTTGTCGGCTGATTTTTCCCATGAATCAACGATTAACGGTTTCTCAAGCCAGCCTCTCGAGGAATCTCGGCGCTCACGCATTCCTGAAAAATCAATGCCATATTCCCGTTGCCATTTGGACAAAACCCTTTCCGATATCAAATGCTGATCTAGTACGTTCTCCGGTACAGATAGCAGCCTGGCGCGAAGCTCTATCTTCTCAGGGAGTAAGCGACAGCTCGATGCCATTGCCCTTTTCTTAAGATCTGACATCAATTCCCATATCGATAAATCAAAGGGGTCATTCCCCAACAAGTCAGTTAAAAGAAGGGTTCCCTTCTCAGGCAAATCGACATCCGTTGACCACCCCTTTAAAGAACAAACGACTCCATCCACATGATTAATTCTGAAGTTTTCTTTAGCGCAGTAAAATGCACCTGAAGGCTCAATTGCATAAACTCGTTTTGCGCCCGCTTTGGCCGCAGCAATCGACATAATCCCCGAACCCGTGCCAAGATCGATAACAATATCTTCCGGCTTAACAAGATCCCGTATGGCATCAAGATAAATTTGCTTCCGCAAAACGTCGTTGAGCATCTTTGTCTGAACAAAGGGAGCAGCATAGCCGCCAAAAGGAAACATCGAGGAAGAGAGGCCTGAACCCTCAGATTCAACAATGGCACCAGACGAAAAAAGAACCTTCAACGTCCTAAGAATCTCTTTCGATGCCTCACGCTTATCTGGGTCAACCATTTCTTCCAGCAAATTACGAACAGAACAGGGAGTAAAGCATCTTTCTAATATCCGCAAGGAGCTATGGCCAGCGTTGAAACGCCCTTTATCGGTATAGACAATTACCTCATTACTCGAATCAACCTCGAATTTAACATTTGTCGCCCTACACACTGTTGTATCCAGATTCATACCTGGTCACCTTTCTTCGTTGCAGCAAAACTTATGCGAGATAGTCGAAGAAACTCTCCCCAAGCTCCAAACTCGCAATATGGGATCGAAAAATAGAGATATCTTTTCTCAAAAAAGCCAGAATAAGCACATGGACAGCGGACTTCGCCCTACACATTTCCCACAGTCCACTCATATCAATGCGGCATCTTGATTGCTTTTCATAGGAGTCAACAAAAGCCCTTGCCGCTAGGCCCATCTGTCGCCGCCAATTCTCGGATTTAGAAAACGAACAATAAAACTCCCAGATTTCAGAGAGAATCTGGGAAATATCGAACATGGGATCTCCTCGGCCGACATCCGCAGAGATCATCACCTTTCTCTTTTCATCGGCAAGAACCATAGCGGTGCTGAATCTCCCGTGGATAAGACGCACCCCGCTCCTGAAGGAAAAAGCAGGAACAAAAACCCCTGTTCAGAGGCATAACGAAGAGCCTTTCTATACACTTCCGTTTCTTCAACCTTATTAATCAACCGATTCTCAAACAGGCTCATCGGGGCATCAAGGAAATGGAATTCAGCAAGATTCTTCCCTAGTAGAGAAAAGATGCAGCGATAGTCTGCAGCCTCTTTACTTGCCATGAGATCGACGAGAAGCCTTGCGCTACCGACAGTCGGCCACTTAACGATTGAACCACTCACATCGTTAGGAAGGAGAAATCCGCAAGGGGGGTTAAGCCCATCGAATGACATCCCAACCTCACAGCCAAACTCTTCGCTCCATCGATATCCCCCTCCACTAAGACTATCGCAGCATCTTATGAATGCTGGACCGGGAATGTAGCGCTCATGTACATGAGCCATGGAAATCAAGCCTTCCATCAATAAAGCTCTTTTTCATTGAGAAAATGCACGATTCGACACTTGAATCGGCGAGCACTAAGCCACGAGCTAAGAGAAAACAACACTTTTGACCATAGCTAGTCCGGAAAGAATCAACCGATCCAAAGAGTTCTTTGGCATATCCCCACCCACCGGAAATCGAGCTAACAAAGGGGCAGCTTTCCCAAACCCGATTATCGCTACCGAAGGAAAGGCCGATTTCTTTCATTATCTTTACTGGCAATGGATGCTTTGAATACAGAACCAAAGCATCATTTCGACCAAGACCCGATTTGTTGTTGGCGACCTTAACTCTATACTCGAATCCTTCAATGTTTAAAGCGGAAGTTAGCAAACGGAATGCTTCCTCAAGGCATGCTGCACCAGAAACGGAATGGTAATACCTGAAAACCTCAGTTAGCTCAGACGAATCGAATCCATGAACCCCTGTGATATACAACCAACCTGGAAGAAGGAACCTCTGAATCGCGCTGCGAACGACATATTCATTTCCGTCAATCTTTACGAACGATTCGGGATCGCACTCAAGGATTAACGCTCCATTGGTAACGCGGCATCCATCACCTATACGTTTCCATGAACGATCGAGACATTTATCGTGACTGCACCCGGACACAACCGCTTTGGCAACATCTGGATCTTCGAGGTCAACAACTGTCCCATACCTTGGCTCATGCTCAAATAGCCTCTTCAACCCGTTTTTGTCGCGAGCATAGTACTTCAGATAGAGATAATTGCAAAGCCAGCCAATTAATGACTGTTCGCTTAAAGAGGTATAAAGAACTCGATTATTTTTCCTATCTATAACCGAGAAATCAGAAACAAACACTTCAGCCGCAATCGAACGGTAGAAATCGTCCACTTAAATCACGCCTTCATCTTCCAAAAACCATTCCGGCGCATCGATTAACCTGCCAACATGTTCAAGAATAAGTGTGTCGACCCTGGACAAACGACCAATAATCCTCAGCTTTTCAGCGCACCGCACAAGCGCAGAAACAGCTGCATACTGGATTGAGCCGCAAAACGTTTCGGAGAAATCAGCGCCTCGATACAAGCAGTATTTCTCAACCATTGTTTTATGCAGCGATAACCAATCGAGTGGCAACTTGCCATAGGAACAATAGGAAACCCTGATTAGCTCAAAGCAAACCATCCCCAAGTCAAGCAATCCATTGCCGAGCCCCGCTGTCTCCCAATCGATTAGGGAAATCCGACCAGTTTCAGAACTATAAAGAATGTTTTGCACTCTCAAATCATAGTGAACCAAGTCCCGATTCCCCCAGTTAGCCCGCAGCGAATCAATGCCCTTCTGAACCTCAAAGAAGGCAGAGAGCAATAAAGGGAATTCCATCCCTACACCTTCGTAAAACTCAGAAATAGTAAAGGCCTCGCGTCTAGGCACTGGAAAACAGCATTCATAGGAGTCGACCCCGCCAAGCTCGTCTCCAACAAGGTGAACAGCTGCAATCGCTTCCCCAAGCCGACTAAATGCTTCAAGTATGCATTTAGGATTGGATGCCCCATCGAGTAGCACCGACAATGGCTCCCCTGTAAGCATCGGATACAAAAATCCATTCTCATTCACATTTCTCAAATGAGGGAATTGAACTTTCTTCTCAAATCGCCAATCTTTCCGGGCGTGCAGATCAAGCTCTTTCAAAACCTCAATTTCGCGATTAGAGACATCCTCGGCCTTATCGGTCGTCTTATATACAAAGTACTCATCAACCTCATTTTGCAAGAGAGCAACAGGCCTTCTTGCGTTTTGCCATTTAAGAAAATCCAATCCGGGAATTTCGATAGCAGGTATTCGCGCTTCCCCAGAAAAACAAAGGGAGCGCTGAGATGAGAAATCTCCGTTCTTTGGACCGATAGCATAAACGAGTTCTTCGTAAGTGATTTTGTCGCTCATAATCTATATCCCATCTCAGCGCAACTAGCTAATTAGCACATTGCCACAAGGGTAATTACAGTGAAAACCGAGCCTTGAGCTTCCTCTTCCGGATTGATTCCTGACCCGTTTTCGAGATATTCTTTGACCTTCTTCTCGTCCAAACCTGTCAATGCATCAAACTGTTCGATGCTTTTCTTTGGCTCTTCTGGCTTGTGTTCCATAGTCTCTCCTTTTCGTAACCAACCTAAATCTGCCATTTTTTCACCGCTGAAAAATAAAGCCGCAATCCTCTAAAATCGTTAGAACTATCAGGCTAAACTTTCAGCGACAGCAAAGAGATTAGGGTGTGGGGTTACCCCATGGTCAAGAGAAATAGGGGGGGTATTTCCCTTGTATGCAGGAAAATTTGCTCAAGTATGTCAAACGACAAAAGACACTCTTCGGCATTACGATGAAATCGGCCTACTTAAGCCCGCCTCTATAAACGAGAATGGGTACAGAGTCTATTCTGCATCTCAGATAATCGATTTCCTTACCATTGCCTCGCTGCAAGAAGCAGGATGCTCCCTTGAAGAGATCAGGAACTTCCAGAAGCAGCATGACCCCACAATGACTCTTCAGCTTTTCAATAGCAAGAAGGCCGAAATCGAAGCAAAAGCTAGGGAAATTGAAAGAAAGCGACAGCTTATTGAATCGGCAATTGCATCACTTCAGACTCAAGAAGAATGGCAATCCGAAAAATCAGATTGCGCAAACAGCTGGCGTCTGGTCGAAGAGGGGGAATCCTACTTCTTATCGACAAAAATTCCGTTGCAAAGCAGTAACCCAGAAGAGCTGTTTCTGAAAATCGCAGAGCACGAAAGGTCGCTCAAGAAAGAATCCGAAAGGAGCAAGCAGTCTCTCCCCAATCTCTACAAGGTCGGCAAAGACGCATTCTTAAATGGCAGCTACGAAAGCGATTTCAGCCTATGCTCCGAAATTCCAGAAAGTACAGTCAATCTGGATAAATACGAGAAAAGACAAGCTGGACTTCGTTTTCAATCTATGCACCGCTTCTCTTTCGACAAGACGGATGAACCCATTTTTCAGGAAGATAACCCTCTTTTTGCTTTATTGAGCGATACAAAAGAATTGCTTAGGGAAAATGGACTAGAAATATGCGGAGAATTACTGATCAAAGAAACATCAACCCATGTGAGTCCCGGATCTCATGAAGTTCAAATAATGCTCGATATCCCTGTTGAGCATAAAAACAAATAGATGTCTAAAAAGAGAAGCTAGTTCATGCTGGAAGGTTTTATCAGTGGAGCGGCTATTGCAGCCGTGATGTATCCGACCATAAGAATTAGGCCAAGAAACATTTGGGAAAGAGCGTAGTAGATCCAACCATCTACGCTGCCATGAACGAAGAGCGAATAGGTCATGGTGAATCCGGCAAAAGCAACTAGAGATATGGCACCTGCGAACAAAAGCAGCTTTCGAGAGCTCGATTGATTTGCGAGGTAGAGAAGCGAAACGACGAACACCGCGGCAAACATGGTGCTAACAAGAACCTCAGCAACCGTACTGGCGAACATAACCGATGGGTCGAACCTAAATTGAGCTTCCCCACGAAAATCCCGGTTAGCCTGGAGAACCCAGGGCATTACGAAACCCAAGAATAGCGAAACCGACACAGCAACAACTCGCGATTGTACGTTCTCCGAAAGGCGCATTTTCTTCCTTTCTCCCGGAAGGATATGAGCGACCTTAACATTGTTTTGGCTGATAGGGCTAGAAAAACGTCCTGATTGAACAGAATTTTCGCCCTGCGGCAAGCATCTAAAAAGATGAGGCTTTTGGTGCATTTCACTTTGCTAGCAAGCATCCTGCGCCCAAACGCTAACTTGCTTGCAAATTGTCCGAAAGCACTAAAAGCATCAGTCCCTATTTGACAACTCCTTCACCCAAAAACAAAAAACGCCCGAAAGGGCGTTAATGAACTCACATCATCGGACGCAACAGCGAGCGGGGCTCTAACGAGTGCAGATGGGGCGAAAGCGGGCGCCAGGCGTGCTTCGCACGTCAAGCCCGCTTGAAACCCCAGCTGTGCCGTTAGAGCCCCGCGCAGCGTCATAACGTCTCATGCGAGAGTTGCGCTGATCGTAGATCAGCGCAACCTAAACGATCTTCTTGCCGAAAACTGCGGCGATCTCGCGCAGCTGGGCTACCAGTTCGGTGAACTGACCAGGCGTAAGCTGCTGGGGACCATCGGAAAGCGCTTCAGTGGGATTCGGGTGAACTTCTATCATAATGCTGTCGCAACCAGCGGCGACGGCGGCATATGCCAAAGAAGGCACCAAGTCGCGTACTCCAGCGGGATGCGAAACATCCACGCAAATAGGAAATATCGACTGCTTGTGAATAACCGGAACAGCAGAAATATCAAGCGTGAAGCGCGTAGCGGTTTCGAAGGTGCGCAAGCCGCGCTCGCACAGCACGATGTTGTCGTTGCCGCCCATGGTCAGATATTCCGTAGCAGAAAGCCACTCGGAAATACTGCCCGCAAGGCCGCGCTTCAGCAACACCATCTTGTGAGACTGCGCGGTAACCTTGCCAACGTTCTTCAGTAAGCTGAAGTTCTGCATGTTGCGAGCACCGATCTGAAGACCGTCAACATAGGAATGCACCATTTCGCAATGGGCGGAGTCCATTACCTCGGTGAGGGTTTTCAGGCCGTACTTTTCAGCTCCAGCCTTCATGATCTGCAAGCCTTCTTCGCCCAGACCCTGGAACGAATGGGGGTTCGTGCGGGGTTTGAAGGCGCCACCGCGAATCCAGGTAAGGCCAAGGCCAGCAATGCATTCGGCAACTTCATTGAACTGCTCTTCAGATTCAACAGAGCAGGGACCAGCGTAAAGGGTGATCTCGTTAGTGCGAGTGCCGTAATTGGGGAGTGAGGAAAGTGGATTAATCACGGGAGGGTACCTCTTTCATAACCTTAAGGATTCCGCGATAGATCTCAGTAAGGTTTTCGTTATACAGAGGGCCCTCGTTGTACGTTGCAACGCGCGCAAAGATCTCTTCCTCGCGTTTCGGGTCATACAAACCCATGTGGGCATCGGGCTTAAGGGCTCGGATGTCCAAGGAATGACCGGCTCGCTCATTCAGAAGAGCGACGAGCTTTTGATCGATTGCGTCGATCTCGGCACGATGCTTCTCGATTTTCTCGAATGCCTCGTTCTTTTCCGGCATCTCATACTCCTTTCACGAAAAGACGGTAAGCGCACCCTATAGGCGCTGTTAGCCTATGATAACAAAACGCCAGGCCAATAAGCCTCCTTGCGCCGCTATTACCCGAGTTGGGCATTATTGAAACAAGCTGGAAATATTAGAACCCGTTCATACGAAAAACGGCCCCGAAGGGCCGCTAAAGCAGTTCTATTTTCGTGCTGGATCGTTGATGGCCGCTATAGCCAATAACGCGATGGAAACCATGATGCCGAACTGGCCGAAGAATACATCGCCCTTCCCTACCACATAGGAAGCGAGCGCCACCAATATAATGACAAGCGCAGCATAATTGCAGTAACGGGAAATGCACTTATTAGACCGTTCCCGCAACTGCTCCTTTTCCTCTTCGGAAAGAGCTTTGCGTCGAGTATGTTTTCTTCCTTTGCTCATGGTTTAAGGATACCATTCAACGCCTTAGAAAATACCAAGGGCCTTAGTGCCAAAGTAACCCAACACAACCAAGCCAACAAATATGCGGTACACACCGAAAACGGTGAAGTCGTTCTGCTTGATGTAGCCCATCAAGAAGCGGATGGCGATCATACCCATGGCGAAAGCTGAAACAATACCAACCACCAGGACCGCAATTTCAACCTGCGTCATGGCAATGCCCGCCAAGAAGAACTTGACAGCTTTAACCATACCCCAGCCAAACATTACAGGGATGGCCAAGAAGAACGTGAATTCTGCCGCAGCAGTACGAGAGCAGCCGCACAACATACCGCCGATGATGGTGGCGCCAAGCGCCCGCCACTCGTGAGCCTCTCGCATCCGCGCCCCTCGCGCCTGCGTTTTCTTCCTCCACGCCATGCGCACCCTCGTGCACGTACGGCGTGCCGTAAATGTCGGAAATGATTTTCGCATCCAGCTCATCAGGCGTACCATCGAACACCTTGACGCCCTTCTTCAGCGCAACGATGCGGTCGGAATACTCGATGGCGTAGTCAATCTGGTGCAAATTCACCAGGCATGCAACGCCCAACTCATCGGACACCCAACGAAGCATTTCCATCGTCACGCGTGAAGACTTCGGGTCAAGGCTCGCAATAGGCTCGTCGCACAGCATCAAGAGCGGATCCTGCACCAGCGCACGCGCAATGCCCACTCGTTGCTGCTGTCCGCCGGAAAGCTGGTCGGCGCGCTGATAAGCAAATTCAGCAAGGCCCATTTTGTCCAGCAGCTCGAACGCGCTACGCTTGTCTTCTTCACTGTATAAACCGAAGATGCCACGAAAGTCCGACAAGTACCCCAAACGCCCCTGCAAAACGTTTTCGATTGCGGTGGCTCGATGCACCAAGTTGTAATGCTGAAAGATCATCCCGATATCGCGACGGACCTTGCGCATCTGACGCTTGTTCATGCTGGTAATCTCACGCCCGTCGAACACGATACTTCCCTCAGAAGCATCGATAAGGCGATTGACACAGCGCAAAAAAGTGGATTTACCTGCCCCCGAAGGCCCGATAACTGTGACGAACTCGCCACGACGAAGGGAAAGCGACATATCGTGCAGCGCTTTCCCCTTGCCGTCGTAGCTTTTCGTCAGGCGCTCAACGGTTAGCAGTTCCTGACGTTGCTCCATGCTTTATGCACCCAGCTCGCGGATGGGGTTGTACCATGCATCATCGCAAGCGACGAAGCAGGTCTTGTCGGAATCCTTTTCAAAGATCGCTTTGGCGTTCTCATCGTCAGGATCGGCAAAGATTTCCTTGTTGGATGCGGTTTCCTCAGAGCAGAACGCCTCGGTGATCTTCTTCTGCTCATCATCGGAAAGCTTATCGGTGTTGTAGCAGAACGGTGCGTTCAGCACGGGAGTGATGCCAATGATGGTGAATTCCTTGCCACAAACCGAATCAAACGGTGCAGCCGCATCGTCCTTTACCTTATACACGGCGCCGGGAGTATTTGCGGTGCCAGATACCAGGTCGAGGTACATATCTACGTCAACGTCGTCGAATGCAGCGGCATCAGACTGACCGGAAAGCAGGTTCACCGCAGAGCCCTGATGGGAATCGCCGAACATTACCTTGCCGAAGAACGCGCCGTCCTGCAGAAGGTCGTCGGAAGATTCAACGCCGCACTTCTTCATGATGGCACTGGAGGGGACTTTGAAGCCCGAAGTAGACGTTGCGGATACGAACGAAAACTTCTTGCCCTTCAGGCTGTCCAGGGAATAGCCGTCGCCGTCCTTGTAGTTGTCGGCCTGGTCAACGGGGACGCAAATGCGGCTGTAGTAGCAAGCGCCGTCGAGCGTTCCGTTTTCATCGCTGTTAGTGAAAGCAGCCTGAACAGCATCGTTCTTTGAATTTGCCTGGACGTAGCCCTCAGCGCCAAGCAGCGCCATCTGAGCAGAACCGGAAGAAATCGCCTCGATGGCTACGTTGTAATCGGTGGTAGTCATCAGCTCAACGTCGCGGCCGGTTGCTTCCTTGATCACATCGCCGATAGCCTCGCGAGACTGGGTAAGGTCGGCAGACGAATTATCAGGCAGCCAAACCATCGTGATGGGGTCGCTCGACTCCTTTTGATTGCTCTGTGATGAGCACCCCGTAGCGAACAGCAAAGCGCTTGCGGCCATCACCAAAGCCAAAAGCACCATTCCAACGCGCTTTGCGTTCCAAGCTTTTTGTTCCATTCGGCTCTTCCTCTTTCCTCTTCTTCTTTCGAACCAGCCCGTCGCCTATGAGTACGCGTAGACGGCGGGCACGGCGCTAGTATTGCGCCATCGAAGAGGAAATCTGGAGCTGAAAATCGAGTTCTCAAACCGTTTTAACGTCAGCGCTGCAAATGAAAAATTCACCTGAACCGTTGTTAATTCAGAAGTTACACCCGGACACGTTTTTAACGTTTTGGATACTGTGAAAATAGGGACAAGTACCGAATTCCCACCAAACAAGCAGTGCCCCGCTTGCGACGAAACTCGCGAGCGCGGCACTGCTTTTACGCGCTATGGCATAAGTGGTAGCCCTGCACCTGTCCCTATTTTCCCGTCCTACTCATAGAAGTCGGCGGCATCCTCAAGCAACTCAATGATGTTGATGCCTTGCGGGCACATATCCTCGCAGGCACCGCATTGAATACAGGCAGAAGCGCGACCATCGCGAGTTTGCCAGGCGTACTGACTCTTCGCAAACTCGCGATTCTCGGTCATCTTTTCCAAATTCAGCAAACCCAAGGCTTCGGGAATATTCACGCCAGCGGGGCAGTCTTTCACGCAATAGCGACAGTTGGTGCAAGGGATCAACCCCACGCTCTTCAGAGCATCAACCGCATCGCCCAGCGCCTTTTCTTCGAAGACGGATAAGGGTTCGTTCGCCTTCCATTCGCGCACGTTTTCCTGAATCTGCTCCAACGTCGATACGCCCGAGAGCACACTGATAACATTGGGCAGGTTGTAGCAGAATCGATATGCCCACGAAACCACGCTCTTGTCGGGGTCGGCCGATTTCAGCACGCTTGCGCCACGTTCCGGCAAGTCCGCCAAGCGACCACCGCGAGCAGGTTCCATAATCACCACGGGTACACCGTGCTTTTGCGCAACTTCCATGCATTTGCGCGATTCCACCACAGGATCTTCCCAGTCGAGGTAATTCACCTGCAACTGGACAAAATCCATATCGGGATGATCGGCGAGTAACTTGTCCAACGTTTCGGCGTTGTCATGCATCGAGAAGCCCAAGTGCTTGATGACACCTTCGGCTTTCTTCTGCGCGGCCCATTCCCACATTCCGTACTCATCGAATTTCGCCGTGCGCGCACCGCCCATGTTATGCAGCAGGTAGAAATCGGTGTAGTCAGTGCCCAGGCGTTTGAGCGAAGTATCCAAACATGCTTTAGCGTCTTCTGCGGTAGGCTGAGCCCAAGCCAAGCACTTGGTTGCAATGGTGAACGAATCGCGCGGATAGCGCTCCACCAGCGCCTTGCGCATAGCAACTTCTGATTCGCCTTCGTGGTAGACATAGGCAGTATCAAAGTACGTGCCGCCAGCCTCTATGAACGCATCGACCATCTTCTTCAAGTGCTCGATGTCGATGCTCTTCTGATCTTTGGGGTCAGTAAGGGGCAAACGCATGCAGCCAAAACCCAACTTAGGGGTATCCAAAAGATTGCTCATAGGGGGGCTCCTTGCCTGTTCTTCTACAAATTCTCTGCGCCCATTGTAGCGGAAAACCAACTTTAGTAACGCGGCGTTACTTATTTTAAGAGAAAGCAATAACACGACACGATACACGAGCAAGCGCCCAAACCCGCGGCGCCGCCCGTGTTTCGCAACGCCACGCTCGGGCCACATCACGACGCCACGCCCAAACAGTTCCCTAGCGCGGCAGTGGGGCAACATCACGATGCCGCACCCGGACAACACCTTGGCACGGTACCCGGACAGCACCCAAGCGCCGCGGCCGAGCAATGCCCTGGCGCTGCATCGAGTCAACCCTGCCCCGCGCCAGATCCACCCCCGCTCCGCATCGAGCCCATAACATCCCAGCACTGCCTCGGGGGCCCTCCCAGGAACCCAGAAACAAAAAATCGGTCCGAATTGCAAAACGGCTGGTGCCAGGAACGATTGCCAAAACCTCAAAGAAGCCGATCTTCAGAGCGGTTTTCCAATCCATGTCATACGGATCAGTGATGCGGAACAGGGCGCTTTCAACCGACTCGGGGTCGGAAGCGTCGATTTTACGGGCGTGCTTGCCGCGCGGCTGCTCCGCCGATTCGATAACCTCGCGAGCGCGCTTGCGGTTGTGCGCTTCCAGGACAATGAAGATGATGCCATACAAGATAAGCATGGCGGCAACGGTATAGGCGTTATAGAAATGGTCGTGAACCCAGTCGTCCAGGGCAAGACCCAAAGCTGCAGCAGGAATACTGCCGATAACAACCATGCCCCACATGTGCCATGTGTTGCGGCGCTCGGTTTCATCCTTTGTACGCGAAACGGGATTCAGCTTATGCCAGAAGGTAACCACAACCGCCATGATGGAACCAATCTGGATGACCACCAAAAACAACTCCAGGAACTTATCGCTTACATTGAGCTTCACGAATTCGTCGACCAAAATCATATGACCTGTCGAGGAAATAGGGAGCCATTCGGTGATGCCCTCGGTGATACCGAGCAGCAACGCCTTTAAGGCTTCAACAAGAATGTCAGGCGACATGCGCTTCCCTTCCGTAGAGTGCTTGATGCAATTTGCCTAGCAATGAACGACAAACAGCAAACTACCCACGCAACGGTGGGTAGATGGTTTTCATCGTACGCGAACGCACGGTGCTGCGGTGGTTTTTCATAAAAGACCCACCTGCACCACGCTCACCTGGTGTTTTATATATTACCTGCAGAATCAGCAATTTTTTTCAAAAAAGGGGGTTGACGGAGAGTGCCCCGATCCGTAATATACTGATTCGCGCCTTGGCAAAGGGTAACACCACCGAGGAAGCGATGCGAAAGCAACGCACAACTCATTGGGGTGTCGTCTAATGGTAGGACAGCGGTTTCTGGTACCGTATGTGAGGGTTCGACTCCTTCCACCCCAGCCAATATGCGCTCATGGCCTCGTCGTCTAGCGGTTTAGGACGCCGCCCTCTCAAGGCGGAGATCGTCGGTTCGAATCCGATCGAGGCTACCAAGTGTTCAGCCTGCAACTTCGGTTGCAGGCTTTTTGTTTTCTAACCAGCAAATTTGGGTTATAGGAAAAGCGCGCTCGAGCCGTTTTGGTTCTTAGGGCCATTCCGGGTCCTAGCCATTCCGAGTCCTACCCTGAACTGCCCACATGGGTACGCGACAAACTGACCAAGCACGCTTTTTGCCCTATGACCCCTTTTTGTCCTATGGCCCACTTCGCTGGACTTCCCGACGATGCACACGCCGTGGCCGAGTCACCCCGCCCATGGCACCGCTAAGAAGCCGTCTACAGGAGACTGAAAACAAAAATTCGACTCAAACTGCAACTTTTTTGCGATTGGCAATTGTTGCGAGCCTTCCGATCGCAGACCGAGATACAAATCCGCAGGTAATCCGCCGCTTAGCGGCCGTTTTCGCTTTGCGAGATTGAAAAAGGCCCCTAATCGCAAAAAAGTTGCAAAAAGAGCGAGATTTTTGTTTTCACAATAGGCAGATCGCTACGACAAGAACGAGACCATACGAAAAACGCGTGAAATCCCCTAGCAAGGGCAAAAGGGCATACCCAAAAAGCAAGAAGGCAAAACCACACGAGCCAGCTGGATCAACAGGGCAGACTCTGTGAAAGCGCAGGATCCTGGCAACGGTGGCAGGGCAGAACCCGAGAAACTCACACGAGTCCCAGCGAGGGCAAGAGGGACCCCGCAAAAACCACACGACCCCCAGCAACGGTGGCGGAGCAAATCTCACGAAGGAGGGCTACAAAACAGGGGGGTCCGCAAGAAAAAAATGGGGGTTGCAATACAGATATGGGGCGCAAGAAAAAAGGTCCGCCGATTTTCGGCTGACCTTTTCGGGAATGAATTCGCTATGCGAGCGAGGGATCCCACTCCACGATGCAACTGTTCAAGAACGGCTTGGAATCGGGAGCATCGGCGTTAACCATACGGAACCTCGCCTCACCCTCGGCGGTCTTCCAAACCTCAGTGCGCAAACGAACGCCAGGAAGAACCGGCGAAGTGAAGCGGCACTTGAAGCGAGTCATTGCCTCGGGATGACCAGGGAACAGCAGGGAGATTGCATGGCGCATTGCCACGCCAGCGCTACTTACACCATGAGCGATAGGGCGCTCAAGGCCAGTCTGCTCGGTATAGGACCAGTCGATGTGCTGCTGATGCCAGTCTCCCATCAAACGATACACAAGAGGCCAATTCAAACCATAGGTTTCCTCGTAAACGAAGTCGGGCTCACGGTCGGGATACTCGACAACATCCTTCGGAGGCTGCTCGCCACCCCAGCCGCCATCATAGATGCAGCAGTCGTACGTATCCACCGTGCACAGATGCGTACCGTCGGAAGAGTAGGACTTGCCTACCTGCTTGGAAAGAGATCCGCGTCCCTCACCACGATCCCAAATGGCTTCCTGGGTTACATAGGTCTCAATGTGGTCGGCCATCTTGAACGGCGCATGAAAATGAACGTCGATGCCATAATGCAGCGATCCGGAATAATCGAAACCGTAATCGAGTGTGGTGGTCATTTCCTCGTTAACCGTAAGCGGCACTGCGAAAATGGGCAGAACCTTAAGCTCAGGGTTTTTCGCATCGCCTTCGTTTACATAGTCAAGATCGACGCGGCCGTCCCAGCCAGCACCGCACCCCAACGCGCAAATCTCCAAATCCTTGAAGGTGTAGTCGCGCACAAACGGTCCGAAGGTCTTGCCTACGATCTCAGTCGAAATAGCCATTATTACTCTCCTCTCAGATCCTCAGCTGCCTTTACGCGGCAACATTAGCGCGAATTATGCCTACCTATCGGGGAAAACGCATCGCTAGATATTGGTTAGTAGTGGTCAAGGCAGCGAAATCGAGCGGTTTCGGCGCGCTTTTACCGCATGACGTCGCTTAACTTCACCCAGCGGCGTCTCACTAGTGTTGCCGGCGCCAATCCGGCGCAGACATACACGGCAAGGGCTGCACCAGCCTGATGGCGGCAAGGGCTTTGCCAGCTTGGTACCCGGCCTGCGCGGCAAGGGTTGTGCCAACCTGGTACCCAGCTTGCGAGCAAGGGACGCCCCAGCCCGGGCCCAGCTTGCGCAGCAAGAGCGGAGCCACTCAAACAGGCAATCAATGCCGCAACAGACGGTGTCAATCGACCATACAAGCAACCAGCAACGCAATTATTCTCGAATCAGATAATTAACCGACGGCCGTGAACTTCTCCCACTCGCTCCAAACTCCCCTCCGTTCCCTGTGGCTGAATGAAAGAATGGAAAGGTACCCATTCCACTCCAAGGAGGATGACATGGAATTGCTCAAGGGAAAAACCGCAATCGTTACTGGCGGTACGCGCGGTATCGGATTCGCTATTGTTAAGGCATTTCTGGACAACGGGGCCAAAGTTGCCCTGTGCGGCTCACGCGAAGGAACGGCAAGCGCAGCCGTTGAAAAGCTGAAGGCGATCAACCCCGACTATGAGGTAATGGGCATCTGGCCCGACATGACGGATCCAGACTCCATTGCTGCAGAATTCGCGAAGGTAAACGAAGCCTTCGGCCGCATCGATATCCTTGGCAACAATGCTGGCGTTTCCGCCCGCGAGTCCCTCTACGACTACGACCCCGCCGCATTCGATAAAACTATGGCGCTCAACGTCAATGCCGTGTTCTACTGCTGCAAGGCAGCTGCACCTTTCATGCGCGCCCAGGGCGGCGGCGCCATTATCAACACAAGCTCTATGGTTAGCATCTACGGTCAACCTTCAGGCTGTGCCTACCCTGCATCCAAGTTTGCGGTAAACGGCCTGACGAAGTCACTCGCGCGAGAGCTTGCCGCTGACCAGATTCGCGTCAACGCAGTGGCACCGGGCGTTACGCACACTGACATGGTAGATGCCCTGCCCAAAGAAATAATTGATCCTCTTATTGCCACTATTCCGCTTGGTCGCATGGGCGAACCGGAAGACATTGCCAACGCATACGTATTCCTCGCCTCGGACATGGCAAGCTACATCTCCGGTGTGGTTCTTTCTGTAGACGGCTTGGCGCGCTCTTAACGGCAAAACCTTAACCTCAAAGCTGCTAGCTATTAAAGGAGC
>FR884644.1:25440-28509 GCA_000436075.1 Eggerthella sp. CAG:209 | reverse complement strand
GGCATCCGCAGTCAACGCGGATGCCGCTCCTTTTTAATCCGAAGAGATGCCTTCCTCCCCAATCACAGCAACACCCATCGGGGCATCCCCAACACTATTCATCAACGGAAACAGAGACAGGATTTTGCGAAACGGGGTGCTTGGAAAGGTCGAGGCAGATGCTGATGTACTCCCACACCAGCAAAACCATCAAGATAGTCATAACAATAAGATAGCCAATCACCGCACCAGGCAAGCCCGTGAAATCTATGAGCAAGATGGGCACGAACAGCGAAAAGCCGAAGGTAATAACGTACAGTTTCATGACCGACTTCTGGCGACGAAGCACCGTGATTACCTGATACAGAAAGTCGATAATGGCCGTTACGCCGCCTGCGGCAATCATGATGAAACTCAAGCCTCTGAATTGCTCAAAATCGACACCGTACATGAAGCTCATGATGGGGATACCGATCCAGTTCATAAGGAAGATAACCACTAGCGTTAGCGCAATAACCATAGCGACAATGGCCAAGATAACCAGATGGAATCGATTGCGCTTTTCGGCATCGGCCCACATCTGAGCCATGCGCACCAACAGTGGCTTGTATACAAAGCCAACCGTAAGCAGGATAGCCTGTGCGGGGAAATACAACGCGTTGAAATACAGCTGGTTGTCATAGCTGAGCGCCGTTTCCATAACGAACTTCGGCATGTTGTCGATAAGGGCATACATGAACAGCGCGATGAACACCGGGAAACACTGCTTGAAGAGGGCGATGATGCTCTGGACGCTCTGCCTGCGCGATTTCGGCGTTTCCAACAACGCCAAGGGGAACGTAAGCACCAAGAACGTAGCAATGGCTGCCACTGCCATTGCAATACTGGAAATCCCCAGGTCACGCGTTACCAGAAGGAATAGAGAAAACACCACGAACACAACTACCGAGCGAAATGCCTGAGAGATTCCCGCAAGGTACAGCTTGTCTTTCTGTTGAAGGCGCCCTTCATACACATCAGCCAGGCCGTCGATCATCTTGTACACGCACACGCCCATGCAGATGGTGAACATCTGCTCGCTGTAACCGCGAATTCCGCAGTACACATATGCCACTGCCATCATCGCGATACACGTGATTACGCGACTAATCTGGTAGTCCGAAAACGAATGCGTTTCCTTGATGTCGGAAACTTGATAGGTACGCATGCCATAATTGCCGATGATCATCAGCAGAGTGCCGATGATGAACGCCATGGAAAACATGCCCGCCTGCTCGACACCGCACAGCTGCGTTACCACAATAGTAAGGATGGGGAATACCATGCCCCACGCACCCGTGCCGATGGTGTTGCAAATGTAATCACGCGTTGTTTTATGAGAAGCAAATTCTTCTTCCTGGTCGAACGACCCTTCGGAAACAACGCCAAGGAGACGGTTGCACCAATTGTTGACCGCCTTTTTGACTGGATTCATCTTGCGGGGTTTGCGGGGTTTGCTATCGGGCCTCTGCCGACGCCTGCCGTTGCCGCGCGTTTCGCGGAAGGTGTCGGCAAAAGAAACCGTCGACCCCTTTTTGCCCGCCTGCTGCGCAGCAGTGCGTGCGCGCTCCCTGAAGGATTGACCGCCTTGCGTATTCTTCGCGTGTCTTCCCTGCATGCTGATAGAAGCTAGCCTTTCTTTGTGCGGCGCCGAAAGCGCAAATATCACAAACGCAGGACAACCTGCATCCCAATAAGTATAGATCCCCCAACTCCGCGCCGCGCTGCCCAAAGGAATGCAACAGGAAACGCGCACGGGGAATGCACGAGATTGCCAGATCCTTTGCCGATATGGGAAAACGATTCCCCATTAAGTCCTATCATGGGAAGTAACCTGCGAATAACAGCACCGACACAGAAAGGAGCAAATTCATGAAAATCGGATCGGTGATCCTTGGCTTTGCGATGATATGCATCGGAATCGTCGACCTTGCCGGGCAAGCTCCCGTGCTGGGCATCCACCCTGCCGTCTGGTTCATACTAGGTGTGCTTCTTGTTTGTTCCGACTCAGCCTGGGCAAGGCTGGCAAAAAAGAAAGCCAACAAAAATAAAGGGGACGATTCAGAAAACGATGAAGACCCAACGAATCAGGAGTAGCACCCGGTCTGGTCACGCGCCCAACGCCTTCATCGCATCGCACGCTGCACAATCGCCCTCCATTAAAACGTGGGGCAAATCGCATAGAGGTTTCAGCGGCGACTGCCTGAAAAAAGTTCGCAATTTGCCTTAGCTCCACGGAAGCGCCAGGTAGACGTCTCACGCATATCCACTTGGCAGCAACACGCCCTCATTTGAACATACCTGCATGTGTTATCGAAAGTTCTCAGAAATGAGAACTTTTCTCATTTCTATTGACTAACGTCGTTCCGCCAATAAAATGAGATTCGTTTTCATTTTATACACCACCCCTCTTGGGCGACGTATCCACGTACTCCGACGAAAGACAAGGCATGGCAAGCACGGGCAATACCAAGCAATACCGCACCAAACAAAAGGAGCTTATCCTTTCATGCATCCAGGCACACCAGGGTGCTTTTTTCACCAGCAAAGATATCGCAAACGCCTTGGCCGATCAGGGCACCAAAGTGGGAACCGCCACGGTGTATCGCAACCTTGAGCGTCTTGAAGAAGAGGGCATCATCGCCCGCACCAGCATCGAAGGCACATCCAGCATTTGTTACCGTTTTCTTCCCGACGCCCCTGAAGACGTGTACTTCTTCCTGAAGTGCGAAGAGTGCGGGAATCTTTCCCCTATCGATTGCGGTGAGCTGCAGAAGCTCTACGAGCATGTGATCGAGCATCATCACGTACGCATCAACCCCACGAAAACGGTGTTGTACGGCCTGTGCGAAGCATGCCTGGCAAAGCGCGGTGAGTAGCGGATGCTCGAGCTTATCCCCCATCTTCTCGAACACGCCTTCGAAGACACCATCTATCTGGTGCCGTTTTTATTGGTGACGTATTTCCTTCTTGAAGCCCTCGAGCACAAGGCCGGCAACCGAACCGAAGAATTGGTACAGAAAGCAGGCAGGCTCGGCCCCGCCGTGGCCG
>FR884644.1:18952-25417 GCA_000436075.1 Eggerthella sp. CAG:209 | reverse complement strand
CCGTGCTGGGCGCCATTCCCCAATGCGGCTTTTCCGCCGCTGGTGCTGCGCTGTTTTCCAGCAGAGCCATCACTCTTGGCACACTCTTTGCGGTACTGCTTTCCACGTCCGATGAAATGCTGCCGTTGTTCATCGCCGAACAGGTTGATTGGCACGTAATGGCAGGCATTATTGGCGTAAAGGTCGCCATCGGCATGATCATGGGCTTTGCAATCGATGGAGTTTTGCGTTTCCGCCTCCATCTTGCCCAAACCAAAGCAACGCAAGAGCACAACCACGAACACGCCCGCTTCTGCAATTGCAAACACGAGCATGCCGAAGACCATGCTTTCGGACCCGACCATTGCCACAACCCCAGTTGCCATTGTGCCAGCGCGCATACTGGCTGGACCGAAATTGCAGTAAGCGCGGTTAAGCACACTCTTGAAGTCTCGATAATCGTGTTTCTTATCTCGCTCGCGCTGGTTGCCGTCATGGAAGTTGCCGGTGAAGAGGCAGTTGCCACGTTCCTCGCTTCGAACCCCGGCCTTGCTATCTTCGGCTCGGCGCTGGTTGGCCTTATCCCCAACTGCGGAGCCAGCGTAGTGATAACCCAGTTGTACCTTGATGGCATGCTGGGCACGGGCGCCATGCTTTCTGGCCTGTTGGTGTCTGCAGGAGTGGGTATCCTGGTGCTCTTCGGCGAAAATCGTCGCATCAGGCAAAACGTGGCAATCCTCGCTGGACTGTATGCCACGGGCGTTGCATGGGGGCTCCTGTTCCAAGCGCTGGGCATCACCTTTATGTAGTTGCTATTCTCCCGCTTTAAGCCATTCCAGGATTTCCGGCAGCTGATCTTGATATTGGTTGTACCCGTCAAAGTAGCTAGCACGCAAACGTTCCAGATCGGTGGTGCTGTTGCTTACGGCCATCTTGTCGGCATATACGATGTATGCCTTCCCCTCTTCCGCCAGCGCTTCGAGCTTTTCAAGTTCAGCGTTATAGCGCTTATTGCGTGTAAGCAGGGCTTCTTTCACCTTCGGGTACCTGTGATAGCTGTTAGCGATGGCCTTGGCGCTTGCGCCGATGTCGTCAACAGGCTTGCGGAAGCCCTTGGCTCTCGTGAGGACAGCCAGAATACGGGGACATCCCGAATCGAGTGCCAGCTGCAACGGAATACCGGCGCCAACGCCCAAGCCGCCATCGTAGTAGACATGATCGCCAATATGGACAGGCGGCATCACCACAGGGAGCGTACTGCTGGCACGCACACGCACCATCAAGTCCTCTAACGTTGCCATATCTTCCTTATGCCAGACCACCGATTCGCCCGTATCGCGATCAAATGCTTGAATTGAGCAAGGAGTTGGGTTCTGGGCAAACGCCTCAAAGTTAAACGGCAATACGCCTTCGGGCAAACCCGCTTCCTCATAGATCCAATGAGCTGAAAACATGCCCTTACCCTGAGCAAATGTTTTAGCGCCACCGAATTCGGGCTCCATTACCAAATCAGTAAAGCTGGCACGGGTGCGCCAGATATCTCCTGAAAGATAATTCACGGTATGGCTTGAACCAGCAGAAATACCGCACACATGACCAAAGGTTATATTCTGTTCGAGCAGAAGCGATGCCATTGCGGCCGTATAGCTCGCACGCATCCCACCGCCCTCGAACATCAACACGGTATTAGCTGCATGGAAGTTTGCTCTCTTCATGGGTACCCCCTCGTTTTTCCATCCACAAGAATACCCCTGTTCAAGCCCGCTAAAAACCAACGGTCACCATGCTGTTGATGGAATTTGATCTGCTGCTGGCCCCAAAGCCTCCTGGGCAACTATGCACTCCAATTTCGTTAACGGTGTTCGCCCACCGCCGCCTAGCGAAGGCACCTTGTTGGGCCAACCAGCTTCTTACCCGCCCTGTTTCACATTGCCCTCAGCTTGCGGTACCGCTAGAGCTCAGCGCCAACTTCAGGTGCAGGAACGAGCCCTACCTGGTTACCAATGTATGAATCGCTGGGAAAATGCAATGAATCGGCACCGGGCACTCCACAAGCACCCGCAAGGGAAACGGTATACTTTTTAAAGATGAACTGGGATTTTACTTTGATATCCAGTTTCGGCATCAAGCTGGCAGCTGCACGGGGAATCGCAGCGCCCGCCTGAACACAAACCGTCTAACAACCAAAAGGCGACGGAATCGAGGGGATCATGGACAAAGACCGCCGCGCCAACTTCCTGCGGAAACTGCACTCCTTCGCAGGCGTATTTCCACTGGGAATCTTTCTCTGCTTCCATATGTGCGTAAACTACTCCGCAAACTGGGGAACCACCCCATACGACACCATGGGCTCATTTATGGCCCATATGCCCTACAAGGTTGTCCTGGAAACATTCGTGATTTTCCTGCCCCTTTTATTCCATGCCCTCTATGGCGTCTACATATCCCTCACCTCAAGCGTTACCGTGAAACGCTATCGCTACTTCCGCAACTGGTGCTACGTGCTGCAACGTATAGCGGGCATCGTCACACTGCTCTTTGTGACATGGCATATCTATGGCACAAAGCTACAAGTTGAACTTACCGGCGTTGATCCAAGCTATGCCATGGTGGCAGGAATCGTTGCCACACCAATCGGACTTGCGCTGTTCGCCATAGGCCTTCTTTGCAGCATCTACCACTTCTGCAATGGCCTTTGGACGTTCCTTATTACCTGGGGAATCACCGTTTCGCCCCGCTCCCAAAAAATATCAGGCTACGTACTGTTCGCCCTGTTTATCGCATTCGCTGCGTTTGGCCTAAAGGCACTGTCCGCCTTTGCCGGCTAAACCCGCACGCTACAAGAAAGAGGCTGTTATGGGCAAAGGATCAATCGCAGTTGTTGGCGGAGGCCTTGCGGGGCTGATGGCAACTTTGAAAATCGTAGAAGCGGGCTTGAGCGTTGACTTGTTTTCGCTCGTTCCCTTCAAGCGCTCGCATTCCGCCTGTGCGCAAGGGGGCATAAACGCCGCACTGAACACCAAAGGCGAAGGTGATTCGATAGACGAGCACTTCGACGACACCATTTACGGTGGCGACTTTTTGGCGAACCAGCCGCAGGTACGCGCCATGTGCGAAGCCGCCCCAAAAATCGTCAACATGTTCGACCGCATGGGCGTAATGTTCAATAGAACCCCTGAGGGCTTGCTTGACCTGCGCAGATTCGGCGGTACGCAAAAACGACGCACCGCCTTTGCTGGTGCTACAACCGGTCAGCAGCTCCTCTATGCGCTCGACGAACAGGTGCGCGCTCTTGAAGTCGAAGGCAAGGTGCGCACCTATGTTGGATGGGAATTCGTTTCCACCATAATCCATAACGACGTATGCTGCGGAATCACCGCGCAAGATCTTTCGTCCATGGAGATACGCGCCTTCCCCGCCGATGCGGTTGTTATCGCAACCGGAGGTTGCGGTGCCGTATTCGGCAAATCAACCAACTCCACCATCAACACCGGCTACGCTGCAGCTCGTTGCTACCAACAAGGAGCGCTCTACGCCAACGGCGAGTTCATCCAAATCCATCCCACTGCAATTCCCGGCTTCGATAAAAACCGCCTGATGAGCGAATCGGCACGCGGAGAAGGCGGCAGGGTCTGGACCTACAAGGATGGAAAGCCTTGGTATTTCCTGGAAGAAAAGTATCCCGCGTACGGCAATCTGGTGCCACGCGATATTGCCACGCGCGAAATCTTCGACGTATGCGTGAACCAGCACCTGGGCATCAACGGCCAAAACGTGGTATATCTGGACGTTTCCCATATCCCCGCATCCGTTTTGAACGCGAAGCTGGAAGGCATACTGGATATCTACCAGAAGTTCGTAGGCGACGACCCGCGCAAGGTGCCCATGCGCGTGGCGCCCAGCGTCCATTACTCAATGGGCGGGCTTTGGGTCGGACTCGATCAGCAAACAAACATCCCAGGCTTGTTTGCCGCAGGTGAGTGCGACTATACCCAACATGGAGCCAACCGCCTTGGAGCGAATTCCCTTCTCTCTGCCGTATTCGCCGGCATGACAGCCGGACCCAATGCCGCCGCCTATGCCAAGGGGCTCCCAGAAGGCCAGAACATCCCCCAAAGCGTCTACGAAGCAGCCACTGCAAAGGATGAATCAGATTATCGAAGCATTTTGAAGCTTGATGGCGCCGAAAACGCCTACCGTCTGCATCAGGAAATGGGCGAACTGATGACAAAGAATGTCACCGTGGTTCGCAACAACACGGATTTGGCCGAAACGTTGGTTAAGCTCGAAGAAATCGGTGAACGACTTTCCCGTATCGGCGTTCAAGACAAAGCAACTTGGAGCAACGCAAATGTGCCGTTCATTCGTCAGCTTTATGGCATGGTTGATCTCGCCATGGTCATCACAAAGGGCGCGTTGGAGCGAAACGAAAGCAGGGGAAGCCACTTTAAACCGGAATTCCCCGATCGCAACGATGAGGAATGGCTTAAAACCACCATCGCTCGTTACGATGCTGCTTCGCACAGCCCGGTGCTCAGCTACGAAAAGGTAGACACCTCACTTATTGCGCCCCGTAAACGCGATTACACGAAAGTTCATTAGAAGGAGGCTTGCCATGAATACCGAAACCGCAGGCCATGACTCTATTCGTCTCATCGTCAAGCGACAAGAAGGCCCCAACGCAAAACCGCATTGGGAAGAATTCAGCATTGCCCATCAACCGCATATGAACGTGGTGTCAGCCCTGATGGAAATTAGGAAGAACCCCGTAAACGCCCAAGGCAAACCAACCACCCCCGTGGTTTGGGAGAGCGTATGCCTTGAAGAGGTTTGTGGAGCCTGCACCATGATCATCAACGGCACATCACGCCAAGCCTGTTCGGCTCTTATCGACGATCTAAGGCAACCCATTCGTTTGGAGCCACTAACCAAGTTCCCCCTGGTACGCGACTTGAAAGTGGACAGAACCCTTTTGTTTGATGCTTTGAAAAAGACCCATGCCTGGATCGACATAGATGGTCCTTTCGATTTAGGACCAGGACCACGCATGTCCGCACGCACTCAAAGCTGGGCCTATGAGCTGTCTCGCTGCATGACCTGTGGCTGCTGCTTCGAAGCCCGCCCTAATACCGGGCATGCAAATCAGTTCCTCGNGGCATGCAAATCAGTTCCTCGGACCTGCCGCCATTTCCCAGGTCCGCTTGTTCAATGCCCATCCCACCGGCAAGTCGAACAAACAAGAGCGTCTGCGTTCAATTATGGGAGCCGATGGCATAACCAGCTGTGGCAATGCCCAAAATTGCGTTCGGGTATGCCCCAAAGACATTCCCCTTACCACCTCTATCGCCCAGATGAACCGCGATACCACGGTACAGAGCATCCGAAATGTCTTTGGAAGCGATGCATAGCGCATAATACCGGTACCAGCACATAAAAAATGGGGCTCCACCAAGGAGCTCCATTTGCTTTACCAAATGCTATTTCAACAGATCAGCAGCAACTTCTTTTGCGCAAGCCAAGCCATCGGCAAGCGAATTGACCACCAAGGTGGAACCATGCTTCGCATCACCTGCAGCATAGATGGGCGTCTCGCCCTCGTGCTTAACGCGATGCGTGCCCTCAACCATAACGGGGCGAACTCCGCGTCCGTCGACAACCTCAGCACCCAGAGCATCATAGATGCCACGTTCGGGGCCCGTAAAACCGCATGCAATTAGAACCAGCTGAACAGGCATAACGCGCTCGGTATCCATCTGACGCTGGGGAGCGCCCTGACTCCAATCAAGCGTAACCACGCGCAAGCCAGTTACGTGTCCTTCTTCGCCCAAGACCTCTACCGTATCGGCAGCGAACGAGCGCGGATCTTCTTTGAAATGCTCGATTGCCTCACGTTGGCCGTAGTCGGTCTTTTTCACGAAAGGCCATTCGGGCCACTGGTTGGAAGCAGCACGCACCTCGGGAGGCGCAGCGTTGTACTCCAACTGATGCACGCTCTTTGCGCCCTGGCGAAGAGCCGTTGCGATGCAGTCAGTGCCCGTGTCGCCACCACCGATAACAACAACATCCAGGTCCTTGGCAGAAATTGCCGGTTCAGTGCCGTTGATTACCGATTTCGTGGAAGAAGTAAGGTAATCAACCGCGAACACCACGCCTTTTTGGTCGGCACCAGGAGCGGCAAGACCACGCGGAGCCGCTGCGCCAACGGCAACAACAACCGCATCGAAGTCGGACTTCAGACGCGCTGCCACCGCTTCTTCGGATGCATCGGTATTCAGTTCGAAGGAAATGCCTCCTTCTTCGAGGAACTTGATGCGACGATCAACGATTTCCTTCGGCAACTTCATGTTAGGGATACCGTACATCAGCAAACCGCCAGCGCGGTCGTGGCGCTCAAATACGGTTACGCGAATGCCCGCTTCGGCCAGCTGCCAAGCAGCTCCCAAACCACAGGGGCCAGAACCAATCACCGCAACCTTCGGCGCACCC
>FR884644.1:16730-18937 GCA_000436075.1 Eggerthella sp. CAG:209 | reverse complement strand
CCCGCCGCAGGTTTCGGCAGGGGCTTAGGGCCACCCGCTGCCCACTGGTGATCGGAAATGGCACGCTCGTTGTCACGGATGGTGGTAGGACCCTCGATGGAGGCAAGGTTGCAAGCAGCCTCGCACAGCGCCGGGCATACACGACCCGTGAACTCAGGGAACGGATTGGTGAGCGACAGTCGTTCGGCCGCTTCGTCCCACAAACCGCGATACACCAAATCATTCCATTCAGGAATAAGGTTGTGCAGCGGGCAGCCCGAAGGGCGCGCCTTACCGAAACTGTAGCCAGCCTGGCAAAACGCCACACCGCACATCATGCAACGGCTCGCCTGGACCTGCTGCTCCTCTTCGGAAAGTGGCAAGGCGAATTCTTTGAAATCTTCAATGGCCTCCAACGCCGCACGTTCACCATGAGCAACGCGATCGTGCTCGAGATATGCTCCTGCTTTGCCCATTACTGGCGCCCCTTTCCTACAATCTCGTATGCCTCTTCAAGCGCTTCCTCATGGCTCTTGCCTTCGGCCTCTGCCGCGGCAACGATCTGCAGAACACGCTCATATTCAACCGGAATTACCTTTACGAAGTGCTGCTTCATAGCTTCGAAGCGATACAGCATCTTGATGCCACGGGGGCTCTGCGTATAACCGACATGCTCTTCGATGAGGCTGTGGATAAGCTCAATTTCGGCCTCGGTGGGAACTTCAAGCTTTACCGAGCCCATGTTGCAGCGGCTTTCCAACGTGCCGTACTCGTCGTACACGTAGGCTACGCCACCGGTCATGCCCGCTGCGAAGTTCAAGCCAACCTCGCCCAAGATCAGGGCAGTGCCACCGGTCATGTATTCGCAGCCATGGTTGCCAACGCCTTCAACCACGATGGTGGCACCGGAATTGCGTACACCGAAGCGTTGACCAGCAAGGCCGTTTACAAAACCGCGACCCGACGTTGCTCCAAAGAAGGCAACGTTGCCCACAATGGTGTTCTCGTCGAACTTGTACGTGGCATCTTCGGAAGGATGAACCGAAAGGATACCGCCGGAAAGGCCCTTGCCGAAGTAGTCATTCGCATCGCCCGTAACGTTGAGCGTAACGCCCTTCGGGATGAAGGCGCCAAAGCTCTGGCCGGCAGAGCCTTCGCAGTCAACCGTCACCGAACCATCGGGCAGGCCTTCGGGATGCGCCTTGGTTACCGCAGCGCCCAAGATGGTGCCCACGCAACGATTTACGTTGGCAATATCGGCACGGAAACGAACCGGCTTCATGTGCTTACGAGCCTGCTCAGTCATGGGCAGGAACAACGTGGAGTCAAGCGACTTTTCCAGCTCCACGTCGTACTTCATCTGAGGCAAGAAATGACGACCGGCAGCACCGGGAATATGGGCGCCGAACTCGCATTCGCCATTGGCGAGCACCGAAGAAAGGTCGAGCAGGTTAGCCTTCCAGTTGCCCGGCACTTCAACCTGGCGCAAGCACTCGGGATGGCCAACCATTTCATCTACCGTGCGGAAGCCAAGCGATGCCATAACCTCACGCAGCTGCTCGGCAACGAAGAGCATGAAGTTCACCACGTGCTCGGGCTTGCCGCGGAAGCACTTACGCAAGCGGCAGTTCTGCGTGGCGATACCAGCGGGGCACGTATCCTGCTGGCAGTCGCGTTGCATCAGGCAGCCCATAGCAATGAGCGGCATCGTCGCAAAACCGAACTCTTCAGCGCCGAGCAAGCAGGCCACGGCAACATCCTTGCCGTCCATCAGCTTGCCGTCAGCCTCAAGAACAACGCGGGAACGCAGGCCATTCTGAAGCAGCGTCTGCTGAGCCTCAGCGATACCAAGCTCGAGAGGCAAGCCTGCATGCCAGATGGAGTCGCGCGGAGCAGCGCCCGAACCGCCATTGTGGCCAGAGATCAAGATCTTGTCGGCAGCGCCCTTGGCAACGCCGGTTGCGATGGTGCCAACACCGGCCTCGGAAACGAGCTTCACGGAAACGCGCGCATTGGGGTTTGCGTTCTTCAAGTCGAAGATCAGCTCTGCCAAGTCTTCGATGGAGTAGATGTCATGATGCGGCGGAGGCGAAATTAAGCCAATGCCCGGAGTAGACTGGCGAACTTCGGCGATCCAGGGATATACCTTCTTGCCAGGCAAGTGGCCGCCTTCGCCAGGCTTTGCACCCTGAGCCATCTTGATCTGAATCTCGATAGCCGAAGAAAGA
>FR884644.1:4941-16692 GCA_000436075.1 Eggerthella sp. CAG:209 | reverse complement strand
AGCGACCGGAGGCAATCTGCTTGATGGCAGAATTCATGGAATCGCCGTTAGGCAGCGGAGTCTCGCGCTTCGGGTCTTCGCCGCCTTCACCAGAATTCGAGCGGCCGCCCAGACGGTTCATGGCAATAGCCATGCACTTGTGAGCTTCCTCGGAAATGGAACCGTAGCTCATAGCGCCCGTGTTGAAACGCTTAGCGATGCTTGTGGCAGGCTCAACCTCTTCCAACGGAACAGGGGTACGATCAGTTACGAAGTCGAGCAGATCGCGCAAGCGAATCGCACGCCCTTCCTGATGCAGATGATCGCTGTATTCCTTGAACATCTCATAATTGCCCTCACGGCAAGCATGTTGCAGCAGGTAGATGGTCTGCGGATCGATAAGGTGTTCTTCACCGCCCTGCGGACGCCACTTGGTAAGGCCCAAGGAAGGCAGCTGTTCGGGTGCCGGCGTGTTGAGGATAGCCACGGCGTCGTCGTAGCGCTGGTTCTCTTCGCGTTGAACATCGGCAACACCCAAGCCGCCCACACGGGAAACGGTGCCAGCAAAATACTGATCAACAAACTCCTGCTTGAAACCAACAGCCTCGAAGATCTGAGCAGAATGGTAGCTCTGAACCGTAGAAATACCCATCTTCGACATGATGGAGGTAATTCCCGCGGTTACCGCCTTGTTGTAGTTCGCAATGCCTTCTTCGGCAGATACGGACAAAGCGCCCTTTGCCGCCAAATCAGCGATGCACTCATGGGCCATATAGGGGTAAATGCCCGAAGCGGAATAGCCAACCAAAGCAGCAAAGTCGTGTGCGGAAATGGCATCGCCCGTCTCAACCACGAAATCGGCAAAGGTGCGAACGCCCACACGAATAAGGTGGTTGTGAACAGAAGAAACCGCCAGGAGCGAAGGAATGGGCACTTCGCCTTCTGCAGCACGGTCGGAAAGCACGATGATGCTTACCCCGTTGCGCACGGCCTTTTCAACACTGCAAGCCAAGTTCTCCAGCGCCTCTTCCAGTGCGTTCTCACCGTCTTCGCGACGATACGTAGCGCTGAATCGCTGAGCCTTGAATCCAACGCGATCAACCGCGCAAATGCGATCGAACTGATCCTTCGTCAGTATGGGGCCATCGAGGCGAATCAGCTGGCATGCCGTGCGGGAATCCTCCAGAAGATTGCCGTGGTTGCCAATATAGAGCACGCTCGAAGTAACCAGGCTCTCACGCAAAGCATCGATAGGTGGATTGGTTACCTGGGCAAACAGCTGGTAGAAGTAATCGAAGAAGGAACGGTTCTTTTTCGAAAGGCATGCGAGAGAAGCGTCGATTCCCATGGAAGCCAGGGGCACACCGCCCTTTTCAGCCATGGCGCGAACCACCTCATCCACGTCATCCCAGTGATAGCCCAGCTTTGCCATGCGTACGGTCATGGGAACCTCTGCATCGCGCGCAGCATCGGTCTGAGCAGGGGCGTCAAGATCGGAAACTTCGATCTTTTCTTCCTTTACCCAATCGCTGTAGGGCTTTTCCTTTGCATAGCGGGCGCGCAGTTCATCATTCCAAATAACGCGATCGGCCGTAGTGTCGATCTCCACCATTTTGCCAGGACCAAGGCAACCTGCGGTAAGGATGTTGGAGGGCTCGATTTCGATGGTTCCAACCTCGGATGAAAGCAGGAAGCGATCGTCACGCGTGACGTAGTAACGAGCAGGACGCAGGCCGTTGCGGTCGAGCGCAGCACCGAACGTGGAGCCATCGGTGTAGGCGATAGCAGCGGGGCCGTCCCACGGCTCCATGAGCATGGACTGGTACTCGTCATAGGCACGGCGACGAGCGGGGAGCGTTTCGTTGTGGTCCCACGGCTCGGGCAGCAACATGGAAACGGCGCGGGTCATATCGCGACCATTCATCACCAAGAACTCGAGCACATTATCGAGGATGGCGGAGTCGGAACCTTCCTTGTTGATGATAGGCAGAACAGATTCCAGATCCTTGCCCAAAACCGGCGAGTACAGGTTTGGTTCGCGGGCGCGAATCCAGTTCACGTTGCCCTTCAACGTATTGATTTCGCCATTATGGATGATGTAACGATTCGGATGGGCACGTTCCCACGAAGGGGTGGTGTTCGTGGAGTAGCGCGAATGAACCAATGCGATTGCGGTCTTCACCGCTGCATCGGAAAGGTCCAGGTAGAAACGGCGCATCTGGGTAGCAACAAGCATGCCCTTGTACACGATGGTACGTGCGCTGAAAGAGCACACATAGAAGATATGGCCCTCCAGCGCATGCTCGGCATCGGCTGCCTTTTCCACCATACGGCGGCATACGTACAGACGGCGCTCAAAAGCCTCTCCACGCTCAACGTCTTCGGGGCGACCTACGAATGCCTGCAGGATGGTAGGCATGCAGGCACGTGCGGTGGAACCCAGATCGTGGGGATCGATGGGAACCTCGCGCCAAAACAGCAGGGGCAAACCAGCCTTCGCACAACCTTCTTCGAAAATGCGCTTGGAAACCTCTACGCCACGCTCGTCTTGGGGAAAAAAGAGCATAGCCACGCCATAGTCGCCCTCATCGGGAAGAAGGTGACCGTACTTCTGCGCTTCCTTACGGAAGAAGTGGTGCGGAACCTGGAACAAGATACCGGCGCCATCGCCCGTATTGTGCTCCAAACCCTTACCACCGCGATGCTCCAGATTGACAAGGACCGAAAGGGCATCGTCGATCATCTGATGCGAGCGCACACCCTTCAGGTGTGCCAGCGCGCCAATACCGCACGCATCATGCTCGAACTCAGGACGATACAACCCGTTTTGCACAGGCACGTTCCGTGTTTGCATTCTGAACCTCTCACTCTCACAATCGAAAAGCCGCTGAGTGCTTGTCCTCTCCGCTCAACGACTTACACGAACCGTTTGCCTTTCCCGTTTTAAGAAAGGTGGGGATAATTCGCTAGCAAACAAGGTACCGCCTTCGGCAGACAGCTTTTGGCTTCGTTTCGATACGTAACAAAGCAGATTTCAAGAGTTAACACGCATGAAATAAGCGGTTCAAAGCATCATGCAAAGCTCGCAGGCACATAGGCACGACGGTAAAAACCGCGGGCGCCATCAGATACCACCTGGCATATGGCGCCAATGGCAACCATTGAAATAACCGTACCAACGCCCACGCCGAACAGGTGACCAGTCATCGCAAGCGCCATTATGCATGCAATAGAGAAACGCAACACGTCGTTGATGATCTTCGCCTTACCGAAGGGAAGATGGGTGATTTTCATAAAGGCCTGCGTGCAACCATCGGCGGGGTTCAAAACGAAATTCATAGCCACCATGGCGCTTACCCCTATGCCGATAAGTGTGATGCCGATCGTGAACATAATGCAGCTGGTTAGCAGGCTTGGGTCATGGCAAAACCAGAAGAAATCAAGCCCCAATACGAAGTCAAATAGGTCGATCAGGCAACCGAACGCAAAGGCAAAAGGAATCTGAAGAGCGATTTTGACATTGAGCGTTCGAAACACCAGAACCTGAATAAGGATATCGATGCAGTATAGGCATATGCACGATTGCCCCAAGGTAAGCAGATGGGTGCCTTCGCTGAACACCAACGGTATCGACTGGAATGCCGGCGCGCCGAAATCACTTCGCGCACTCAAGACAACACCAACGCCCAAAATCAAAATGCCACCAAAATATATGGCTACGCGCAAAGGCATGGAGCGGGTTATGGCAGCCTTGCCTTCCCCTGTTGCGGTGCTTCCCATGGTAATCTTCTTTCCCCCTCGATCCGCCGCTCCAAACCTTCCCTCCGATGGAACGACGACTTTTCATGCCAGTGTAGCAGTATGGTGCCGCTCGGTGCATTTAACGCGGTTCATCGGGTATGCTGAAAGAGCGTATCGACGCGAGGGGAAGGGGCCGAAATGGCAAAGAAAATCACGAAGAAGCAGGCGAAGAAAGCAACCGAGGCAGCAGTTGAAAACGCCTTGGAAAAATATCTTTCAACAACGCTTAGCGCCGATGAAGGAAAACAGACCGGCGACGCTTCGCCCCTCGGAATGCCCTACCGCCGTGGCTCGGTAACCCTGCGCGGAAAGATGGTCCCTCGCCACAGCACCACAGGAAAGCTGATCAGCGAAGAGCCAGGCACTGATTGGCGCGATGCCGACCCTTGGCGCACACTACGCATCCAGTCTGAGTTCGTAGACGGCTTTGACGCTCTTGCCAAATTAGGGCCGGCAGTATCCATATTCGGATCGGCTCGAACCGAACCAACCGACCCTTACTATGAACACGCCATGCAAATTGCCGGCAAGCTTGCAAACAGGAACATTGCCGTTATTACCGGCGGAGGCCCCGGCATCATGGAAGCGGCAAACCGCGGAGCGGCACTTGCGGGAGGCACTTCGGTGGGTCTTTCCATTGAGCTCCCCTTCGAAGAAACCACCAACGATTGGGTGAATCTCGGAATCGAGTTCCGCTATTTCTTCGTCCGCAAGACCATGTTCGTGAAGTACTCTTCGGGCGCAATCTTCTTCCCTGGAGGCTACGGCACGCTTGACGAGATGTTCGAAGTGCTGGTGCTGGCGCAAACGCATAAGATCGGGAACATGCCTATCGTGCTGTTCGGTACCGAATATTGGCAAGACCTGGTCAAGTGGATCAAAGGGCCCTTGCTTGATCAGAACATGATCAGCGAATCCGACATCGACTTGTTCACCGTTACCGACAGCCATGAAGAAGCCATCCGCATAGCAACAAGCGGCATTACATCGAAATAACCTGTCCCGGAAGGAACGTTATGCCCATCGAACTGGTTGATTGCCATACCCACACCGTGTTTTCCGACGGGAAAAGCACTTTCCAGGAAAACATGCAGGAAGCCCTAGCGAAGGGAATAACAACCATAGCCTGCACCGACCATTGGGGCAGGCCAAGCTTCATCGATTGCTCCATAGAAGAAGGCAAGCTCAAGCAGTACGCTTTCGCAATCGAGCGCGTGCGCAACGAATTTCCCGAACTCGAAATTGTGCATGGCCTGGAAGCAGACTGGTACCCGGGCTGCAGCGCCGATTTGGCGGAAACACGTGGCAACGCAACGTTCCTTCTTGGATCCATCCACTACCTTCAAGAAAAAGCGCTCGACTGGGATGAAGACATGCGCATCTGGGAAGAGCTGGGGGCAAACGAGCTTTGGCGGCTCTACGCTGAAGAATGGTGCAAGGCGGCAACAAGCGGCCTGTTCGATTCCATGGCGCATCCCGACTTGCCGCGCCTGTTTGGCCTTTCCGGCTACACACCTTCGCTCGACCTTGCTCCGCTATTCGATTCCATGGCGCAGGCAGCCCGCGAGGGCAAAGTCCACGTTGAGATCAACACGGCAGGCCTGGCCAAGGACTTTGCCGATTTTTATCCGCAGGAGCCCTTGCTGAATCGCTTTTTCCAAGCGGGCGTTCCACTGACCGTGGGTTCTGACGCCCACCACGCAAACCGCATTGGCGATAACGTCCATGAGGCCTATCGCTATGCCCGCCGCATAGGGTACGCCTCTATCGACGCGCCAACCGCCCAAGGGGATTGGCGCAGCATAAGCATCGAAAGCGTTTAGCCCACCATCAGCATGCAAAGAAGTGGCATCCATCAAGACCAGATGCTACTTCTTCTCTGATATTCTGCAATTTCGACAGTGCCGCGAATTGTCCGGCGGTAACGCTTTGAGCAACCACCCATTCCTGCAACTAGGCGTTTCCGTCATAAGCAAAAAGCTTATTTGTGCAGGTCTTCCACTTCCGCAAGGTTGCCAAACGCCTTGATATAGATGCGCAAAGCGCGCTTCAGCTCTTCTTCGGCAATGCCCTCGTTGGCAGCATGCATGCCCCCTACCCAACTCGGTACGGGATACGCCCCCTCTTCTGCGGGGCCAAAGCTTACGGCATTGGGGAACTCGCGAGCATAGGTGCCACCTCCCATAGTGAAAGGACGCACCTTTTTGCCTGTGGTGGAGCAATACGCATCCATGAGCGCACGAACGGGGGCCGTGTCGGGGTCCACCACAAAAGGATCCTTGCATGCGGTAACGGCAATCGAAGCGCCTTGGACATGCGACAATGCCTCAAATGCAGTGCTGAGCTCGCTGCCGGTAATTGCCGCGGGGAAGCGAATGTCCTCGGTCATGACAAAAGCGCCGTTGACCTTGTTCATCATGCCAACAACGCTGGTCAAATTGCCAAAATCAGCATCTGAACAGGCAACATCGGCAATTGCCCCATCGGTGCATTCAGCCATGCTGGCAGCAAATTGCAACCATGCATTTTCTTCACCAGAACACACACCGGCAGAAAGAAGGTAGCGGCACAGGATGCCGATAGCATTCAACGTGCCTTCGGGGAGCGAGGCATGCCCCGCAATACCCGTTGCAGTAACAAGGGCCCCTTCTTCGCAAGAGGAAACTTCTATGCGATCGGCCTTTGGCAGATTTTCCGCATCAACGCAAACCACAGCACGCGCTATGCCGGGCACCGCATTGGGGGCTGTTCCTGCTGTAAAAGAGGCAATAGCGCCTTCAATGATTCCAGAGGTTAGTGTTGCTCCAAATTGCCCTTTCTCGCCATAGCACAAGGGGAATTCGGCATCGGGAGTAAACAGGAAATCGGGGGCATCGTTGTGCTCCAAGTAGTAGGGGACATCGCCCATCCCCGACTCCTCATTACAGCCAAAAATAAAACGCACCGCATGGCGCAGGTTCGCACCGCGATCAAGCCAGAATTTCAAGCCATACAACGCCGTGAGCAGCGGAGCTTTATCGTCAGAGGTGCCGCGTCCAACAAGCACGCCATCCTTGCAAGCAAGGCTGAACGGATCGAAATCCCAACCCTCCCCAGCGGGAACCACATCAACATGGCCGATAACGCCAATCTGTTGCCCGCTTTCGCCTGGCAAATCGGCAAAACCGGCATACCCACCTCCATCATGAGGCTCCAACCCCATGCGCTGGGCAATGGCAAGCGCTTCGTCAAGCGCCGCACGAGGCCCCGGACCGAAAGGCGCACCGAGTGCCGCGTGCTCGGCATCAAGCGAGCTATCAATGGAAATCAAGCGTTGGGCGTCGGTCAAAAATGCCGGCCACTGCTCTGCAACAAATGCCTCGATGTCTTCCTCGGTTGCCCGCATAGTGCACCTCTTTCGCCATGAAATAAAAATACGGGCTGGCAAGTGCCGGCCCGCACATAATCTTATCGCTCTTTAGAATCTGAAATCGTTTCCCGTTCCTGCAAGAATTTCGCCAACATGCCGCTCGGCAACGAGACGCGTCTTTTCGTTGGGAATGTTCAACAGTTCACGCTTCACCATAGCAAGGCCCTTTTCCTTGGTTTCGGGAGTGGCATAATCGGCCAAATACTCCGTGAGTGTCATCAAGGCATTCGGATGGCAGTAGTTAAGGATCTCACCGTTCTTGCAGAAGCTCATAAACCTGTCGCCTGTGCGCCCTGCACGATAGCAAGCCGTGCAGAAGCTAGGTATGTGGTTATTGTCCATCAACCAGCTGATAACCTCATCGAGCGTGCGCTGATCCGATACGTCAAACTGCTCGGTATCATGCGGGCGCTCCGGCTCGTTGTAGCCGCCAACACTGGTGCGGGACCCACCGGAAATCTGGCTTACGCCAAACTGCAACGCGTGCTCACGCACCTGCTGACCTTCGCGAGTAGAGATAATCATGCCGGTATAGGGCACGGTGATGCGAATAAGGGCAATGATCTTCTCGAACATTTCGTCAGGAATGCCGTTGTCGAACACCTCAGGGTCGATATCCATCGCAGGCTTAACACGCGGAACGCTGATGGTGTGCGGACCCACGCCGTGCACTGCCTCCAAATGCTCAGCGTGCATGATCAAGCCGGCGAACTCGTAGCGATATCCCTGCAATCCAAACAATACACCCAGGCCCACATCGTCGATGCCGCCTTCCATGGCGCGGTCCATCGCTTCGGTATGCCAATCGTAATCACGCTTCGGGCCTGTGGGATGCAGCTCCTGGTAACCCTTTTTGTTATACGTTTCCTGGAACAGAATGTATGTGCCAATCTCCGCTTCCTTGAGCATGCGGTACTCTTCGACCGTAGTTGCGGCAATGTTCACGTTAACGCGCCTGATAGCACCATTTCGATGCTTGATGGAATAGATGGTTTCCATGCTTTCCAGGATGTATTCGATGGGGTTGTGCTTCGGATCTTCGCCTGCTTCGATGGCCAAGCGCTTATGACCCATATCTTGCAAGGCAATAACCTCATCGCGAATCTCTTCCTGGGTGAGCTTCCTGCGGGGAATGGTGCGATTCTTTGCGTGGTACGGGCAATACAAGCAGCCGTTCACGCAGTAGTTAGAAAGATACAGCGGCGCAAAAAGAACAATGCGATTGCCGTAATAGACCAGCTTAATCTGGTGCGCCAGTTCTTTGATTTCCTCATTGATCTGCGGATCTTCGCAGGCCAGAAGAACGCTTGCCTCACGATGGGTTATAACCGCACCGTGGTCTGCGGAAGGATGCAGATTGGCACGTGCCTTGTCCAAAATGCGGCGGCACAACTCGATATCATCTTTATGCGCATCAGCGTAGGCGATGGAATCGAGGATCTCCGCGTCGTTGATGAACTCGTCGGCGCGAAGCGATTTCGGATCGTAGCGGAATTCCGTCATAAGTTCTTCTTTCGCTTTGCCTTTATAGAAACAAACGGCAAAAGCAAACGGGCATCACCTTTGCCGAAGATATGGTTATCGCGCGTATGCGCAACTGTGTCTAATCTACTGCTAATTGAGACTGCCCGCTCACCAGAAACCACGCTCATCTGCAAACGGCACCATAATCTGTTAAAGAAACGAAACAATACAATGGGAACATTCCTAAAAAAGACGCACGGGAAAGGGTTCATATGGGCATCGCGCAAAAAAGACATCCACGGGGGCAAACGCCACAATCATCTTCTACAGGCACGCCTCTTCTTGCCGAAAGCGGCCCTGCACTCATGCGTACCCCAAAGGGCATGCGTATGGCGATCGGCCTGTTCGGGCGACGCAATGTAGGCAAATCGAGCGTGCTGAACGCCATTACCAACCAGCAAACCAGCATCGTTTCCGCCGTAGCAGGCACCACCGCCGACCCGGTAGACAAACCTATGGAGCTCCTGCCTTTGGGCCCCGTGCTGTTCATCGACACTGCAGGCATCGACGATGACCAGGAAACCGTTGGCGAGCTGCGCGCTCAACGCACCAAAAAGGTATTTGACCGTTGCGATATGGGCGTCATCGTAGCCGAGGCCGGCACCTGGGGTCCCTATGAAGAGGGAATTGCCGCCCAGCTTTCCAAGCGAAGCATCCCCTTCATCATTGTGTGCAACAAAACAGATCTGCTTCCCGTTGGCGCCAAAGGGTCTAATTCCGGCTCCTCTAGCTCGGCCGAAAGTCACACACCGCGAGGAACCGTCGTCGACCCCCAGCAAGAAGCGTTTATCGCAGCATGCCGCAGCACCCTTCCCCGTGACCTCCAGCAAAAACCTCTGGTTTGCATGTGCGCGGCAAAACGAGAGGGCGTGCTTGAGCTGCGCCAAGCCCTGCTCGACAACGCGCCCGAAGAATTCGTGAACGACCCGAAAATCATCGGAGACATCGTTGATCCAGACTCGGTGGTTATCTTGGTTATCCCCATCGACAAAGAAGCGCCGAAAGGGCGCCTTATCCTCCCTCAGGTTCAAGCCATTCGCGATTTGCTCGACTCCAGCTGCCTTTCACTTTGCGTTACCGACAAGGAACTGCCGCACGCATTGGCGGCGCTGAAAGAACCGCCCGCCTTGGTGGTTACCGATTCCCAGGCGTTCGACAAGGTGGCGGCAATCGTGCCGGAAAACATTCCCCTTACTGGCTTTTCGGTTGCGTTTGCCCGCTTCAAGGGAGACTTGCCCACCCAAGCCCTAGGGACGCTTGCCATCGACAAGCTCACCGAAAACTCCCGCGTGCTCATAGCGGAAGCCTGCACCCATCACCCCATTGAAGAAGACATCGGCACGGTGAAGATCCCCCGTCTGCTTCGCGCTCGCATCGGACAAGGGCTTACCGTCGAAAACGTGCGGGGCGTAGACTTCCCAGAAGATCTTTCTAGCTACGACCTGGTAATTCACTGTGGGGGCTGCACATTCAACCGCCGCGCCGTGCTCACTCGCATCCAAGCATGCGTGCACGCGGGCGTGCCAGTATCCAACTACGGTTTAACCCTTGCCTATTTAATGGGCGTATTCGATCGCTCCATCAAAGCATTCCCTGGCATGGAACAATTCCTGAAAGAGAACCAGCGCTAAAACCACAACCTTGCAGTGGACAATTGCACCCNNNNAGTGGACAATTGCACCCATGGACACCAGATTTCCATGGGTGCAATTTCGTTTTATTGCCGTTCATCGGTTAACCAACCCCGCTCACCCTTGCCCGTTGCTATACTTTGTATAAGCATGCGCGCTCATTGGACAAAGCGTCGATTTATTTTGGCGGAGCCGTATGCACAAGGCTGGAAAACACCAGCTCAACCATACAGACCGAGGAGAATTCCATGAGCCCATTGGAAATCCGCACCTCGAGCGAAGCGGAGAAGACCGTGCGCGGCGTATGTCAAGATATGACCCGTCGTCTTGTTTCGCATCCTCAAGGTACCTGTCCCGTTGATGTGACGCGCGGCCTTATCGCCTTGTGCCGCACGCAAACATGCGGCAAGTGCGTTCCCTGCCGCATCGGCTTGGCGCAGATCGAATCGCTGCTCGACAGCGTGTTGGAAGGAACGGCAACCGAAGCCGACCTTGCGCGAATCGAGGCACTCGCTGAAAACGTGCGCATTTCGGCAGATTGCGCAATCGGTACCCAGGCTGCCGAAATGGCCCTTACCGGAGTACGCGCTTTCCGCGAAGACTACGAGCTCCACGCAGAAGGCCGCTGCCTGTGCACGTCCGACCACCCTGTTCCCTGCGTTCAGGGCTGCCCCGCAAATGTCGATATCCCTGGCTACATCGCACTGGTTAAAGCTGGTCGTTTCGACGACGCCATTGAGCTCATCTGCAAAGACAACCCCTTCCCAAGTGCTTGCGCCTATGTTTGCGAGCATCCCTGCGAAAACACCTGCCGTCGCAGCTTCGTTGATTCCGCTGTCAATATCCGTGGCCTGAAGCGCTACGCCTGCGATCACGAAACGCCCAACCGCCCCACTACGGTGGCAGAACCCACCGGCAAGAAGGTTGCCGTTATCGGTGGTGGTCCTGGCGGTCTTACCGCAGCGTATTACCTCACCCGCATGGGTCATTCCGTAACGGTATACGAGCAGCGCGCCAAGCTCGGTGGCATGCTCCGCTACGGCATCCCCAACTATCGCCTGCCCAAAACCCTGCTCGACACCGAAATCGAGCACATCACCTCTTTGGGTGTAGAGGTTAAGCTGGGCGTTTCCGTTGGCAAGGACGTTGCAATAGCCGACCTCGAGCGCGACTTCGATGCCGTTTACGTATGCATCGGCGCTCACTCAGACAAGAAACTCCGCATCGAAGGCGAAGACGCACCGGGCGTAGTTCCCGCCGTTGCCATGCTGCGCGAAATCGGCGACGGCAACATCGCCGACCTCTCCGGTCAAGATGTTGTTGTCGTTGGCGGCGGCAACGTTGCCATGGACGCCGCTCGAAGCGCACGCCGTATGGGCGCCAAGTCGGTAAAGATCGTGTATCGTC
>FR884644.1:4009-4926 GCA_000436075.1 Eggerthella sp. CAG:209 | reverse complement strand
GTCGTCGTCGCGCCGATATGACGGCGCTCGCCGAAGAAATCGACGGAGCCATCGAGGATGGCTGCGAGCTTATGGAGCTTGTTGCCCCTGCACATGTCGAAGTCAACGATGAAGGCCATGCCGTGGCACTCTGGGGTCAGCCCCAGATGATCTCCACGGTACGCGGCGGCCGCCCCTCTCCCAAAGCAGCAAACAAGCCCGAGGTTCGCATTCCCGCAACCACCATCATTGTTGCCATCGGTCAGAACATCGACTCTGACGCATTCGAGGAATTCGGTTTGCCCTGCAAGTGGAACGAAATCCAAGCACAGCCCGATTCCAGCATCCCTGAAAAGCCTGGCTTCTTCACCGGCGGCGACTGCAGCTGGGGCCCGGCAACCGTCATTCGCGCCATTGAGGGCGGCAAAGTTGCAGCGCGTGCAATCGACACCTATCTGGGCGGTAACCACGAAATCCGTTGCGACGTAGACATCCCCGCCCCCAACCTGGCAGATCGCGTTCCCTGCGGTCGTGTAACCATGAAGGAGCGCCCTGGCGCAGAGCGCAGCTGCGATTTCGAGTTGTGCGAAATCGGCATGTCTGAAGAGGAAATGATGCAAGAAGCAGGCCGCTGCCTGGGGTGCGATCACTTCGGCTACGGTGCATTCAAGGGCGGAAGGAGCCGAGCATGGTAACGTTGACCATCGACGGGAAGGAAGTCTCCGTTCCCGAGCACACCACCATCTTGAACGCCGCCTATGAGGCAGGCTCCGTGATTCCCACGCTGTGCTATCTGAAAGACATTAACGAAATCGGCGCCTGCCGCATCTGTGTTGCAGAGGTGGAAGGCACTGACAAGCTCGTTTCCTCCTGCAACAACGAAGTTGCCGAGGGCATGGTGGTAAACACCATGAGCCCCCGCGTCGTTGCCTCCCGCC
>FR884644.1:3716-3998 GCA_000436075.1 Eggerthella sp. CAG:209 | reverse complement strand
CCCGCCGTGAAACGATGGCGCTTATTCTTTCGCGCCATAAAAGCGAATGCACCACATGCACGCGCAACGGCAACTGCATGATCCAGCGCAACGCAGCTGCACTGAACATCACCAACATCCCCTACCCCGTCGAATACGACCAGCAGAAGAATCCCACCGATTTCCCACTTGTTCGCGACGCTTCCAAATGCATCAGCTGCATGCGCTGCGTAAGTGAATGCAGCAAGGTTCAGAACCTGAACGTGTGGGACCTCACGCGCACGGGCTCGAATGCCCATGTGG
>FR884644.1:0-3703 GCA_000436075.1 Eggerthella sp. CAG:209 | reverse complement strand
GTGGGTGCTGCGGGTTGCCGCGACATATCCGAAGCGGCATGCGCGCTGTGCGGCCAGTGCATCACGCATTGCCCCTGCGGTGCCCTTTCCGAGCGCGACGATACCCAGAAGGTATTCGACATCATCGCCGACCCTGAGCGTATCGCCATCGTCCAGATTGCGCCCTCCATTCGAGCGGCCTGGGGCGAATCCGTATCCCTTTCAAAGGAAGAAGCCACAATGGGTCGCATGGTTGCCGCCGTGCGCAAACTGGGCTTCGATTATGTCTTTGATACCGACTTCGCAGCAGACATGACCATCATGGAGGAAGGCACCGAGCTTCTTCATCACCTTAAAGAAGAGCCTGGTCAGCCCATGTTTACCTCGTGCTGCCCTGGTTGGGTGCGCTTCCTGAAGGCAAAGCATCCCAGCCTGGTAGAGCATCTTTCCACCACGAAATCACCACAGCAGATCTTCGGCGCCATTGCGAAGAATTACTACGCAGAAATCCTGGGCGTCGATCCTGCGAAAATTGCCGTAGTGTCCATCATGCCGTGCGTTGCCAAGAAGGCAGAATGCGCTTATGAGGACATGGACACCACCGGAACCGGTCCCGATGTTGACGTAGTGCTTACCACGCGCGAACTCGGACGCATGCTGAAGGCTCAGTTCATCAACGTAAGGAACTTACCCGAAGAAGAGTTCGACATGCCCTTGGGCGAAGCCACTGGCGCAGGTCACATCTTCGGCGCCACCGGCGGCGTAATGGAGGCGGCTCTTCGCAGCGCCCACTTCCTGGTCACCGGCGAAAACCCCGATCCCGATGCTTTCAGCGCCGTACGCGGTTGCGAAGGCTGGCGCGAGGTAACCTACAACCTGGCAGGTAAAGAACTTACCGTTGCCATCGTCAGCGGTCTCCAGAATGCTGACAACCTGTGCAACGCCATCGAAAACGGCGAGGTTGATTACGATTTCGTCGAGGTTATGGCATGCCCTGGCGGCTGCGTTGGCGGCGGCGGCCAGCCCATCCATGAAGGCCGCGAATGCGCAGCTGAACGTGAGCTTATCCTGCGCGACATCGACACCAATTCGAAGCTGCGCTTCAGCCACGAGAATCCTTCGGTCGTTGAATGCTATGAAAAGTACTTCGGCGAACCGAACTCCGAAAAGGCAGAGCAGCTGCTGCATTCCGACCACTTTGCCTGGGGAATGCCTGCGGCACGTCAGCAGTAAGCATCGCCTGCATAGCGCACATGAAGAGCCTGCTCGTTCGAGCAGGCTCTTTTGTTCTACAATGGCAACGTTTACCAGTGGTTTGTCGAAATTTAGGGAAGGTATACCGTGCTTGATCAGTTTTCACGCACCCGTTTGACACTTGGCAGCAACGGCGTCGAATCGCTGCAGAAAGCCCACGTTATCGTGTTCGGCTGCGGTGGCGTAGGCGGCTATGTTTGCGAATCGCTCGTGCGCAGTGGGTTGGGCGCCATCGACATCGTTGACGACGACAAGGTATGCCTGACAAATATAAACCGCCAGATAATTGCAACCTGGAAAACCGTCGGCATGGATAAAGTCGATGCCATGGAAGAGCGCCTGCTCGACATAAACCCCAGCTGTAAAATCACCAAGCACAAATGCTTCTACCTACCCGATTCGGCAAGCGAATTCGACCTTGCGAAATACGACTACATCGTCGATTGCGTCGACACGGTAACGGCAAAGCTTCATCTGGTTGCCCAGGCAAAGGCAGCAGGAACGCCCATTATCTCCGCTATGGGCGCCGGCAACAAACTTGATCCCACGGCCATTCGCATCGCTGATATCTCAGAGACCTCCATTTGCCGCCTAGCACGCATTATCCGCAAAGAGCTACGCAAACGCGGCATCCATAATTTGAAGGTTGCTTATTCACCAGAACCTACCGTAAAGCCCGAAGAAGATGGCAGGGCCGGCTGTGCCGCAGGGTGCGTATGCCCGCCCAACAGCGAGCGCACCTGCCTTGACCGGCGCAGCGTTCCCGGTAGCAACGCCTTCGTTCCTGCGGCAATGGGCTTGGCTATCGGCGCCGAAGTCGCAAAAGGCCTGGCAGGACAATAGTTCCCGCAACGCATACACGACCATAAGGAGAAACCTTGAAAACAGCAGCCATCGTCCTCTACGTTATCCAGGCACTCGCAATTATTTGCGCCATCATTACAGGGAAAGAATTCATCGACTTCAGCAGTGGACCGGCGCTGTTCGAAACCATTGGGTTCTTTTTCCCTGCTATCTTGGGCCTCATCTTCGAAATGATTGCACACAACAAGGAACAGAAAGCAGCGCAATCTTCCGCCGAGGGCCCAAACGCAAACAGCACAGCCCCTACAGCCTCTTCAGCACCGAAAACCAAAGCCGCTTCGGCACCACAGGAAGCCCCGAAGGCTCCAGCGCCGCAAGAAGCCCCAAAGAAGAATCCAGAAACCACTGCACCCGCAGCAAAGGAGCAACCTGTTATCGATCCGTCCGTTCAGTACTGCCCTAAGTGTGGAACAAGGCAAGACTCCGAAAACGCTTTCTGCATCGCTTGCGGATCGAAGATCGGACAATAGAAGCAGCGGAGCTGATTCCTATTCCCATCCGAACAAGCACGCCAGCTCACGCAAAATGCGCTAAGCGGAACCATTCATGCTTACAACCATCGAAGGCTCGCCAACGCGAGCCTTTTTCTTTCTTTCCCCAATTATTTATTTGATGTCCACTGCAGTACCCACGCACAAGCTGCGACCTGCGTATTATTCAAACCATCAAGAGGCCATTCCTATCGAGGCCGCCACATACAAGCAATATAAACTCCTTGTCATTTCGTTCACTTTCACCCTTTCGAATTTGCTTGCTGTGGTCGACAAAAGGGGCTGGCACTTTACCAACCCCTTGCCTCTTGCCATCCCAGCCGCTTCAAGGAGGAAGCCATGTATCAGCCCAGCCGACATCTCTCAACATTTTTCATTGCAGGATTCCAGCACTACGATGGCGCACTCGTTATTAACCAGATGAGCATTGGCGACAGCATCGAGCTTTGCCCCGAGCCGGGCAATCCCTACGACCCAGAATCAATCGCCCTGTACTTCAACGGCGTCATGATCGGCTATGTCCCCGCCGACCAGAACAGCCTAGCCTCGACCTTATTTCACTTTGGCCACAGGAACATCCTCGAGTGCCGCATTCTTCAAGTCGACAAAGAAGCTGATCCTTGGAAGCAGGTTCGTGTTGGCCTGTACGTAACCGATATTCGATCAAGGTAGGCATCATGCTCGAATCACCAACCAAGTTCCTCAAAACGCTCGATAGCAGAGATTTTGATGAACTCATCAGCATCAAAGACGACCTGAACTACCTCATCGACGAACTGGAACACGAAATCAGAGAGCCTGAGGATTTCAGAACCGAACACGACCTTCCTCTTAAGGTCGCTTACGTAAACGCCCTCAGATGCATGACGGGTCTCACTTCCCATATGTCACTTCGCGTAAACGAGTTTATTGATTCCTGGAAATGGGAGGAAATGCAATGAATGCCGTACGTGCTCAGTACTGCTCGATAATCCCTTGGAGGTACGTTCGGTACTCCTCTTTCAAGAATTGCGGCTGCTCGATTATCACGCTGGTTCCCAGAGTCGCCAACCAGCCATAGAATGTAGGCGCCTGCATAACCTTGGTGCGCACGCGCATCGAGCCATCCTCGACCG
>FR884643.1:35387-52880 GCA_000436075.1 Eggerthella sp. CAG:209 | reverse complement strand
CAGCTGCTCAGGAACCTGTCAGAGGATAATCGCGGAGAATGCTACAACCGTGCCTGCAAGTTAACGCTGGGTCACTCACGCCCTCGTGTGTTTACATGATGTTAAAAAGTAACGACTAGAACGTTAGCGATAATTGGCACTCCATTTGCCTTGTCCATGACCCCCGATTACACCAGAGCAAAGCAACCCAACGCTTTATTGATGTAACACGATCTTTTTCCGAAAAATACCTAGCTGCCACCCTTAAAAATGACAATTAATTCGCTTATTGATAAGTGCGCTATTATTCCCCTTTTCTCCTATTAAAAGACCGGAGGAATTAATCCCCCGTCTTGCTATTCTTTCCTCATTACCATCCTTTCTAATGGGGAGTGTGAGTACCGTGGGGAATAAAGTTTTTGATAGCGTGACTATCCTCGATTTAACACGCTATTTACCTGGAGGGTATTCCACCCAGGTGTTTGCTGATTTCGGAGCGAAAGTCATCAAGGTTGAAGACACGAATACGGGAGACTTCTGCAGACGCGAACCCCCTCTAAATAATGGAGCGAGCTATTACTTTACAGCGCTCGGACGCAATAAGAAAAGCATCTCGATCAACCTTAAAAACAGCGATGCGCTCCAGGCATTTTATTGGCTTGTCCACGAAGCAGATGTGGTTATAGAGAGCTTTCGACCAGGTGTAACAAAAAAACTTAAAATCGACTACGACACCCTTCGGGAGACCAATCCGCAGCTCATCTATTGCTCCCTGTCGGGTTACGGCCAAAACGACCCTAGAAGCCTAAAACCACTTCATGATCTAAACATGCAGGCACAAAGCGGATACCTCTCCTTAAACGGAGGAGTGAAGGCGCCTTTGCATCTTTGCGATCTCGCTACAGCGATGGTCTCCTGCCAAAGCCTCCTTGTCGCTCTCTACGATAGGGAAAAACAAACAAGGGGCGCTACATTGATATATCAATGTTCGATTCGTTTGTATGGTGGAACTCGATGCTGGACAGTCGCTGGTTCTTCCAAGACCAGGAGCTGTCAGAATCAACAATCGCCTACCCAGACTCTTGCCCCTTCTATAACATTTTCGAGACAAAGGACAATGGAAAACTGTCTGTGAGCCTTGTGGAAGACAAATTCTGGAATTCCTTCTGCGACTTGGTAGAAAAGCCTGAGCTCAAAGACCGCTCAAAAGAAGGAACCTACGAAAAAACCAAGGAAATTTTTTCCTCAAAAACTCTTTCCGAATGGATGGAATGGCTCAAGGATAAAGAGCTTTGCATCGCACCAATAATCGATAAAACCGAGGCGATCGATCAAATCGCAACGCTTGAGCCCAACATGATCTCATATGTTGAATTTCCCTCGATTGGAACCGTTCTCCAAACCAACCTCCCACATGCCATAACCGGCCTACAGCCAAAAATTAAAGAGTTTTCTCCCCCACCAAAACTCGGAGAGCACTCAAGGGAAATCCTTCGAGAGGCTGGATTTACCAATGAAAAAATCGAGGCCCTTATCAAGACGGGCGTTATCCGCGACACGGAGTAATCCCTCATTCAGCCAACATGGTGTAGTTACCACAGAAAGCCTAGACGATACAGTCGCCTAGGCTTTCCAATTCTCATGCTCAATATAGATACGAAGCAAAACTCCCACCACTGAGTCTCATCGAACAATAGATACATATCAAAACCAAATCCAAGTAGGCTATCCCATTACCCATCAATAAACCACCTCAGACCCAATAAACACCTCTCGCACAACCGAACACCTATTTGGATCAGCCTCAGTTTAAACTGTGTCTCCCGGAACAGATAAATCACGACAAGAGGACGACGTTGCCGCGCCCAAGCTCAATCCGACCATGCCCCAAATCCCCTCTGCTACCATCATCCCCAGTCGGTTTCAAGACAATGAAAAGCCTAGGCGCAAACACGCCTAGGCTTTCCTGATGCCGCTAACCCCGATCAACTGTTGAAGAAAGTAGCTTATACCAACTTGCCACTCGAACGACGGTCTTTGTTCAACATCTGTCGGGTAAGTTCTCCTAGTCTCCAATCAGCAAACTTCCCAGCCCTTACATCTCCATAGCGGTTCTGAAACCAGCGTTAACTGCCTCCAATGTCCTAGTAACCGTCCCCTTTGGACAAGTTGCGTCCCCAATAAGTCGAGCTTGCGGGAAGGAAGACTTGATTTCATCGAACAAAGCATGGTCTTCCTCGACTCCAAGTGCAAGCAGGATCGTGTCGCATTCTATGAGCGTCTGCTCATGAGTTTCGGTATTCTCGACCAAGATTCCGTTTTTCTTGATTTCTTTCACCTTGGTACATGTAAGTGTTTTCACGCCCTTGCCCTTCAAGGCGTTGATAGTCGGTTTCCTGTCAACGACCCCGATTCCGTTGCCAAGCTTCTTAGACTCTTCGACAAGGGTTACCTCTCGACCTTCTGCCATTGAGCTGGCACATTCGAGCCCGGCAAAGCCGCCACCCACAATTACGAGACGCTTGCCAATAAGCGTATGCATCTTAAGACCCATTCTCATGAAAGGAACAGTTCCACCTTGGGTCTTGATAGCCTGCATGGCACTCCACCAAAGGAACCCTTTCCCTTCCGGAACGGTGCCTGACACCAAATCCTTTACGTCCTGAGAGCTTACGACATTTTTGTTGCTAACCCCAGGAACATCAAGCATTATGATCCTTCCACCTGGAGCAACGATAACCTCGTCGGGATTAAGCGAACGCAGGTATTCTGGGGTTGCTTTGGTGTTGAGGCGTATATCAATGTTCGGATGTTCTTCGATTAGAGCATTCCAATAGGCAACATAAGGCTCGAGGTAAGGATTGAGGACTTGCGCCATGTTCAAAAGCCCGGCGATCCTGTCTGATTTTTCAACCAAGGTAACCCTATGCCCCCTGATATCAAGCACACGCGCCGCTTCCAAAGCAGCGGGACCAGAGCCAACAATCGCAACATGCTTTTTTGCTTGCGCAGGTTTGTTCTCCGGAAGACCCATGTCATGATTGGTGACATTAGCATTTACCGAGCATTGAATGGGCTTACCCAAAAGGCTGTGATCAAGGCATCTACTGCACACAATGCATGAACGAATGAGATCCGTTCTGCCAGCCTCCGTCTTGTTAACAAACTCTGGATCTGCAATCAGCGAGCGAGCCATTCCAACAAGATCGCCATAGCCTTCTTCCACTACCTTTTCGCACATTTTCTCAGAGGTAATTCGCGTTCCCGGATAAACAGGTAAATCGGTAGCTTCCTTCACTTCTTTTGCAAAGTGGATAAATTCACCTTCGGGCACTAAGAAGTTTGCGACTGGTTTCGGCGCCTCATGGAACCCAACCTGCACATTCCAAGCATCGATACCATGCTTTTCTACGATCGGAACGATCTCAAGTAAATCCTCGATCCTGCTCCCACCAGGCATGAAATCATCGGCAGAAGTACGGACAATGATCGGGATACCAGGGCAGCTTTCATGAACAGCATCTATGATCTCGGTTAAGAGGCGAGCCCTATTTTCGGCAGATCCACCGTACTCATCATCACGATGGTTTGAGTACTTCGAGAGAAATCTCATAACCATATATCCGATTCCTGCGTGGATTTCAATGATATCAACGCCAGCTTTTTCCAGCCGCTTTGCGGCATCGGCATATTGGTTAACTAGGATCTTGAGTTCTTCTTTTGTGAATTCCGCTTCAGGCATTCCCGCAAAAGGCCCAGAGACGACGTCTATCGAGGGCGCATAAACCTTCAATTTCTTCGATGCGTCAGGTCTCCACTCGTAGCAAAGCTGAAGTTGTCCAGCCACTTTAGCTCCGTGCCTATGACAGGCATCGGCGAGTTTTTCCCAGCCTGGGATGAACGAGTCATCCCAGGCTCCTGCGGCACCTGAAGTCGTGTAGTACTTCGGTTCGGTATCAAAAAGATCGCTTACATAGACGGATCCAATTTCAATTAAACCCGTCCCCCCCTTTGCACGCTGCTCGTAAAAATCTACCATTGCATCAGTGATGTAGTAGTTGTCAGCGAACATAGTGGTCATCGGAAGCATTACGAACCGGTTTTTGATTTCCACATCCCCAATTGCAATGGGGCGGAATAGTGTTTTAGACGAATTCATGACGTGTCGCTTCCTTTAAATCGATTAGATGATTGAGTCAGGTCCGTAGCTTGGCTCGAGAACGCAACCCTTTAGTTCTGGTCCGTCGTAAACCTTTACAGCCTCGCCCTGAACCAGAGCCTCGATCTCTTCATCGCTGTAACCGTACTCTTCCATTACGCTCTTCGTGTCGTAACCGATTGGCCTTGATCTGTAGATAATCGGATCACCAACCGATTCGAGCCTAATAGGACTAGTTGTTAAGGCTTTTTCCCCGAAAGCGTCATAGGGAAGCTTCCTCAGGATGTCGTTGTCGTAAGCTTCTTCGTCAACCAAGATGTCCTCAAAGTGATAGAGGCGATGATACGCAATCGAGTTCTCATCGAAAACCTTCTGCCAATAAGCAAAGTCATGCTTAGCAAAAGCTTCCTCCATCCTCCTGATGGCCTCAACGTTTGCTCCAGTGCTGTTCATTATCTCGAGCGAGCCAAATTTCTCATCTTCAAGCAATTCATCAAGCTCGAGCAATTGCATAATGAGCGGGAAGTAGGTATAAGAGCTTCCCATGCACATGACAAACCAAGTTCCATCTCCTGCCATATAGGTGTTATTGGTTGGAGTTGTAGCCCTCTTCCTCGACTTCGGCCACTTGTCACCAAACTGCGTTGAAGCGAGACCAATCTGCTGAGCCCAACATGCAACGTGATACAAATTCACAGTTACCTTATCGCCCTTTCCAGTTTTCTCCCTGCGATAAAGGGCACTGGTAATTCCAGCAGTCAAAGCAAGAGCGCATTGGAAATCGCCAAATCCATTAGGCATGTTTACTGGAGCGAAATTATCCGACTGAGGCAACGAGGCGAAGACACCGCCGCGACCGTTGTAGGCGGTATTGTCGAATCCGCGAGAATCCTTTTCAGGACCGCGCCAGCCATAGCCGCGCATCTGTGCCCAAACAAGCGAGGGGTACTTCTTCGAGGCAGTTTCGTAATCGAGACCTAGCCGTTTCAGGCCACCATCTCTAAAGCTAGTAACGAGAACATCGGCCTCTTTAAGGAGCTTGTCCAGAAACTCAGCCCCTCCTTCAGTTTTCAAGTTGATGCTAACAAAGGTTTTATTTGTTGAGGTTAGGTCAAAGGCTGGATCGTCGGTTTCAGTCTTCGACATCCCGAAGCCACTGGCGTTGTTGCGGTAGTCATCGCCCTCAAAAGGCTCAATCTTGTAAACCGTCGCACCCATTTCCGCCAAGATTCGAGGGCATGCTGGACCCGCAACATAGCTAGTGAGCTCAACTACCTTGAGTCCTTCTAGTCCTTTCATAGCTATCCTCCCTTCAAGGGATCAAACATCTCGTTGAACCGATAAAACTTCACAGTAATCAAGATCTTCAAACGCTTACTTCTTGGAGTGCTCCTGGAAGTCCTTAATAACCTCGTCGTTAATCTTCTCGAGAGTCTGACCACGAGTTTCAATACCACAGATTGCGATAATGAGAGCCATTACGAAAACGGTAATTCCGACAAACGTATATACCGCACCAGCCGGGTTAGCGGCAGCGAAGCATCCAGCAATGATGGAAGGGCTCACGATAGCCGCAATACGACCCATAGCGTTTGCGAATCCGCCGCCACGCAAGCGCAGCTGAGTTGGGAAAACCTCACCAAGATAAGCAGAGCACGTAACTAACGCGTAGTAATAGGTAAGTGCGCAGAGGACGAAACCGGTTACCATGATGACCATTTCGTCAGTCTGCATCGACCAGATATAGCCAGCAATAGCAATCGCAATAAGGAGTACTACCATGCCCCACTTTCGTGGATGTTTGTCAACGAGGAGGGATTCGAGCAATACACCGACAGGACAGCCAATCAGCATAATAACGGTCATGTAGAGTGACTTGCCAACACTAACACCCTGCATAACAAACAGAGTAGGAGTCCAGTTAACGATGGTCTGTACGACCAGGTTCATTGCCATCAAACCAACGCTAACCGTAATCGTGCGGCGGATCATCTTCTTACTAAACAGTGCTCGCCATGGAAGTTCGGTAACACCACTAACCTCTTTTTCGGCTTCAATGATTTCTTGAACCTGCTCATCGTTAAGTTCAGGAACAACCTTGCCTGCCTTGCGATACGCCTCTTCTACTGCGGTAAGTGCTGCATCTGCTTCGTCGTAGCGACCCTTGGATGCTAACCAGCGAGGCGATTCGTCAAGAAGCTTGAAGATAAGAATCCAGATGATGAAAGCGCAAACTGCAATCAGGATGAAAATGGGTCGCCAACCAACAACTGGGATAATTAGCATGGTCAAAAGTGCGCCAATCGGAGGGGAAACATTGCCGATCAAGCCAATATATCCAGAATACTTTCCACGAATCTCAGGTCGTAAGTACTCTGGGAATGCTGCATACGAGCCAGGCATTGTTGCGCCCAATCCGATACCCATGATGAAGCGAGTAACGATCAAAAACTGCATGTTAGGAGCAAATGCAGCAACAACCGTTGCAAGCGTAAAGATCATGATGTTGATCAAAAGGGCTTTTCTTCGACCAAAACGATCCCCGAGGAAACCAGATAAAAATGAACCGATAAGATAGCCGAACATGGTCATAGAAGTAAACCATGCATTCAAATCGATAGTAGACCAACCCTCGCTGATGAGCTGGGCAAGGATGCCGCCACCAACGTAATTGTCCAACGAGTCGATAAAGATTGCTCCGCCAAAGAGCCACATGAGTTTCTTCTGCCACTTGCCTACTGGCATTTTGTCAATACGTGCAGCAATACCATGCGTTGTTTTGTTCAGAGCTTCTCTGTCAAGAGCTGCAAGGTTATCCGCTCGCGCCTCTAGTCTTGCTTCAACTTCAGTTGCCATTTCTACACCTTCTCTCTCCTTGATTCCAAGTGCTTATATAAGAAATCCCCCTTTCTTTTCTTATGACACTTGTAATGGTGAGAGAGGATGCGAGTATCGTCCAATAGATGCAGAACTGGTTAAATGCGGAAATTTTTATCATAAAAAGAGCCAACAAAAACACTGGCCAAATCGATAAATAGAGTGCTTGAACGGGAATATTGAAATGCCTACCCAGAACAAGAGAGACAAATTTCTAGCTTGCACTGGAACAATTTGCTATTAAAACACGCAAGACATCGCTCAGAAAAGCAATAGGACCTCGAAGCTCAGGAGCCTTGCATTGCGTCCATCAATCAATCAATTAAACAAGGGGTTCTTCAGTCGTTCGATACGCAGTCACATATAGGTTTTTGCCAGGCTGCCACTTGCTCCGCAATACCGATAATCAATGAAAGCAGCCGCGATCGGGGAATCAACAGCAATCAAGCGCCTTCCGCGCCGACAGTGACACATTTTACGCGCCGCATCATATTTACAGAGGCGATAATAGGATCAAAGCCGAGAAACGCAACGCCCGCAAAGGAACCCATTTATGGCCACTCTGATTGAGGATCTAAAAACGTTTACGCCCAAGAACGATGAAGAAGCAGCCGACTACGCACTACTTCTCGAAGCCGCTCATCGCGAAGAGGCCTACAATCGAGCATGGCCGGCGCACTTTACCGCATCAGCCTGGGTCGTAAACCCCCTCCGTACAAAAACGCTGATGATATATCACAACATCTATCAATCGTGGTCATGGATTGGAGGCCACGCTGATGGCATACACGACCTTTCGCTCGTTGCCGCAAAAGAGCTCGAAGAAGAAGCAGGCCTGAGCAGCGCCAAAATGGCACACTCAGGCCTTCTTTCCTGCGAAACGCTTACCGTTGACGGGCACTGGAAACGCGGAGCATATGTCCCCTCCCATTTGCACCTCAATGCAACCTACCTGTTCGAGGCAAATGAAAAAGACACGCTACGCATAGCCCCCGAAGAAAACTCTGGAGTGCGTTGGCTCACGTTCGACGAAGCCCTTACCGCGTCAACCGAGCCTTGGATGGTAGAGCACGTATATCGCAAATTAATAGAGCGTTCCAAATAGCGCCAGAAGCTACAGAGAGCCGTGCTGGGGAACCACAGCAAACACGACTAAATCCTCCTCATTAGGATTCACCACAGAATGAAACTGCCCCTCCGCACAGTAATGGCATATGCCAGGAGCTAAAGGCTCTTCGCCGCCCTCAACTACCACTTTGCCAACACCAGACATAACGTACACGATCTCTGAATTGCCACTGTGCTGATGCCAACCGATGGAAGAATGCGGATGCACTGTTGCCCTCATAATCCGATTGTTTCCGTCAACGTACGCTTGAGTAGTAACGGAGCCTTCCCCACCCTTAAAATGCTCAATGGTTTCAGGTTGGATGGAATCGAAATCTACCTGCATGACTCACTCCTTATCTTCTCGAAAGACGGAATACACACTTGCTACTAGCTTCTTGCTATCTACCGTTTAGTTGCCGTTCAGCATTTCAACGCAAAAGGGCAACTGCTCTTTACCCAGTATTCTGCAGACCGGCGGAAACACCTGTAACGGTAGAAAGAATCAGCGCGAGATAATCCGCCTTTTCCTTAGCTGCCATTTCCTCGCCGCGAATGCGAATAGCACGCAGGGCACGAACCTGAGCAAGTGAAAGAACGTCAATATAGGGATTGCGCACACGAACAGCACGCCCCAACACTCGTCGCTGGGCCAAGGGCCATTCGCTGCCAGTAATGGAAAGCACCCATTTACGAGTCAGCTGCATTTCATCGAATACCTTTTCGGAAAGATCGCGCCTATCGCTCAAGCACAAGTACATCTTCGCAATACGCTGGTCTGTTTTAGCGATAGACATTTCAAGGTTGTCGATAAAGGTGGCAAACAGGGGCCACTCGCGATAGGCGCGACGGAGCTGCTCGATATCGTCCAGCCTTTCACAGGCGGTACCGAAGCCATACCACGCAGCCAAATTGATGCGCGCTTGGGACCAGGAGAACACCCAGGGAATGGTTCGCAAGTCATCGAGGGATTTAGCACCGAGACCGCGCTTGGCCGGACGGCTGCCAATAGGAAGCAAACCGACCTCAGCAAGGGGTGTTACCGTAGCGAACCACGGGGTGAAATCATCCGTATTCAGCAAATCGAGGTAGCTCTTGTGGGCAGCATCATCCAGCTCTTTAGCAACGCCAGCAAATTCGCTGGTCATCTGAGTGTTGGTATGCTCAATTGAGGGAGCCGAGCTTAACAACGTCGCCGCCGCCACGCTTTCCACATGACGCTGGGCAAGAACAGGATTCCCGTAGCGGGCAAAAATTACCTCACCCTGCTCGGTAACCTTAAAGCAGCAGTTCACCGAGCCCTTCGGTTGCGCCAAGACCGCACGGTTAGCAGGTCCACCGCCACGGCCGACCGCACCACCACGACCATGCATCATGACAAGGTCGATACGATTGCGCTCCGCCCATTGGGCAATACGGCCCTGAGCTGAATGCAATGCCAGCGTTGCCGTAGTCGGACCGGCGTCTTTCGATGAATCCGAATACCCCAACATCACTTCCATCTTGCGATTGGTTTGGGCCAGGCGGCGCTGCACCGCAGGAAGCTCCAGCATCTTATCCAGAACCTCAACACAGCCCTCCAAATCCTCCAGCTGCTCAAACAGGGGGATAACATCCAAATCCGGCACATCTTCGGCATGGGCGAAAGCGAGCTGCGCCAGCTCGTATACATCGGCAACATGCTGAGCGCTTTTCGTGAACGAAATAATGTAACGGTGGGCCATCTTCTTGCCGTAACGACGTTGGATAGAACCGATGGCACGGAACGTATCAAGAACCTCGCGGGTCATAGGCTGCAAGTTTCCATGGATCCCGTTTTCGCGAATATCAGCCAACGCACGCTCATGAACCACTGAATGCTGACGGAACTCCATTTCCACCATATGGAAACCAAACGTCTCCGCCTGCCACATAAGCGTTTGCACGGGACCATACGCCGCACGCACTGCGCCTGCTTCAACGAGTGAACGCTGCACTACCCGAAGGTCAACTAAAAAATCTTCAACACAACGATACATCGTGTCAGCATTACGCGTAACGGTAGCATCAAGACGCGCTGCCATGACGAGCATTACCGCGCGATGCGGCTCAGAAGCGGATATGACCTCGGCCCGACCGGTTAACTCCTCGCTCATTTCAACCTGATGATTCCAGAGATTCAAAAGCTCGGCCGAAGGCGAAGTGTAGCCCGATTCTAAAGTCAGGTTACGCCCTACCGTGCGGCATGCCTCCGCCAAAGCGGAAACCATATGGGCGGAAAACTTAGCAGCTACCTGACGGCTTACCTTTGCAGTTACGTTCGGGTTACCATCGCGATCGGACCCGATCCAGCTTCCCAAGCGGAAAAACGGCGGGCAAACCGGCTTAACGCGACCTGCCTTTTCTCCAAGAACCCAATCATCGAATCGACGGTAAATCTTAGGAATAGTGGTGAAGAGCGTGTTGTCGAACACATCGATAATGGTGTCCGCTTCCTCTACGGGGGTAGGCTTCTTCACTGAAATGGGCGAAGTGCGCACCAATGCATCGATTTCCTGAAGCAGATGACGCTCATTTTCCGCTAAATCAGAACCGCCCATATAAGGACGTTCCGCTAACAGCAATGCAATACGACGGATTTTTCCTTCAACCGCTTTGCGGCGCGCTTCGGTGGGATGAGCCGTAAACACTGGGTGGAACTCCAAACGATTCAGCAATTCGGTGGCACGACCCACACCCATTTCATCTACCAGCTGACGATAGGCAACGGTAAGTTCATTGGTCGGGTCGGTTTCCATTTGCCCCAAGGGCTCACGGCCACGCTCACGCAACGTCTTAACGCGATAATTTTCCTCAGATAGATTAGCCAGATGAAAGAACGAGGTGAATGCTCGCACCACCACCTGAGCGCGTTCAATAGGAAGCATGTCGAGAAGATCAACCGCTTCGCGAAATGCTTTGTTCCCCTCAGTTGAAGGGAGCGGGATCCCCTGCTCGTCAACGGGTTCATCACTCGCAGCGCTACCCGGATCTCCCTCGTTGGCAGCAATTACGCTTTGCAGAAGTCTATCGAACAGACTGCGGATTTCAGGATCGTACTCATCAAGCACTTTTCGCTCCAGGCGAAGGAACAGGGCTAGGTCGCCCCGCAAGCTATCGGGAATATCAATCTCGGCCAACGGAAGGCCGCCAACGGCACTTCCCGCGCATTGAAAAGCGCATTCTGCAGATGGAGGTTGGGTGGACGCAACAGGAGATGGGGTTTCCATCAAAGTCCCTCTTTCTGACGATTCGCCCATAAAGTCAAGCAAATCGACGCACCGACGGTAAAGAATGCACTTGAGTATAGGAGATTGAACACGTTTTACCGCTACACTTTATCTAAATAAAGCAAATCACTATAGCTGCCTCCCAAAGCAGCAAGCATCGCCACCACGGAATGAGGAAACCAGTGAGTCAGCTGCCCCTCGGCAAAGAGACCTTAGCAATCCTGCAAATTCTGTCTGCGGGCATATTGTGGGGGCTTGTTGGGCCATTGGTTAAGATGATGGAATTGCACGGCTCGACAGCGGCGAGCACAAGCTTTATCAGGATGCTCTTTGCTTTTCTTATCATGACCGCATTCACCGCTATAAAATTTGGACCAAAAGCGCTGATAGTCGACAAGCGAACCCTTGTCGCCTGCGCTGTACTGGGCGTTGTTTCCAACGGTATCTACAACATGTTCTATACCATGGCCATCGCCAATGCCGGCATCGCCGTTTCGGCGGTACTGCTAAACACCGCGCCTATTTTTACCACCGTGTTTTCAATGCTGATATTCCATGAGGGCATCTCCCTTTTAAAGGTTATCGCCCTCTGCATCAATGTGGTGGGTTGCTCGCTTGCTGCAACGGGAGGCCAGCTTAACCTGGAAACGCTATCAGTTCTTGGAGTTAGCTGTGGCGTTGCATCGGGGTTCACTTACGGAATGGCAGCGATAATCACGCGCATTGCGGGAAGCGCCACCAATACCTACGTCATGAGTGCTTACAGTTACCTATTCGCCACTATTTCTGTTCTGATCCTCTTCCAACCATGGACCTGTCCCGAATCGTACAACGCCGCAACCATAGCCTATGGATTTTTACTGGCCTTGATTCCTACTTCGCTGGCATACCTGCTGTACTACAAGGGTATTTTGAAGATGAAGGAAACGAGCAAAGTCCCCATCATCGCTTCCGTAGAAATGATTGCTACCGCCATCATAAGTGTTGCGTTCTTCGGCGAGTATTTGTCCCCTGCCGCCATCTTCGGCATTGTGCTGGTTGTTGCCTCTATTGCCCTAATGAGCGTCAGGATAAGCGCACGGCACCGATAGAGAGAACACGGTTAGCATGCACGACCGTCACTACCTTCCGTAGGATTTTTTCCTGGCATAAAAGTAAAGCGCAATCATGGTTGCCCCTGTCACAATCCACGTTACGGGGTATATAAGCATCAGATTCTCAAACGAACGAATAAGCGGGAACAAAGTAAATACGTACACGATGCGCAAAAGACATGAGCCTACGATAACCACAATGGTAGGCAGGACCGACCAACCCATACCACGCATACCGCTCGCCGTGACCTCATACGAACACGGCATGAACTCAAACAGCTCCACATGCCACAAGCGAATATAGGCAAACGAAAGTGCTCCCGCTTCAGCGGTGAAAATGCCCAAGAACAGATCGCCACCTAAAGTGAAAAGCAAGCTTAATGCCAGTGTAGAAACAAACGATGCCGCCATGCAGAATTTCATGACCTTGTCGCAACGCCTATACTGGCCAGCCGCATAGTTTTGGCCAATAAAGGTAACTGCGGCCTGGGAAAAGGCGTTCACGAAGAAGTAGGTGTAGAACTCGAAATTCATAGCCGCAGATGAACCTGCAGTTGCGTCTGCGCCAAAGCCGTTGATCTCGCCCTGGATAATAATGTTGGAAAGAGCGAATACCGCACCCTGCAAGGCGGCAGGAAGGCCTATGTGCATAAGGGTTTTGAGATCGATTCCCACAACCCTAAAATTCTTAAGCTCCAGACGGTAAGATTCATCTTCGGTAAGCAAGAAATAAACAATAACAGCAGCGCATACGGCATCGGCGATAACCGTACCTACCGCAATGCCAAATACGCCTAAGCAAAGAAACTCTACCGCAGCGTAATCGAATGCAATATTGAGCACTGCAGCAATCGCCAAGGCGTACAAGGGGCGACGCGTATCTCCCTTAGCTCGAAGCACAGCAGAACCGAAGTTGTATATAACCAAGAAAACGATGCCGATAAAGTAGACATGCAGGTACTGCGCTCCCTCAGCCCACGCCTCAGCAGGCATATTCACTGCAGCAAGAATAAAATCGGTTGAAAGAACACCGGCAACAGCCAAAACAAGCGAACAAACCACTGCGGCGGCGGCTGAGGTCTGTACCGCACCCTTGATTTTGTCGATGTCGTCGTGCCCGATATGGACTGCGATTACCACGTTTACGCCAACCGACAGCCCAACGAACACCGCGACAAACAAACTGATAATTGGAGCAACGCCACCAACAGCAGCCAGCGCATCACCGCCCAGCCACTGGCCGGCAAATACCGCATCGGTGGAGTTCAGCAACTGTTGCAAAATGCTGGTAATAGCAAGGGGAATGGAAAACAGGACGATTTTCTTAGCCAAGGGGCCATGAAGCATATCTATGCTGTTGGTTTTCTTGCTTTCCGCCGCAGTGCTCACGCCGCATTCCCCTTCAATTGCCATGTTCCGCTGCCGATTGTCCTCTTCCGCACCAAAATAAACAACAGTACGTTATTTATTTCCACATCCCCTTTGGATATACAAGAAGCATCAACCGCCGCCCTTCCGAACATGCAGGCGCCTACTAAAAAGCCCCGCCGACTCCGAACCGCATCTCCCGAACCTGGACTTTCGTTTCTCAATCCAAATTTGGAGATGCGGTTCATAAGCCGACAGAGCGAAAACCAGTTATAAGCCAGCGCTACACTGCGGAAAGCCGAACCGCACACACCTTGTATTCAGGCGTAGAGCAAATACGATCAAGCGCTGCATCGGTAAGCCAGTTGGCATTACCATCTTGGAAGTGGAACGGCATCCACGTTTCTCCAGGATTGGTCTTGTCCGAAACGCGTGCCACCGATTCAATGCTTCCTCGACGACTTTCAACGCAAACCCTACTGCCATCCGAAATGCCCAATCGTTCGGCATCAAACGAGTTGACCTCAATAAACGAATGGCCGCAAATCTCGTTCAAACCAGGAGTTTTATCCGTCATAGCCGTTGCGTTGTAGTGATACAAAATACGACCCGTAGTGAGCATAAGCGGGAACTCTTCATCGGGCAGCTCTGCTGGAGGAATATAGTCGGCCAGTGAGTAAATGCCCAAACCACGAGTAAAGACACCCACGTGCATGATCGGCGTACCTGGATGGCCCTTGTCGAGGCAAGGCCACTGCAAGCCCCGACCTGCAACTTCTTCCGAATCAAGCCGTTTATGGCTAATGCCATGGAAACTTGGAGTAAGCTCCGCAATTTCATCCATAATCTGAGCGCTTGTAAGCTGCGGCTGGGCATATCCCATACGATTCATCAAATCGATGAAGATGTCGGTATCGAGACGTGTGCCAGGGATAGTGACCGCCGTGCGAATACGCTGAACACGACGTTCGGTATTGCTGAACGTACCTTCTTTTTCCGCATAACTACGACCAGGAAGAACAACATCGGCGAACTTGGCTGTTTCAGTTAAGAACAGATCGTCTACCACCAAGAAATCGAGTGCTTCAAGAGCCTTGATAACATGGTTGGTGTCGGGGTCGGTTCGTACCGGGTCCTCGCCGAAGATGAACAATCCCTTGATATCTCCCGAGATCATCTTGGGGAAGCACTCGGTTGCATAAGTGCCCTTCCACTTGGGGATCTCAACTCCCCAATGGTCCTCGAAGCGTTTCATCACTTCGGCATTGGCGAGCTTCTGGTAGCCAGGGAAATCGCCAGGGGTCGCACCCATATCACAGGCGCCCTGCACGTTGTTCTGCCCACGGATAGGGTTAGCACCCGTCACTGGCTTTCCAAAATTGCCCGTGATCATAGCCAAGTTCGACAACGCCATTACACCTTCAGTGCCACTAGTATGCTCGGTAGCACCAAGGCAGTACACGATAGCAGCGGCACCCGCTTCACCATACAGCTTTGCTGCAGCAATCAAATCGCAAGCATTGATGCCGCAGATTTCCGCTACGTATTCAGGTGTGTACTTTTCCACCATCGCCTTGAAGTCGTCAAAACCCTCAGAGCGTTCTGCGATAAACGTCTCGTCGATAAGGCCCTCGTGAATAAGCACCCTTGCAACGCCATTGGCAAACGCGACATTGGTGCCAGGATGTAGTTTCAGATGAATATCAGCTTTAGCGGAAAGGCCGATATTGCGCGGATCGACCACGATAAGCTTTGTTCCCGTTTCGACCGCGTGGCGGATCTGCATGCCAATAACCGGATGGGCTTCCTCTGGGTTCGAACCAACCAGCATGATTACGTCAGCGTTCCGAGCGATGTCGGTAATGGGATTGGTCATAGCGCCAGAACCCAGGGTATGTGCCAAACCGGCAACCGAAGGGCCATGACAAACGCGGGCGCAGTTATCGATGTTGTTCGTCTTGAACACCGTACGTGCCATTTTCTGAAGCATGTAGATGTCTTCATTGGCAGAGCGAGCACACGCAAACGCAGCAAGGGCCTGACCGCCAAACTCATCACGCAGTGCACCCATCTTAGCTGCAACAAGATCAAGGGCTTCATCCCATGTAGCGGGCTCAAGCTGCCCTGTTTCGCTGTTGCGGATAAGGGGCGTAGTAAGACGTTCCTCCGAATGAACGAAATCGAAGCTACCGCTGCGGCCCTTTACACACAGCAAACCATGATTTGAGGGCCCATCAACCGCTTCAGTATCAACGATCCTGCCGTTTTTCACAATGAGATTGTATTGACATCCTGTAGCGCAATGGGGGCACGTAGTAAGTACGCGTTCAACTTCCCATTCCCGGTACTCTGCGCGACGCTTCATGGTAAGGGCGCCCGTCGGACAGGATTGCACGCAGTTGCCGCACGATTCGCACCCTGAGGTTTTCCAGTTGGGACCAAAAGGCGCCTCAATTGATGTCCGCAAACCACGTTTTGCAGCATGAAGCGAATGATTGCCTGCAGCGGAATTGCATGCGCCCACACAGCGTTGGCAGCGAATACAAAGATTAGGATCGAACGAAATGAAGGGGTTCGAATCGAACACCGGCTTGCGTTTTCCCACACCCCCAAACGAGGGGTGCTGCACCCCAACCTCTCGGGCCACCGCCTGCAGCTCACATGCGCCGTTCTTATTGCAGCTGAAGCAATAGTTGGTGGAATCAAGGCCATGATCGGAAAGAATCAGGTCCATGGCCAACTTACGATAGGCAACCAAACGTTCCGAGGCGGTAGTTATGACCATGTCCTCTTTTGCAACGGTGGAACAGGCAGGAACAGGAGCATCTTCGCCCTCGACCTCAACCATGCAAATACGACACGAAGAGATGGCACTGCGTTCTTTTAAGAAGCAAAGCGTAGGAATGTGGGAGCCAGCTTTTTCAGCAGCGTCAAGAATCGTTGCGCCCTTGGGCACCGAAACCGAAACGCCGTCAACAATGAGCGAAATAGCCTGCTCATCGGCAGCCAGAGAAGAGCTTGCGCATACGTTAGACATACTGGAACCTCCCATCAACCTGGCAGCCAGCACCAAAGCAATCGCAACGTAGGCAGCGTCCGCACTCCTGTTCTGCTTCCTCCAGGCTCATACCATACTCAACTCCTAGGAAATCATTCTTGCGCTCGCGAGCAGGGCGCTCTGCGATTTCGACACGTCCTTTTGGCGTTCGATCATTCTGCTTGGGCTCAGGGAGCGCAACATCGCAAGGAAGAGTGTGATGGTAGCCAAAGTACTCATCGATATTGCGCGCGGCGACCTTGCCCGCACCGATGGCTTTAATCACCGTTGCGGGGCCACTTTGACAATCACCGCCCACATAGATTCCAGGCAAATTAGGAGATTCAAGTTGCCCATTGGCAACAAAGCTGCCGCGTTCCGCCTGCATACCGAAATCAGCAAAAGGATCTACGTCGATATCCCGCCCAACCGCAATGAGAATTACGTCAGCTTCCATGCGGCGTTCGGGCTTATTGGCAGCAACGGGTGCAGGTCGGCCTCGTTTAACCGCACCAATCATCTGCGGTTGCGTGATAAGTGCAGTGCAGTGCCCCGATTCATCGACCTCAACACGAGCAGGGGCTTCAAGCACGGCCATCTCGACACCTTCGGCAACGGCGGGTT
>FR884643.1:23491-35376 GCA_000436075.1 Eggerthella sp. CAG:209 | reverse complement strand
GGCGGCTTCCACTTCTTCAACCAAAGCTGTCATATCCGATTGCCTACGACGATACGCAACCGTAACCTCCGATGCGCCAGCACGAACCGAGGTTCGCGCGCAATCCATAGCAACATTGCCACCGCCGACCACAACAACTTTCTTACCTGAGAAATCGGGGTAATCTCCATCGCCAATTTTCTGCAACAAGTCAACCGCAGACACAACACCTTCGGCATCACCGTTTTCTAGTTTTAGCGTTTTTCCCAATTGAGCGCCAATGGCAACGTACACTGCATCGAATTCATTGTTGATTTCAGCCATAGCAACGGCATCGATGCGCACGTCGCATTTCACTTCGATATTATCCACGGAAAGAATGGCGCGGATATCTTCATCCAAACGTTCGCGAGGAAAACGATATGCAGGAATGCCATAGCATCATACCGCCCAGCGAGTGATTCGCCTCAAACACCGTTACGGAATGCCCCATCAGTGCCGCATAATAGGCGCAGGTAAGACCGGAAGGGCCACCCCCCAACAACTGCAATTCGCTTACCGGAATCGGGCAAGCGTCCGGGCGTGGAAACAGAATCCGCAGCAACCTGATCGACTGCCATTTTTTTGATACCGCGGATATTCAGCGGCGCATCGATGAGAATACGACGGCAGCGTTTTTCGCAAGGATGCTCGCACACCAGTGCACATGCCGTAGGGAATGGATTGTCTTTGCGGATAAGTTTGATAGCGTCGGCATAGCGCCCCTCACCAACAAGGGCAATGTAGCCCGGCACGTTAACGTGAGCCGGGCATAGAGTTTCGCAAGGAACGCTTTGGCCCATGCCCTGGGTACAACTATGCCCAACCAGATGAGCTTCGACCTCTTCGGAAAAAATATCGAGCGCATCAAGCGTTTCCTGGGCAGCTTCGTACCCCACCGCGCAATCCGATGCATCGCGAATCATCTGAGCGAGCGCACGCAAAGTTTCCAGTGTTTCGTTGCTTGCCTGGCAGTTTGCCAATTCCCGCATCAGCTCAGATAGCTTTGGCAAGCCATCACGGCAAGGAACGCATTTCCCACACGTTTGGTTTGCGCCAGTCTCAAGATAAGATGCAACGGTGATCAGCGGGCACTGACCAGGAGGTGCAGCCTCAACCCTTCGCTCGAATCGCTTTAAATAAGATTCCACCTTCGCATCGGCTGCCGCCTTGGGCTCAATAGATAGCGCAGACACGCATCCCCCTTCCCTGTACGGCATCGCGAATTTCGACTTATAAAGCTCCGAACAGGAGCAACGAACTATAGCCGATAACCGCACCAAATAGCTCAACATCCAGCAAGCAAAAACGCCCTCCCCGAGGGGAAGGCACTTGCGAACACTGTACTTGTTTTCGATGCCATCCGACGGCAACGGCATCTATTTATCGGCGAAAGGAATAACTATTCAACTCCTATAAAACTGTAGGCCCTACCAGCAGTCCAACAGAAAGCGCGGACCATTAACTGCACAAAAAGAGAGAAACCTATCAATCAACTGGATAGTACGTGGTTACCGTGGGGTTATCTTCAATGTAGGCACGAAGCTTATCAATGTAACGCTGCGCTAAAGGAGAGAACGGACGCTCGGCATGATACAGATAGCCAACCGTCATGCTTTCATCAACCTCAAGAGGGATGGAGCAGATGCTCTGCCCCATTTCACCGGAGAGAACACCCGTTGAAATGGTATAGCCGTTGTGCCGATTAAGGAGAATGGTCAAGGTACCGCGGTCGTAATAGGTAATGTTCTGGCTGTGAGGCAGATGGCTCAACGGCTCTTCCGCAAAAAAGAAAGAATTGTTGCTGCCCTGCTCGAACGAATAACGAGGATACTCTTCCAAGTCTTCGGGCTTCAAGCTTGCTCGACCAGCAAGAGGATGGTCCGAGCCGACGAACACATGCGGGTGTGCTTCAAACAGCGGCGTAAAAGTTAACCCCGCATCGGAAAAAGCCTTAGTGAGCACCTTACGATTGAACTCGCTCAGGTACAAAACACCGATCTCGCTGCGGAATTCTTTAACGTCATCAATCACTTCAGCTGTGCGCGTCTCACGCAAGGAAAAGTTATACTCCTCTTCGTCGCACTCCTCAGCCAAATCGACAAATGCATGGACGCAGAAGGCGTAATGCTGGGAAGAAACACAAAGCCTACCCTTGGCGGCACTGTTCGAGTTGGAATAACGTGCCTCGAACAAATCAAACTGTTGAAGGATCTGTCGAGCGTAGCCAATGAATTCAGTACCCTCATTTGTAAGGGTAATGCCACGGTTCGTGCGGTTGAAGATGGAGATTCCCAGTTCCTGCTCGGTGTCTTTAATGGTGGTTGAAAGCGTGGGTTGGGAAACATAGAGCTGCTGGCTCGCTGCGTTGATGGAGCCGCATTCAGCGACTTCAATAATGTAACGAAGCTGTTGGAGCGATATGTTGGTGTGCATGCTTCTTCCCTTCCCCAGTAAAAGCTGTGCAAATGAAAACAGGCCAGGGGCTTTAAGCCTCTGGCCTGTGTGCAAGTGGTGGGCGATACTGGGATCGAACCAGTGACCTCCACCGTGTCAAGGTGGCGCTCTCCCCCTGAGCTAATCGCCCGAAAATGCCGAACTGCTTCAGCGAGCTTGTATATTACCAGAACACCACTTTGCGTCAACTGTCTAGGTTCGTTTTTTTCATAAATGGAACTGTTATTCCGTATGACTCTCCGCTCGATGATAGGCGTCATCGGGCTCGATGTGGACAAGAATGTCCTTTACCTGCGGGAACTTATGGACGATCTCGGATTCGATACGATCAGCAAGCTCATGCGAAGCAGCAACGGTCATGCTCGGATCAACCAGCACATGCAAATCGGCATATACATCGCCCTGTGTGCCACGTGTGCGAATGCGATGCGCATTCCGAACGCCTGCGATGTCTTCCACGACCTTGCGAACTTCCTCTTCGGGGATTCGAGCCTTATCGGAAAGAGTCTGAAAAGCAGAACGGAACACGTCGAATGCAGTATATAAAATAGCGACCATGACGACTAAAGCCATAACGGAGTCGGCAATAGCGAAGCCGAGTTGGATCAGCACAAGACCAACAATGACGCCAATGGAAACCATGGCATCGGAAAGCGTATGGCTTGCATCTGCAAGCAAGATATCGCTGTTCAAACGCTTACCGACCCTTCGCTCATAGGTTGTAACCCCAATATTGATACACAGCGTGCCTACCATGACCACATAGGAAACCACCGTAACGGAAGCATTGTGGTCACCCGAAATTAGCGCGCTGATAGCGCTTGATCCAACCTCAAACGCGGCAACTATGAGCAAAATGCCAATAACCATGCTCGCATATGTCTCGAACTTAAAGTGCCCGTAAGGGTGGCCCTCATCTGCAGGACGAAGGGCAAGCGTGATCCCAACCAAGCCAACCACATTACCCATGGAGTCGAACACCGAGTGGATACCGTCAGCCTGCATAGAATGAGAATTGGTGGCCAAGCCATAGAAGAACTTCGCAAGCGCAACCAGCATATTAAGCAGAAGGACAATCCACAGAACATGACGCACTTCGGCCATTCTCGATGTCTGATAAGACCCACTATTCATAACGCTCAACTTCTTCCATCAAATAACGCCACTCAAGGTTAGACGCTTAAAGGCAAAAAGAATCGCCCACCTACGTGAGCGATTCACCACACCTTAACACCGAATTCGGTTACCGCAGGTTAACAACACCAAGCGTAAGAAAAAGCTAACACTGACGATCTTTAACGCAAACAAAACGGCGATGTTCTAACAGCTAGCAAGATACGCTTTCAGGGTATCCACGAATTGATCGACATCGTCTTTGCATGAATCGTAACCGAAGCTGACACGCAGCGTGCGCTTGCCCATTGCAAGGGGAATGCCAGCCGCCTGGAGCGAAAGCGGATGCTTATGACGCCATGTGCCAACTGGAACGGTATTGATGTTTGACTCACACGCAGAAGCCTTGGAAACATAGACGCCGTGATCGCTCAAATAACGGAGGGCCACCTGGTTTTTCATACCGGGAACGCTGAAATTGAACAGATAAGGCGACCCATCTTCACGAGAATTGACTACCGCATCAGGAATCTCTGCGTTAACCCGCATGCGTAAATGGTCCCACAATCCGCGAACGCGCATTTCTTCAGCCTGCCTGTCAGAAAATGCACAGCGAACCGCTTCGGCAAAACCGGCGGCGAGGTAAACGGGCTCAGTTCCTGAACGAAGGCCGCGTTCTTGCCCACCCCCAAACGCCGTGGTGAACATATTCGTCCCACGCTTCACGAACAATGCGCCAATACCCTTCGGGCCCCCAATCTTATGAGCAGAAAGGGAAGCTAAATCAACACCCCACTCATGTACAGGAACATCGATTTTGCCAAAAGCCTGAACAGCATCGGTGTGCACCAATGCATTAGGAGCATATTCATTGCGCAGCTTGACGATTTCAGGGATAGGAAGCCGATACCCAAGCTCGTTCTGCACCGACATTACCGTTACCAATGTTGTTGGTTCCTGAAGAAAACGCGCGCATGCTTCTAGATCAAAATTGCCATGAACAGCCTCAACGTAAGAAACGCAGCAATCGCCCTCTCGCTTAAGACCGCGCACCGATCGCGTTACCGAAGGATGCTCCAAAGCAGAAGTTATGATTCGACCCGCGCCGATTCCGCGCGCCATGACCGAACCGCGAATGGCAAGGTTGTTCGATTCGGTTCCGCCCGATGTGAAAAAAACCTCGTCGGACTCAGCGCCCAAAGCTGCTGCAACAACAGCGCGACTATCTTCCAACACGCGCTTTGCCTTCTTGCCCAGCGCATGAACAGATGACGCGTTGCCGTAGTTCCGAAGTTCCCGCATCATAACCTGCACCACTTCGGGGCGCGGTTTGGTTGTGGCTGCGTTATCTAGATAAGCTTCGCGATAGGAGCTTTGATTCCTCTCACTTATAGAGAAGTCTTGCATTTCACTGCTCATAGGGTGCCTGCCTTTCGTGCTGCTTCCACTTCGGCTAACGCCTCGGGTGGAGTATGTGTGCACGTGCCGTCACCACGCCTTACCACCTCAATGGCATCACCAGCCGAAACAACACCACCATGCAGCACCACACCAAAAATGCCCTCGCGGGGGAAGATGCAATCGCCCGCCAAATGGTAAATGGCACAACGGGTATGGCACACTTTACCGATCTGGCTGATTTCTACCAGCACATCTTTCCCCAAACGGAGCTGCGTACCCAAAGGCAAATCAAGCAGATCGATTCCCTTGGTTGTAAAGTTTTCCGCAAAATCGCCAGGACCAACCTCTAAACCCATATCACGAGCTTTCGCAAGGGATGCTTCTGCCAAAAACGAAACCTGACGGTGCCACTTTCCTGCATGAGCATCGTTTTCCAGCCCATCATCGACAAGGACAACCTGAGGAGCATCACCAACAGGTGTTTTCCGAACTCCTTTGCGAGCAGAAATGTTGATGGATGTGATGCAAACCATTGATGCCTCCTCGAACGCCAACAAGTAACGCTCCAATAGTAGTGACGACTGTGCAATAAGCATGTCGCTCAACCTTCCTTCGGCAGAATCAGCTGGGCTAACGGATGCCTATTCACGGCGAAAAGAATTTGCCTACACGCCCCACCCAAACCACTCATATATTGCGGATGCCGAAAACCCACATGATGCCCTACACTTGCCATGCTGAGCAGCCTAAAGCAAACACAAGGAATGGCATGATCTACGAACCTCTACCCCATAAGCCTTATCGACCGAGCCCTGCCGTTTCTTTCGTGGGAAGGCAGAATTCAGGGAAAACAACCCTGTTGGAAAAAATCATAACCGAGCTTACTCGCCAGGGACTTGCTATTGGCACCATGAAGCACCACGGACACCCTGAGTTTGAAATCGACATTCCAGGGAAAGACTCATACCGTCATCGTGCCGCTGGGTCAAAAGCCACCGCGATCCTTTCAAGTAAACGCTTGGCATTCACATGCGACCTAGCCCAGGAAATTTCCTGCTCCGAAGCATTAGAACTTATGCCTAACTACGATTTGGTGCTCGTGGAAGGGTTTCGCGGCATAGGATTGCCAACCATCGAACTGCTTCGAGCAGAAAATTCAAAAGATCAAATAGCCGCAGAAGCTCTCATCGATCGCTTGTCCAGCACAGAACCCTCACGGTCTGACGACGAAACACCCGACCGGCCCGCAATACCAGCCGCCATCGTTACCGACATGCCGGCCGTTGAGCAAATTGCCCGCAAAACCGCTGTCGAGGTGTTCGGTTTCGAGGACATTGAAGCTATTGCAGCGTTTTTGCGAAAACGATATACGCGTGCGCTGCTTACCATTGCCATTCAGGCAGGCGGCGAATCGAAACGAATGGGACAATCAAAGGCATTGACCCCCTTTTTGGGACGCCCTCTAATCGAGCATATGCTGGAAGTAGTTGCCTCATTTGCCGACGAGCTCATCGTCACAACCAACGAAGAACCAGAGCTGCGTTATCTCCTTGAGCGGCACCCCAAGCTCCGCCTTGTCAGCGATGTCATGGAAGAACGAGGGGCCCTACCTGGACTCCTTACCGCAATTGAGGCGAGCTCCAACGATGCCGTTGGCGTTGTTGCTTGCGACATGATTGCCTTTTCGCCACAAATTCTTACCCGCGAGGCTCTTGCGATGCAGGCAAATGGAAGCGATGCGGTAGTGCCATTCAATAACGGGAATTACGAACCATTTGCAGCGGTGTATCGCAAAAGCACGTGCCAGCCTATTCTGGAGACCATCACTTCGCAAGGGTCAAAACGCATGCGTGATTTGATCGAGTCAATCGACTGCACTCGATTCAACGCCGAGCTCATGCGCAAGCCTGGATCGATTGATCCCTTTGCCAACGTGAATACGCCCCAAGAGCTTGCTCAAGCAGAGGTTCTATACCGCATGTATAGCTAAGAGCTGCCTTAAAAATACCGATTCAAAAAAGCAGCAAGAAAACGGCTTTTCCGCTTACCGAAAAGACCCTCAGTAAACGGTTGGCTATAAGCGGTAAACGGCTACCTGGTAATTTCGCCATATCAAGCTATCAGCCAAATAAACAATGAAGAGGGATACCTAAAGCCCCAACGCACGCACCTGCGCAATAAGCTCAGGTGTGGCTTTCTTTTCCAAATCAGGGGCCGAAGCATGGGAAAGAACACCTTTGTCAACCAAATCGTCCAAAGACTCACGAAGCACCCGATTGGCGCAGGCGTTCGTTTCGCGCTCCACTTTGCGAAACAACTCGATTAGCGCTTTGGCTTCTTCGGTCAAACAAGAACCACGGGCACCTTGGCGAAGGAATAAAGCCACGTCAAGACCCTCTTCAGCCTGCTTAACAATACGCCATGCCTTACTGTAGGCCATGCCCATATCTGCTGCAGCTTTATTCAGAGAGCCCAACCGTTCAACCCGCTCACACAATTCCACAACGCCATGCCCAAGCCCGGGGCTGTGGCGCGCTTGGCTCTTTGAACTTATGAAAACTTTGATGTCTGCCGATACTTCATCGCTGCGCATACCGTTTACCTCTCGGAATCGACACTTCACAATCGTTTCGACTATTTTCCCAAACCAAACAAGGGATTTTGCATTTATTCTCGCGAAAGGACAAAACCACGCCCCGAGTTGAGAGGACTCCCCCATGACTGTCACCCAAAAGGCGAAAAGACTCGCCACCGCATTTGCGGCTTTCGCTTGCTGCGCGTTGGTTGCTGTAGCTCTTACCGGTTGCCAACAAGAGCAAAGGAAAGAGGACGTTCAGCTTCAGGTATTTGCCGCCAACTCTCTTTCGAAGGCAATGGAAGAAGCTCAACAAGCTTACATTGAGGACGGTCATAGCAATGTATCCTTCGCCGACACCCAGTACAAGGCTTCAGGCGAGCTGAACGAGATGCTCAGTGCAGGATCCTATGCCGATCTTTTGATTTCTGCATCCAAGGGTTCCATGGATACCGCCGTCAAGGAAGGTTATGTTGACGAAGGAACCCGCGTTGACCTGTTCAAGAATGATCTGGTTATGGTTTCTAAGGAAGGCTCTGGTCTCTCCGATATAACGCTTGAGGACATTGCCGCCGGCAAGTACTCCATCTGCGTTGGCGATGACTCTGTTCCAGCAGGCAACTATGCAGCACAGTCCCTTTCCACCGTTGGCGTTTACACCCCCGCTGGTGATGACGCAGGCAAAACCGGCAAGGAAATCTCCGGTAAGGGCGGCTCTTACGGCTCCGACTACAAGGTTGTAACCGACACCTCTGTTGGCAACGTTTGCAAGCATGCTCAGTCTGGCGATGTTGATATTGCCTTTGTATACACCTCCGACGTCTATCGCTTTGGTGGCGTAGAGATTGTTGGCACCGTACCTGGCGACACCCACAAGAACATCGTGTATCCTGGCGCTATCACTAAGGATTGCAAGAACGTTGACGCCACCAAGGAATTCCTTGACTGGTGCATAAACAGCGAAAAGGCTCAGGCAATCTGGCAGAAGTGGGGCTTCGAGTTGGCGTAATCCGCAAACAACCACTTCAACTTCGCTAGTTTCTAGAGATGGGCGCGCAGCAACGCCCATCTCCCATTTTTCGATACGCTACCTTTTCAGATAAGGACCTTCCATGAATACAAAACGAGGCACGGCAAGCGCCACCTGCTTATTCATGCTGATACTGGTTTTGACGACGGCGTTGTTCCCTTGCAAGGCATTTGCCGATGAGGCTTTGGGCGATGTTGACACTCCCCAAGCCCCCAAAACTACCAATTCCCAGGCTTCTTCCTCTGAAAACGGAGAATCGACTAAAGTTAGCGTATCGGAAGATGCAACCAGCGCATCGATTGAGGGCACCTCCTACGCAGTCTGCGATTTCGCACGTGCCCAAAAAGGGTCGAATCGAGCTATCGATGGAACGTATTACGGTTACTCGTATTTAGTTGGAAACGAGACAGGCGAATTCTTTCAGCTTATTGCCTCCGAATCCTATGCAGTTGCTTACGTTCCCGCCCAAGCAGCACAGACTCTTGGCATCGATATCGACGACGAGAATGATATAAAACTCTTAAAAAGCTACCTCTGTGCGCTCGATGGCAAAACGGCAGCGGGCTCGATTCCCCTTTCCCGAATCGGTACCTGGCACTTCACGAGCAACCCAACCTACGAAATCGGCAACATCCGCTTCTCATTCGATCAAGAAATAAATGGAACTGTGTATGCTAGCGTTATAGGCACCGATGGCTCCGACCTCACCGACAGTGACAACCCAAACTACTTCAAACCCTCATTTGCCGATTTCGGTCGACCGGCCCCAGCAAATGAGGTTACCGTGAACGAAGGGGCCACAGGAATTGCCGCAGCGGGCAAATTTCTCTCAGAACTTGACTGGAGTCCCCTGTGGGTAACCCTTAAAACTACTGGCGTTGCCATCGTTTTCATCTTCGTCCTTGGCCTGCTGGCTGCATATTGGTGTCTTCATCTTTCGCAAAAGGCAAAGAATATCGCCGACAGCATATTCACCATCCCCATGGTGCTTCCCCCGACTGTATGTGGCTTCATCTTGCTGTATCTATGCGGCAGGAATACCGCCTTTGGCAGCTTCTTCATCGATATCGGATTTCCCCTTATCTTCAGCTGGCCCGCAACGGTTATTGCCGCAGTAGTGGTTGCATTCCCCTTGATGTATCGAAGTGCCCTGGGTGCTTTTGAAAACCTCGATACCAATATGCTCGATGCAGCTCGCACCTTGGGATGGAGCAATACACGCATCTTCCTGAAATTGATGCTCCCCCTTTCCTGGAGCAGCATTGCCGCCGGAACCGCGCTCGCATTCGCACGTGCACTTGGTGAATTCGGCGCAACGTTGTTCTTGGCAGGCAACTATCTGGGCATCACCCGCACTATTCCCATCGCCATCTACTTCGAATGGATGAACGGGAACGATGGCGTTGCCTGGTTCTGGACCGCGATCGTTATCGGATTCAGCTTCATCGTGTTCCTGTTCATCAACTTGTGGAGCAACAGCACTACCAAATACCGTAAGGGAGCTGAGCAATGAGCCTTTCCGTATCCATAAAAAAGAGCTTCCCCGCATTTACCCTCGACGTGGATATAGAAGCCGGCAACGAAACCATAGGCTGGCTGGGCGAATCAGGTTGCGGAAAGAGCCTTACCATGAGGTGTATTGCAGGCATCGAAACACCCGATGAAGGAAAGATCGTAGTGAACGGAAAAACGTTCTTTGAACGGGAAGCCGGGAAACGCCCCACTGTGAACCTTTCCCCTCAAGAACGCAAAACCGCTCTGTTGTTCCAAAACTATATGCTGTTCCCCAACTTAACCGTGGCAGAAAACGTAGCGGCGGGAATCGACCGAAAGCTGCCTAAAGAAGAACGTAACGCTCAAGTGGACGCTGAACTGAAGCGCTTTGGCCTAGACGGATTCGGCAAACGATACCCCTCCCAACTTTCAGGGGGACAGCAGCAACGCGTTGCCCTGGCTCGCATGTTGGCAGCAAAACCTGACATCCTTATGCTTGATGAGCCTTTCTCTGCCCTCGATGCACATTTAAAAGGAGTATTGGAGCAGAACCTGGCTGGACTGTTCGAAACCTTCCATGGAACGATTCTATACGTTAGCCACGATATCGATGAGGCACTGCGTTTTTGTGATCGTATCGCCGTGATCGAAAAGGGGCATGTCATGGAGGTGAGCACGGGCAACAATTTAGTCAACAACCCCCAATCAGCAGCAAGCATCAGGCTCTCCGGCTGCAAGAACACAACCCCTGCCCATCGGATTGACGATCGTCGGGTGTTCTTGCCCGCGTGGGGCATCGAAGTGGATACCGACAAGCCCGCACCAGAGAACCTAACCTATATGGGAGTCCGAGCATTCTTTCTGGAACGTGCAGAAGAGCCAGGACGGAACACCTATCGTGTTCGGGTTGTCCGCACGAGCGACTCGCGTTTTGATCGTTCGGTGCTGCTGGAATTCCTCGATCGTACGCCAGGCTCAGACCCCGTAGTTGGACAGACTGAAAATGAGATGAAATACCTTGAACAGCACTTATTCTGGCGCGTCGACAAATTGAAGGTGCCCGAAGAAAAGCTACCAGTCAAAGACGAAGTGCTTCTGATCCGCATCCCTTCCGATAAGGTTTACCTCGTATCCAAATAGCCGAACCAACGCGGTTACGCTCAACGGCTCAACCCGCATACCACTATCACCCGAAAGGAGACGCCATGAAAGACGGTCAGGGAAGACAAATCGACTATCTGCGTATATCGCTTACCGACCGTTGCAACCTGCGCTGCATCTACTGCATGCCTGAGCATGGCGTTAAGAGCATTCCCCGAGAAAGCGTACTAACCCTCGAAGAAGTCCATAAAGCAATCGAATGCGCATCGCAGCTCGGAATCAAACATATCCGCTTCACCGGCGGCGAGCCAACCGTTCGCAAAGGACTCTTGAGCCTCATTGAACGAACCGCTCAAACCCCTGGCATCGAAAGCGTTGCGCTAACCACCAATGCAATACTCCTGCCCGGTATGGCAGCCGACCTGAAAGCTGCGGGCCTTTCCCGCGTGAATATATCGCTGGACACGCTTGACACGGAACAGTATCGCTTCATTACCAGGCTCGGTAACCTGGATGATGCTCTCAAAGGTATAGAGGCGGCCCTTTCGGCAGGCCTTTTCCCCGTCAAGCTCAATACGGTTGTCGTCCGCAGTTTAAACCAGGATCTTCTTTCTTTTGCCCGCTTAACGGTAGATGCCCCCTTACATGTTCGTTTCATCGAATACATGCCTATCGGAAACGGTGATGACTGCGGCG
>FR884643.1:10977-23469 GCA_000436075.1 Eggerthella sp. CAG:209 | reverse complement strand
GGTTGCGGCTGGGGGCCAGCCGATGTTGTTCCCGCAAAGGAGATTATCGAAACCATCAGTGCCCAAGCACAATCCATCGGATTGGGAAGCCTGCAGCCCGCCATTGCCACGCCCGATGGATGGGGTCCGGCGCAATATTATCGCCTTCCCGGCGCTCAAGGAACCGTCGGCGTGATATCGGCAATCTCAAACCACTTCTGCGCAAGCTGCAACCGCTTGCGCCTTACCGCCGATGGCAAGATAAAACCCTGCCTATTCAGCGACACCGAGTACGATATTCGCAGTGCGCTTCGGAAAGGCAGCGAAGAAGAAGTACTTTCGGTGTTCAAGACAGCGCTGTTCCATAAACCAAGCGGCCATGAACATCGCACAGGAACCCGCCGCATGATGAGCCAAGTCGGCGGCTAAAGTGGAAATTGGTACCTGTCCCTATTCCCCACCCCAAGGAGAATCATATGACTCAACAACTTACCCACATCGACGCCGAAGGCGATGNATCGACGCCGAAGGCGATGCCCGCATGGTCGATGTCTCAGAAAAGGCAGAAACCAAACGAGCCGCCATCGCAGAAGGCTTCGTTGCCATGCAACCCGAAACCCTTGCGGTCATCGAAAGCGGCAGCGCAAAAAAGGGCGACGTGCTGTCAGCCGCACGTATTGCCGGCATAATGGCAGCCAAGCAAACCAGCAACCTTATACCTCTCTGCCATCCGTTGGCTCTCACTAAAGTTGAGGTTAAGTGCGCACCGCAGCATGCCGAAGAGCGTGAAGACGGTCGCTGCGGCATTCACCTAACAGCAACCTGTTCGCTCGTCGGGAAAACTGGCGTGGAGATGGAAGCACTAACCGCGGTAAGCGTAGCGGGTCTAACCGTATATGACATGTGCAAAGCAATCGATCGCGGAATGGAAATCGATGCGGTTCGCCTACTTCATAAAGAAGGCGGCAAAACCGGCACATGGATTAGAGCATAGGGCTAATTAATGCCCGCCCCCATGCATCATAGAAACAGCATGGGGCAAAACCTCAACTATGCCGTCCCAGTTCTCCTGGGCGGCTTTTTTGCTTCCTGGCAAATTGATCACCAATGTTGTGCCGCGCTGCATGCATAAAGCGCGCGAAAGCATTGCCCGCGGTGTAATGGCAAGGCTGTGCGCTCTCATGCCCTCGGCAATGCCTGGCACCTCTCGCTCGCACACATCACGCGTGGCCTCGGGCGTCACATCCCTCAAGCTCAAGCCCGTGCCACCACATGTGAGCACCACATCGACCTTTTCCTCATCCGCCGCCCGAACAATGGCAGCAGCTATTTCGGGGCGCTCGTCTTTTACCACGTCATACACAACGCATTGCCACCCTTGGTCTGCAATAAGCTCTCGAAGCTGCGCGCCGGCGGTATCTTCCTTTTCACTACGCGTATCAGAGCAGGTAATAACAGCAAACGTGATCATTTACAGCACCGTTCCTTCTTCAACATCAAGCAATAGACAATCAATAAGGGTGCCGTCAGGCACAGGGTTCTGGTCGGTGTCCTCCGGAAGTATTGCCAGGCAGTTAGCCCGATGAAGAGTGCTGAACAAGCCCGAGCTCTGGTTCTTTGCGGGCACCACACAAAGAACCCCTTCCTTGTTTCGGGAAAGCGAGGCGCGCAGATAGATGCGGCGTGGATCGCGTTTTTTGCGATCGCCAACCAAACGAGCCTTAACCAAAGGGCGCCCAACGGAAGAATAACCCTGCATCTTGCGCAACGCCTGGCGGATCAAAACCTCAAAACCGCAGTAAGCTGCCGCGGGATTTCCCGGCAAGCCGAAAATCGGAGTACCGTCCACCATGCCGAAGGTCTGTGCCTTGCCAGGGCGCATGTTCACCAATGTCATGTAAAGATCGCCCAAATCCTCAACTACGGGTTTGATGAAATCGTAATCGCCATTAGAGGCCCCGCCTGTAGTGATAATGAAATCGTAATCTTCTGCAGCAAGTTTGATAGAGCGCGCCAAACACTCCTCTTTATCAGGAACGATCATCAGTTGAGCAGGGATACCCCCGGTTTTGGCAACACATGCCGCCATGGCATACGAATTGCTATCGCGAATGCACCCTGGACGGAACGGTTCTTCCGGAGCCAATAGCTCGGAGCCGATGGGGATAATGGCGACGCGCGGACGACGGTACACTGGAACTGTCGTAACGCCGCAGCTTGCTAAGAACCCGACACCAGCAGCACTTACTACCTCACCCGCATGGATAGCAACCTCCCCCTGCGCTATCTCTTCACCTTTAGCGCGGATGTTCTCGAAAGGCGCCGCCGGCCGAGAGAACGAAACGGTGCCCCCCTGTCTTCCGTCACCACCAAGGTAATCGACGATTTCGTATTTCACTACCGCATCTGCGCCATCCGGCACAGATGCGCCCGTCATAATGCGCGCAGTTTCGCCGAAGCCAATTTCGCCGTTGAAGACAGACCCGGCAGGAACTTCACCCACCACCTGCAAAGAAACAGGCGAGTCTTCAGATGCGTTCGCCAAATCGGCCACACGAACCGCAAAACCATCCATTGCCGCATGGTCAAACGGGGTTATGTCGCAATCGCTTATCAAATCTTCAGCAACAACGCGCCCAACTGCATCGAGCAACGAAACGGTTTCAACTTCAAGAGGTGCAACATGAGAGAGCACACAATCGAGTGCCTCTTCGACGCTCATCATTTCATTGGGGTTCATAAGGATCCTTACGTTAGGGGGTTCAAAAGGAATGGGGAAATATCTCCGGCTGCAACAACCTGCGATTGCCGCAGCCCTGCGCTGGGGAACGCAAAACGGTCTATTCCCTAAGGCTGCAGCATTTCGTAATAAGCCTGCCCGGCACAACTTCTGCAGATAGCCTTTCCGCAGCCTGTCTGCACTTCACGGCCATCAGTAATCTCTTCGCCGCAAACTGCGCAAATCACATGGGAATGGGGCTTTCCTGGGGCATCAAGGTCGGTGTAATTGACCACCACTTCCTGGACGCTGAATAAATCCTCGTCGCTACGGGTGGCAAACCACGCTTTCACATCCTCGCCCTTAGGGCACTTTTCGCTCACGTTCACCAAGCGAATTGCCTCATTGCGGTTCATGTCAAAAAACGTCGCTGCCTGCTTGCCAAAATCCAAGCATTTCATGCGGCGTTTACCAGGATGGCAGCCGGTAACCACCATGATCGCATCCGTAAGACAACGATCGCATTCTACATAGACGATCAGATCGCGGTAATGATCAGGGTCTTCAATGCCGAAATACTTCAACGCATAACGCGCCATACGCACACCCGTTATTTGACCACCGCACAGATGACCATGGAAGGTAATCGCACGGCTCAGATCTTCCTCAAACGACCTCATGCAGTATCCTTTCTGCGTCTCATTGCCGACACAGCCAAAAAATCGACCGCATTAAATTAAACAGCCTTTCTTCCCCAGGATAAGAGGAATCGGGATCTCGCCGAAGCACCAGCCACAAGCGAAATCAGATACCCACATCCCAGCTGATAAATGCCCAGGGAACAACTCGTGGCTGATCAAGCGTCCAGCGCTTAGCGCCGTCTTCATCGATTTTTACCAAATGATCGGCAAGAAAACCGCGTAAACGACAAGCACTTTCCTCAACGCTGATCTGATCAGCTGCATCGGCAAGATAGTCTCTTGTTCTCAACAAAGAATAATAAGCTTCATCAGGTGAAATATAAGACTTGGTTCTGGGCGAATGGATGTAAGAAACGGTGGGCTCATACCCTAAGTCGGAGACAATGCCGAACACGAACAACGCATCATTGTGCCGCTCAAGCTCCAAGCCCATCGCGCGAGCCACACGCGCATCAACACGTGGAGAAACACCCGTGCAAACAGTTACGCACGCCCTTTCGCGAGCAACCGCTGAAAGCTTTTTCAGCGAGTCCTCCAAATCGTGGGTGATCACTGAACGCGATGCGACAGCCACATCGACCGAACCTTTCCCCAAACCATAGTTCGCCCAGTCGTCTTCCCAGCTCATGTGAAGAGGAAGGATCTTCCCCGCCTGAACCTCAGAGGGGCATGTTTCAAAATCGCCAGCAGGAAAGTCGTCCGAACCAAATCCAGACGTTCCCCTTTCCAAAAGCACCCCCCGCTCTGCCGCTTTCGAATGCAATCGATCAAGCATCCCTTTGCTGAAATCGGCAGCAACAACCGAGCAACCCATAGCGGCAAGGGCAACAGCAAGCGAACCTGTCCCACAGCCCATGTCAAGCACGGTTTCTTTGCCGGTAATGCCAGCTTTCGAAATAAAAGACCGTAAATAAGTATCAGGGGCATCTTTGAATGAAAACGATTTCGCGCGCTCGTCCCAATGATCTTGGGAGTCAGGCTTTCGACGGCGCCCATCGAGCCTTCGCCACTCTTCGGCCAGGTTGATCAACACAGTCCTCCAACTACCGACAAATAAAAAAGGCGACCTTTATGGCCGCCTTCAAGTCTATGCTTCAACACTACTCTTGCGTCTGAAACTTTGGGTCACGGGCAATAGCATCAAGCTTTGCGGTTACCACTTCCTCGACCTCGTAAGAGAACGGACGCAAAGCATCCTCGATGAACACCGTGCGAATATAGCCGTTGCATTCATCGCACTTGTGAATGCGATGGGCATCGTCACCCTCAACGTTGAAGTAATGAAGATGCTGAGGGTTCTGTGAGCCACAACGCGCACAGCGAATACGCTCGAATGCCCATTCGGTTCCACATTGCTGACAATACAGGGTTCGGCCACGACCATCAGTAGGGCTTTCGCCACCAACTTTAGCCAATGCAGGTGTGCTTCCGCACACGGGGCAGGAAAGCGGATTATGGTTCATTTTGTTGATCTTGCGCTGCTCTTTTACCACAGCTTTTGCCACGAGTTCCAAATCAACGCGCAAGGCCATCATGCCAACCATAGCGACCATGTGAGCTGCGGCAGAGGGAATTTCCTGCTCGTAGGCATTGGAAAGCAATCCCCCAATAAATGCCTCAGGGTCGCTTGCCGCAAGCTCCATATCCTCCTGCTCAACCAGTGAGCGGAAATTGACTTCAAGAAGCGCCTTGGCATCTTCTTCGCTCAATCCCCCCTCGTCGCAAACGTATTCACGAAGGCTATAGCATATCGCCGCAAAACGACTTTTCTGGATTTTTGGAGGGGCAAACGAGAACACAGGGCGATCGGCCATCCAAGCTTCTTCCAACTCCTCTGCCGACGGAACTGCATAGTGCTTTTCGGCGGTAGTTGGGCCTTTCGACCAGCGATCCATGTCATCCCATAAGCCATAAAAGTACTTTAGACGATTGACGTCTTCCTCAGAAAAAGTATCCTCGTTCGCCTTTATTACACGATCAATAAACTTAAGGTTCATTCCACATCCCCTTGTTGCTTCCGGATAGGTATTGCCTCTATCTCCGCTGCACGCGGAACAAGAAATTGTTCCTGAATGGTGCAGCTTTGCAGAAAGATGCCGCTCCGCCAAAAGGAGGAACGGCATCTTTGATTGGCCTTATACAACCGCTATTTTTCGTCGTCCTTCTTGCGGATAACGTTGTTGTCGGTCTTGAGGACATCGCGTGCCCAGTGGCCCCAATGGTACAACGCATCGGATTCGGAGATCAGACCGTCTTTCCACATTACCTTCCACATGCCGCGATACGGCTGGAAGATGCCTGCACCCAAGAAGATATGAGCAAGGGCGAAAATGAGCATGATACAGAAGAACAGGTCGTGGAAGAACAGCAGCCACGAATGAGCTCCCGTGCCCATAGGCAAGATCGTCGAGTTCAGAAGGAGCAGCACGCCCGTAATACCCATGATGATGCCGGAAATCCACAAAGCGCCGTCAGCCACACGCTGGCCAGACTTCTGCTCGTCCTGGTCGGGCATGTGAATCCACTTGGCCATGAACAGATACGGCAGGAACAGAATCATCCACTTCTTGTCGTCTTCTGTCCAATGGCAAATGTTGTTGTGAATAATATGCTTCACACCAGCTGGTGCCATGATGGCGCTGATGATGGGAACCAATACGAACACGACGCCAAGGATACGATGGCTCATACGGAATGCGAAGACCACATCCGGGCCCACCATGGCGGCCAGAGGAGGCACAAACACGAAAGCGCCAGAGAACATCAACCACATGCAGCAGCTAACGGTGATGCCATGCGTCCAGCGAGCCTGCCTGGAGTGACGCTTGATATAGCGCTCGCCAGCTACTTCGCGTCCGCGCAAGAACGCTTCATTTTCAGCCTGTTCTTCAGGCGTGATGTCGAACTCAGCGTGCTTACTCATGGTCATCGCCCCCTTTCTTGCCAATGGGAAGGTTCTCGGTAATGGCCTCCATCACGGTACGTTCGTCAGGACCATTGCCCTGCTTGGTAACCTCGCCTGTTTCCAGGCTGATGGTATCGCCGTTGCCGTCGTTGTAAACCAACGTATCGCGCTTGTACCCAGCAGCAAGGCCGAACATTGCAGCAAGACCGAGAACCGTAGCACCAGCGCCAACAGCAGTGACAGGCTTCATGATGCCCGAAAGGAAAGCAGCAGGAGGAATCTGCGGATTCTCCACTGCGCCATGGGGCTTCGTGCCGTGCTTCAAAACCTGAATAACGTGCAAGCCTTCCATCTCGTTTTCGCCGTAGATGCAGGCATCTTCGTATCCACGGTCACGCAGCAGCTGCAGACGCTCATTTGCAAGTGCGATCATTTCCTCGCGCGTGCCGAACTGCAGGGCGCCAGGCTGGCAGGTGGTAACACATGCCGGCATCATGCCCTGGGCAATACGATCGACACAGCCCGAGCATTTGTTGATAACGGTCTTGCCACCACGATCCTCGTAGCGAGGAACATCGTACGGGCAAGCTGCCGAACAATTCTGGCAACCAATGCACTTGTCCTGGTCGTAGGTGACCATACCGGTCTCCTCGTCTTTATACAGCGCACCTGCGGGACACATATTTACACAGCCCGCGTTGGTGCAATGCTGACAAGCACGGCGGCCAAATGCCCAGCCAACGCGCTTCTGGGACTTTTCATCCTCGAAGTCTTCGAACGTCATAATCAAACGGGTGCAGGAATTAAGGTCGGCAGGATGGGTGAACTTACCGTCCCAATTCACGGAATCATAAGGGTTTTCCGCGGTGGGCTCACTAGGCAAGTCGTTCCAACACTTGCAGGCAACCTGGCAACCCCTGCAGCCAGTGCAGCGAGACGAATCGAACAAAATAGCCATTTCAGTCATCTAGGGTCACCTCCTAAACCGTAGTCTTCTCGATGTTAACCAGGAACGCTTTGTATTCGGGCGTCTGACTGTTCGGGTCGCCGACGTTTGGTGTCAAATCGTTTACCGCACCATGCGTAGTAAGGCCGAAAAGCTTGCTCCAGCTATAGTGGTGGGTCATGCCAACCAGATGCTGGGTCTTACCATTGACGGTAAGCGGACGGATACGGGGCGTAACCACTGCCGTAACCACGACAGAAGCACGACGGTTCCAAACACGAACATCGTCGCCGGTCTGGATGCCCTTCTCCTTCGCCAAAGCAGGCGAAAGCTCAATCATGTCGCCAGGCATAGCCTCAACAAGTGCCGGGCAGGCGCGCGTCTGAGCACCCGTCTGCCAATGCTCCGTAACAGAGTACGTAGTGGCAACATAGGGGAACTCGTCTGCCGTTGCACGGCGCGTGGACTCGTCAGAGTACATGGTTCCAAGGCCCTTCTTGCCCTCATCATCAGGACGACCCAGATAACAGGGGCTATTCAAACGGCCATTGAGCAAGTTCTCGGAAAGCGGGGTTTCGAAGGGCTCGTAGTGTTCGGGCAGCGGGCCATCCACCATGCCGTAGCTTTCAAGTCGGCCGTTCTGCTCCCACAGCATGAAGAACGCCTTGTTGTTGGGCTCGATCTGCTGGGTGGTGCCGTCGGGCAGAGCCTTGGTAGCTGCAAAGTCGGGGATATCCATGCCGGCCTTATAGCCAGTTACCCACTTCTTTTCGTTCAAGTCCCACTTGACCAACGCCTTGTCCTCCGCCCAAGGCTGACCCTGAAGGTCTGCAGAAGCGCGGTTGTAGATGACGCGGCGGTTGTTCGGCCAAGCATAGGCCCAGTCGGAGTACAGACCCAAGCCTGAAGTGTCCACGTTGTTGCGCTTGTAAACGGGCTGGCTTTCAGCGGAAAGCGGAGCATCGTTGTTGGCGTAGAAGCCGGAGTAGATCCACATACCGCATGCAGTAGAACCGTCAGCCTCCAACTTCGCATAACCAGGAAGCAGGTTGATGCTGCCCTTTGCGAGCGTTGCGCCGTCTGCGTTTGACTCGAAGCCCTGAGACCAATCGGAGCCTTCCAGCTTGTAGCCATTCAGAGCCCAAGCAACAGGACGGGGATCGATCTTGCCATCAACGTAGTAGTCCCACTTCATCTTCAGAATAGGATCGGGGTTAGCACCGCCCTCTTCCTTGTACAGGCGGCAGATTTCCTTCCACAGAAGATCACAGATCTCGTAGTCGGGCTTTGCCTCGTCCCAGGGCTCAACTGCCTGCTGACGCCACTGAATCCAGCGACCAGAGTTGAGGATGGTGCCCGGCTTTTCATAAATAAGAGCGCAAGGCAGGAAGTAGCACGTGGTGCCGATTTCCTCGGCGTTCATGTCGGGAGCATCCCAGAAGGAAGCAGTTTCAGTGATTACTTGGTCTACAACTACGACCCAGTCGCAGTTGGCCATAGAGCGACGAACGTTACCGGAGTTGGGCGCACTGTGGCAGGGGTTCATGCCCCATGCGTAGTAACCCTTCATGGTGCCTTCCTTCATTTTTTCGAAGGAAGACATCTCGGACCAGTCGGAGCCATCGTGGCTGGGAACCTTTGGCCACCAGTCGTAACCGTAATCGTTTTCGACGGTAGCGTTTTCGCCATACCATTCCTTGAGCTGGCTAATCATGAATTTGGGTTTATTCGTGTAATAGCCATCGGAATAGGTTTGGCTTGAAAGCCAGTGGGCCAAGGTATCGCGGTCGGTGGTGTTCGACCACTTCAAATATGCAGGCTGCTCGTTTACCAGCATGCCCATGTCGGTTGCACCTTGAACGTTAGGCTCGCCGCGCAATGCACAGACGCCGCCGCCAGGAACACCAATGTTGCCAGAAAGCAACTGGAGAACCGACATAGAACGAGTATTCTGAGCGCCACACGTGTGCTGGGTCTGGCCCAGTGCATACAGAATGGTGCCAGCCTTGCCAGGAGCGCAAGAGGTAGCCCAAGTGGAGTACACCAACTCGAGGTCTTCTTTGTCCATGCCGCAAACACGGCAAACAGTATCCATATCGTAGCGGGAGTAGTGCTCCTTGAACTTCTGGTATACGCAGCGCTCATGCTGAAGCGTGGCATCCTTCTTGGGAACAGTAAGGACCGGCTTTTCAAACCCAGGTACGCCCGGCTTCACCGACCAAGCATAGGTACCCGACTCGGAAGTATCCCAAGGCTCCTCGTGATCGGTTTCATAATGCCAGGAATGAGCGTCGTAGGTTTCCTTTTCAGCATCCCAACCGCTGAACAGACCCGTTTCAGGATCGAAGTCGAATTCCTCCATAAGAATGTAGGAAGCGTTGGTGTAGTTGATCAGGTATTCGAAGTTGTAGTTGTCGGGGTTCTTGCCCGTACGGGTGTACTCTGCCAAGCCAGGCTCAATCAGGTTATCGATGATGTACTTGTACAGACCACCATAGAACGCGATATCCGTGCCGCTGCGGATGGGGCAATAGATGTCTGCCTGCTCTGCAGTACGGGTATAGCGGGGGTCGACAACCATCCACTTTGCGCCCTTATCATGAGCTTTATGCAGCCACTTGGCGCTAACGGGGTGGTTTTCAACGGAATTGGATCCGATGTTCATAATGACATCGGTGTTTTGCATGTCGCACCAATGAGTAGTCATTGAGCCGCGACCAAATGATGCCGCCAGACCGGCGACGGTGGGGCCGTGTCAAACACGGGCTTGGTTATCGATTGCCACGATACCAAGCGCTCTCATCATCTTGAGGATGAGGTACTCTTCTTCGGAGTTCTGTTGAGAACCACCCAAGCTGGCAATGCTTTCGCAGCGGTTCACGGTAAGGGTCTTGCCCTTGACTTCTTCGGTTTCGACGAAACCAGCATCACGGGTTTCCTTGGTTTTGCGGGCAATTTCCTGAATTGTCTGCTCCCACGTAATGGGTTCCCATTTTTTTGAGAAAGGACGACGAACCAAAGGCTTGGTCTGGCGAACCTTACTCTTTTCGATTTCATGGGTTTCGGGGTTTACAACGTTACGCAGCTGGAACATCGTTGCACCCTTGGGGCACAAACCACCCTGGTTGATAGGATGATCGGGATCGCCTTCCAAGTTGATAAGCTCACCATCACGCACCGAGCAAAGGGAGCCACAACCACCTGCGCAGTAGCAGCAGATGTTCGTGTACTCTTCGGTGTTAACGAGCTTCCACTCGGAGGAGGATTCCACTGCCAAAGCCGGTGAAGGCTGCATAAACTCGAAGGCCATGCTGGTTGCGAATGCGGCACCGGCAGCCTTGAAGAAGCTTCTGCGCGACAGCTCCATTTCCCACTCCTTTCGATTGCTATCCTTCCCTGCTGTTGGGCAGGGCTCTACGGGCGTATCGTATCGAAGCTCTTAGGGTCGACCATCTCGAAAAAAGACGCCATTTTGCAAAATATCGATAAACGGTCGATTATTCTAAATAATTCTCAACTGAAAATAACTCAAAATACCAGGTAAAAGCCAAAGTTTGCAGCATAGAAGAATAAACCCGAATCGCTTGACCTGATATACTGGAATACTGGTATAAGGAGGGAATATGAGCGAGAAAGAAGAGCGCATACGCCTTACGCAACTTACCTCGAAAGGCGGTTGAGCTGCAAAGTGGGGTCCGGGCGATCTCAAGGAAATACTTTCTTCCCTCCATCCTGCAGGTGCACCACCTGCAGCTAGTAACCTATTGCTTGGATACGAGACGAGCGATGATTGCGCCGTTTGGCAGCTCAACGACAATTTAGCTGCCGTGCTCACTGTCGACTTCTTCACTCCCGTGGTAGATGATCCTTACGAATTCGGACGTGTAGCGGCGGCCAATGCTCTCTCGGACGTATTCGCCATGGGCGCTCAACCTCATATTGCGTTGAATCTATTGGCTCTCGATTGCTCACTCGGAACCGATGTCGCAGCGGCTATTCTCCAAGGCGGAGCAGACGCTGTAGCTGAAGCGGGAGCCTTCGTTTCCGGCGGTCACACCATCGACGACACGGAACCAAAGTATGGCCTCTCGGTGTTCGGAACGGTTGCCCCCGATGCTATTGTGCGCAATGAAGGCGCATGCCCTGGTGACGTACTGTATCTCACCAAGCCCTTGGGCACTGGCATCATGAGTGCTGCGGCAAAGATCGACCAGATCACCGAAGCAGAAATGAGGCCCGTAATCGATTCGATGATGGAATTGAACGCGGCAGGCGGTGCGGCCATGCGANGCGGTGCGGCCATGCGAGCCGCAGACGTACATGCTGCAACCGATGTAACGGGCTTTGGGTTGGCTGGTCACTTGCATGAAATGCTCGAATCGAGCAATTGCAGCGCCGTTATCGATTTCGCATTGCTCCCCCTATTCGAGCAGGTTTGGCAGCTTTCCTGCGACTACTGCCGTCCTAGCCGCACGTTCTCTATCATGGATGACCTTGAGGGTTTCATCGACCAAGGGGATATCGAAGAAGAAGAGTTCGATAATCGCCTAGGGGTCATCTGCGACCCGCAAACTTCAGGCGGTATACTGGCCGCCATCCCTGCTGAGAGTTCAAGGCTCTTCGAGGAAACGTTTGAAGAGCTTTCTGGTCGCAAGCCCGCACGCATCGGATACATAACCGAAGGAAACGCTGGCCACCTTACCTTCAGCGACAGCTGATACCCCCACACTCGTTTGCCCCAGCAAGAAAGCGAACTTCGACGAATAGCAAACCTCATTTTGGACCTGGAGCAGAATAATCGCTCCAGGTCCTTCTGCATTTAGAACTCTTTTTGATCGCATAGCAACATGCGAATCGTTCTCATTTTTGAGCTTTGCCGCCATCAGAAAAACAATGCCATCAATACATAAAACCGCAGTTCATAATGGGGGGTGCGTATGTACGTACCTTGGCAGGTTGGTCAATCCGGTGCACGGTGGTTGCATCAATACCGCCCACGACCAAGGAGTTCCCTATGAACAGAAAACACGTTGCGCAGCAAACCCAGCGCGAGCGCAACTGCTCGCCTTCCAACGGAACAGAGCGCCGCACAAGCGCCAGGATAGCTCGCGTTGGAGTTAGCGCCCTGATAGCGGGTCAACTCATGATGCCAGGCATATCGCTAGCAGCTGAAGATACAGATCAAAATGCCGTGCAGGCAAACAGCACTGCGACTGTCGCAGCCGAGGAAGCCGCTCCCGCC
>FR884643.1:7665-10972 GCA_000436075.1 Eggerthella sp. CAG:209 | reverse complement strand
AAGCCGCTCCTGCCCCGACCGCGATCAACAACGCGACGAATGGAACCGAAGCACCGTCGACCCCAACCCAAGCAAGCAAGGAGTCCGCAGCGGCACCAGAGGCACAATCTGCCCCGGAGGCAAACCCCTCGCAAACTGATACATCCTAGAAGGCTTCGGCAGAAACGGCTGCGTCTACGGCAAGCAATCAAAACGAGGCGGCGGCAACCTCTCAGACGCCTGCACCTCCAGCAAATAACGCAATGCCAACAGACGCCATCCAGACCCGCGGCGTGACCGACGTAACCGACAACCCAGGTGGCATTAAGATAAATACAACGGTGGTCAACCACTACGCTGATTGCACGCTAAACGGCACCTTTGCACTCACTCAGGGAACAGGTCAAACAATCGATTTCGCAGAGGTTCCCAATGCCGATGCCAAGTGCCTTTCCGAAGATACCGTGTACTTCAAGACAGATGGATCTTCCCATGCTCTTGTCGAAACGGAAGATCCCTCCGAATCCGTCGTAATGCTGCATATGACTCCAGCAGGAACGCATATGCAAGGGACGCTGACGTACACCGGAGGCAACGTTGATCCGAGCGTCAACTACAGCCTAACGCTGCAGAAAGAGAAGAAGGCCGCATCAACGCTCACCTACACTGGTACCGACTACGAAGGCGGCCCCATCATCACTGGGAACCCCGATGATATATTCAACGGCAACCAGCAGGGCGGTTCGGTCGTCATCAACGAAACCAGGGACGACTACTATCTCCGCTACAACATCAGCACCGAACTTACCCTTGCCGCAACGCAGCAGCAGAGCCTCGAGAACCTGAATGTCAACGACGTGAAGACCGACTACGCACCCGGTGAGGCTCCGCGCGCAACGGGAACGATCCCTGCCGCCGATCGATCCCTGCCGCCGATGCCGACAAGTACGAGATCGCGTATGAGTGCTGGGAGGAAATGGACGGCAGTGACCCCACGGAACTCACGCCCGTTGCCTTTTGGTATTCCGACCCCGCAAAGTACACGCAGGGCATGAAAAAGATTGACCACTTTGAAGAGGGCAAGTTTTACATGTATTCCGTCGAGCTAAGGCTCAAGGACGATAACACCCTTGCCGACGTCTATAACGTGAACGTTAACGGCCAATGGGCGAGCAATACCATCAAGACCATTAACGGCGTGTTCGCGCCTAATGCGGCCAATATGCTGTGCGAGCAGCCGATTGACGAATGGCAAGCCATCGACGTTATCGAGATCAGCGGTGCCACGACCACCTTCAAGGCGGGCGATAGGCCGGTCTTTACGGCGAGCACTCCGACGGGTTCGAACTCCATCCTTCAGTGTGAGTTTTGGACGGGTAGTGACGGCAGCGAAGTGAATTCCGTTGAGTTCTGGGACCAGAACATAACCAACCACATCGATGCCTTCAAGCCTGGTGTGACCTATCGCTATGGCCTGTACTTTAAGCCGGCGCGTGGTTTCTACTTCACGCCCGACACCAAGCTGATAATCAATGGCGTGGAGTATGGCTACCAGGCGAGCGAGCTAAGCGTGGTCGATCCTGAGAGTGGCTGGATCCATACACTGTGGCTCAACACCGACTTAACCTTTACACCCGAAGCGGCTGAACTCACATCCGATCCCACGCCGCAGCCCGGCAGCAACGCCGCCATTGACGACGCCAACAAATTGACCCAAGCGGCGGTCAAATCCGATAAACCCGCCAAGTATGACAAGAAAGCCCTACCCATCACCAGCGACAATACCGCAGTGGCAGTTGCCGCCCTGGGATTTGCCGGCACTGCTGCAGCAGCAGGCGCCGCAGCTGCAAGACGTCGCAATCACTAACGAAGCCCGTACCGTTGCTGCCCGTGCCTGAAAACTATCCCTTGCGGAATGGGAGCTGGCAAAAGGGCAACGAACGAATGATGTTATAGACGCCATTAAAAAGTGGGCCGGAAGAGTGTTCTTTCGGCCCACTTTGCTATCGAGATGAAAACGGGATATGGACGAGAGCCGTTGCAACGATCGATCGCTATCGAGCAAACCCTCCAGATGCTTTGTCACTCACCGTACTATCAAGGTCCAAACCCGCAAACAAAGCCCTGCTCTATCCAACCAAAGGAACGGAGCGATAAGCGCCCAACTCCTTTGCGAACAAGCCATCGATCTGATCTTCAACACCCAGCTCACAAGCAACGTTGCGCGCCTGCCCTACCGCCTTGCTGTCATCAGAACAGCGAAACAACAGTCCCATTCCGCAGCCCGCACGCACCTTGGGTGGCACAGGTACTAATGAGCCCTCGGGCCCAAACGCCGCCTCGAACGAAAGCGCCGCATGGGTTGAATCAAAGGAAACCAGATATTCCGCCATGATTACAAGGTGATGGTTTTTGAAGATTCCTGCATGCGTCCCAAAATGTCATACATGTTGGAAACCTCGCCCACAGCAAGCTGTTCTTTCAGCCCGTAGAAATCGAGGCAGGTTCCACATACCAGGACTTCTGTGCCTTGGGCGATAAGGGAGCTAACACTGTCGATAATCGCCTGCTCGCCGCCGGCAACCAGCTTTACGCCGCTGTTCATGAACAGCAAATGCGCGGGAGGATTGCCCGATTCCGAAAGGGTATACAGCGCCATTTTCATCAAGCTCTTGCCCAAGGTTTCGTCACCATCGCCCACATAATCCTTACCAACAAATACGGCATAAGGCTCCAGCTCGGCGCATTCGCAAGAAGCAGCCTGAGCGTTGGCCTCTTCCCCATCAGTACCGCCGATCCGAACATTCCAGAAATCATCTTCCTGCTCAACCGAAACAGGACGTGCCATACGACCCGCCAGATGCTGAAGATTCGAGACGGCGGCTTCGTTGCTGACCTTCACCAACAACGAATCGCAGCCACCATCAAGTTCCTTCTTCGCCATCATCAGAGGCTTGGGGCACTGCAGCCCACGTGCGTCAACTTCCTTCATATGCGTTTCCTTTCCTGCAAGGCGCCATAGATACAGCGCCATTGATTACCTGAGTGCGTTCACGCTTTCTTTTAGCGCTACGATGCCCTTGGCTACCTCCTCTTCGGTATTGAAGCACGAGAAGCTGAATCGCACCGCCCCGCGCTGTTCGGTGCCCAGCGCCCTGTGCATCAAAGGCGCGCAGTGAGCACCAGCACGGGTGCAAATGCCCCAATCACGTGCTAGGGCATCGCCCAACAAAGAAGAGTCGACACCCTCGACATCGATGGCAACAACCCCGCTTCGATCAATGCCTCCATGACCGCCCAGAACAGAAACGCCCCCAATACCACAAGC
>FR884643.1:4176-7651 GCA_000436075.1 Eggerthella sp. CAG:209 | reverse complement strand
AAACGCCCCCAATACCACAAGCGCCCTCCTCGAACTGGGACGTTATACGAGATACCTTTTCATGGATTGCGTCAACGCCCGTTTCTTCAATATAACGTACGCCAGCCGCCAAGCCAGCCAATCCATGGGCGTTTACCGTACCTGCCTCAAGCGCTTCCGGCATGAACCGCGGATGGCGCTCATCGAACGTATGGGTTCCCGACCCGCCTTCCACCAAAGGTGCTATATCGAGGTCGGGCACTACACAAAGGCCTCCCGTGCCCTGCGGGCCAAACAGGCTCTTGTGCAACAGGCTCTTGTGCCCCGTGAAGCACACCACATCGGCGCCAAGTTCTTCTTGGGACAGAGGAAGAGCACCAGCGGTTTGAGCGGCATCAAGGATAAACAGGGCACCATGCTTATGGGCAATCTGGGCCATACGAGCAACATCGTACACATCACCGGTAAGGTTCGATGCATGGGTTGCGGCAACATAACGAACGCCACCTTCCGAAAGCATGCGCTCGTATTCGTCGAAGTCGAGGCTGCCATCGGGTTTAATCGAAGCAGCCTTTACCACACACCCTGATTCATCGCGAAGACGGTTCAAGGGACGCAATACAGAATTGTGCGAAGCCGCTGTGGTGACGAGCGTACAGCCAGGAGTCGCCAAGCCTTGAAGGGCAATGTTCAATGCCATTGTGGCATTGAGGGCAAACGAGACACATGAGGGCGAAGGCGCGCCAAGCAAACGCGCCACACTGCGACGAGCCTCAAACACAGCCCTACCCGCTTCAAGGGATGCTGGATGCACCCCACGCCCCACGCCACCAAAAGACGAGATACCGCGCACTACAGCATCAGCAACCCCGGGCGGCTTCATAAGTGTAGTGGCGGCGTTGTCGAAATAGATCATGAAGATCACCCCTTACAGAATGGGCGAACGAAGGAAACAAAACGAGCCGTAAGACCTTCCCACGTAAGCGAATGCATATCGCCCTCAAATGGAGCCAAATGCGCCGCTTCACCAATAGCGCAAGCAATACGCTCAGAGAAAGGACCCAGCTCTTCGGGACAAGGGTCGTCTGCCGTGCGCATACGAGGCGGACGCACGAACACCACAGGCGCATCAGGGACATGGCTTTCAAGCCACGGACGAATACCGGGCAGATCGCTCACCACAACACGACAACCACAGGCCAGCGCCTCGACAACAACCAGGGGCAACCCTTCAAAAAAAGACGGGAGCACGAAGATGTCGGCATTCTGATAGACGCGCACCAATTCATGCGTTTCAAGGCGGCCCGCAAATTCAACAGCAGCAGTGCAGACAGCCGCTCGCTGGGTAAAGCGTTGATATTCGGCAGCATCATTGTGTCCACCCACTAAACAGAGACTTAGCTGTTTCCCAGGGACCTGAACTTGGTCAACGGCATCAAGCAAACACCCAACGCCCTTCTTTTCCCAAATCTTGCCAACGTACAGAAGCGATAGCTCACCTTCCTCCTGCGAATGCGGGGATGAAGCCTTAAACACTGAGGAGTTGTACCCGGTACCCAGCACCTGAACGTTATAAGGCTCGCATCCATACAGATCGATGATCTCGCCACGCTGTTCACCGTGGAGGGCAAAAACACCCGTCAGAGAACGGATGCCTTCAATAATGACATCGCGCTCAAGACAGTGCGTGCGCATTTGACGAAGATCGGTAGAATGGCAAATAGCAAACACCGGGATGTCGGAAACCATACTTCGCACCAAAGCAGTAAGCAGATATAAGTGATGGCATACCACCACATCAGGGCAAAATTCCTCTACAGCCCGCTCGATTCTCTTCGCAAAAGCAGCGCGAAAACAAGAAACCATCTGATGGTCCATGTCGCGATAACGCGTTGCCCGATAGGGCATTTCGTCCGACATACCGCATACGGGAAACGGCACCTCGTCCGTTTCGAAGTGAACCGGGTACGCACTTACACCAGATGGAAACGGCAGCGGATCATCGGGGGCGATCCCGCAAATAACTGCGGCACTATGGCCAACAGCGACTTCACAACGCACCATTTCGGCCAGATACACACCGCTGCCCGTACTATCTGGCTTTTGGGCGGTAACATTCAGGATCCTCATTGTTCGTATATCCCTTCGCACTCGAGTCCCTGTTGGACGATGAACCGCTGAAGCCTTTCCCTCGAACCCTGTTCGACAAGCCAAGCAAAACCGCAACCAGCCGAAATGCTCCGCGGGATAGTGCCCAAACGACCTTCAAGGCCGCAGCGTTTGGCAATTTCCTCAAACCCGAATGCGTCAGCCGTGGTATGGAAAGCAATAATAATCATGAAAACAACCCTACTCCACCAGACACCACCCCAACAGATCAAAGTGGTAAGTTACGCCCAGGCAACGGTGAGAACGTCAGCGACACCGGTGGCAAACCCCCTTGCGGAAAAGCGCCTACGGTACACCCAAAACGACAAGCGCGCTGCAAAACGCTTGATCTTAATCCGTTCTCATTTACATAAAATAGCCCCGACCAGAATTTCCTCGGAAACAAGGCGCTGATCGGGGCAAACAAAGCTACGAAACGTTAGCCGATAGTAATGGTGAACACTCCGTCTTTTTCATCAACAGTGGCATTCAGCTTCTTGCGGCGAGCAAGACGCAGGATATTATCGCGCGGAGTTGCGCTATCAACCTCTACAACCACCTGTTCGCCAGGATTCTTCTTCAGGGCATCCTGAGTCATCATCAATGGTTCGGGGCAAAACAAACCCTTAGCGTCTACGGTAACCATATTGAGCTCCTTTACGAACGTGCGCGCTTAAGGTTAACAGTGGCAATGACGAACAATACGACGATACAAACTACGGTGGCAATCTGACCAGCCTCGGTTACGCCCTTGGGGCTAGAAGCAATGCCGAAGTTGTGAGCAAACGCCGCTCCGACCAGAAGTCCGATGAACGTTACGGCAGAATCGCCGGAACCAGAGCCAGCCAATACCATCTGACGCAGAGGACAGCCGCCCAAAAGCGTAGCGCTGAAGCCCACAACAAACATACCCAAAATGTTCCAAAGGGCATCGGTATGAGCGATAGGTTGATCGGCGAAGCTAAGGTTGAAATGACCGGAAGCAAGATTGTAAACGAGCACGCCAGCAAACAGGATGCCGATTACAACCAAACCCCAACCATCGCGTACCAGGAAGGTGTCACGCAGGCCGCCAGCGAAGCAAAGGCGCGTGCGCTGAGCGATAACGCCAAAAGCAATACCGCCGATGATGGAAAGAGCAACCGGAGCATGCATGCTGCCAGGGCCAGACTGAGAAACGGCAAACACGGTAGTGGTGATGCTCAAGACGAACACGGCGATAACGATAACGGGGAGAGCAAGACCTTCCGCCTTCTTTACCGCTTCAGCGCGGCCCAACGAAAAGCCTTTTTTCAGGAACAGAACGCCAGCACCGATACCGACAGCAAAGCCAATCAGGGCAACCCAG
>FR884643.1:0-4169 GCA_000436075.1 Eggerthella sp. CAG:209 | reverse complement strand
CAATCAGGGCAACCCAGGCGTTAAGGTCGCCGCCCGCCATACGCAAAACCATGCGCAACGGGCAACCCAAGAAGATAAGGCAGCCAATCATCATTACAAAGCCAAGGACAAAGCGGGTAAAGGGGGAAGAACCAGCCGTGGCCTTGAATTCCTTGTTTGCAAAAGCCATAACGCAAGCGCCAACGATGATTCCAATGATTTCAGGGCGCAGGTACTGCACCGTTTCGTTAGTCTGCAGCTTCATAGCGCCGGCGGTATCACGAACAAAGCAAGCAATGCAAATTGCCATGTTGCCCGGATTGCCGCTCGATGCGAGCATGATGGCAACGGCGGCAGCAACAACGCCGCATACAACGAGAATCACTCGTTCTTTAGTCTCAGAATTCACGCAAGTCTCCTTCATTGAGGGGGAAAGGGGCAAAACCGCTAATGCCGCACTGGGGGGATGGCGCAGTTCGCCCGACACAACAGGAAACCCACCACACGGGCGGGAATGCAGAAAAGATGGCGCCTGGAGCAGAATCAAGCGCAGCAAATGCCCGATCAGGCAACGACGGCAAACACATCGTGATCAGCTCATAGGCAGAAAACAGCTGAACATCATGCTTTTGCCGCGCTGATTATACCCATTGACGCGAGATTGTCACGCGAGCTTTTCACTTCAGTGCCTCAAATTGTCCACTAATGGGAAAAGCAAGCCCGTTAAATACGAAGCTTCTTATAATGTGCGCTTGAATACACTCCCGACACTTGGGTTTGAACCGATCAAACACAGAAGAGGTTGCAAACTATGCCAACAGAACTCCAGCTCAAAGCCCTGCGAGTCCTTCCCGCTGTAGACGAAGTGCTCACCACGCTTTCTCGGTCTATCCCGATGGAAGTCTTTCCCCACGAACTGGTAGTCGATTGCATCCGCAAGGAAGTTGAAGCAGCCCGCACTACGATCCTCGAAGACAATACGGCACCGACAGAAGAAGAGATAGCAAACAGAACGCTCCGTCGCCTGCAGGCGCAGGCCGAACCCTCGCTCAAGCAGGTAATCAACGCCACAGGCGTGATACTCCATACCAACTTGGGGCGAAGTGCCCTTGCACCGCAGGCAGTAGCAGCGGTCGAAAACGCAGCAAAGGGCTACTCCACTTTGGAATACGACCTTACCACCATGCAGCGCGGCAGCAGGCACTCCCACTGCGAAGAGTTGATCTGCACCCTGACTGGAGCAGAAGCAGCAATTGCGGTCAATAACAATGCTGCTGCAGTGATGATGGTGCTCAACGAATTCGCCCGCAACCGTCAAGCGGTCATCTCCCGTGGCGAGCTCATCGAAATCGGGGGCTCGTTCCGCATCCCCGATATTATGGACTTCTCCAACGCACATATGGTTGAAGTGGGAACCACCAATAAAACCCACCCCTCCGACTACGAGCGCGCCATCACATCCGACACCGCCATGCTGCTAAAGGTTCATACCTCCAACTATCGCCTTATTGGCTTCACCGAATCGGTTGAGGCAAAAGAGCTGAAAGCAATTGCTGCTCGCGAAAATGAGCGCAGAAGCGGCACTGGCGAAGACGACCTTCTGGTGTATGAAGATCTTGGCTCCGGTATGCTTCTCCCCTTGCGAGGTCTCGAGGGATACGGGGAACCCACGGTCACCGAAGCGCTTGAAGGGTGCGACTTGGTTTCCTTCTCAGGAGACAAGCTGCTCGGCGGCCCACAAGCAGGCATCATTGTCGGCAACAAATGCCTGATAGATCGCTTGAAGAAGAATCCGTTAGCACGTGCTTTGCGCCTTGACAAAATGACCATCGCCGCGCTTGAAGCCACCCTTCGCCTGTACCTCGACCCCGAGAAGGCACACGAGCATATACCCACCTTGCATATGCTCACCGCACCTGTCGAAACAGTAGAAGAGCAGGCGGAATCACTGCGCAAAGCAGTTTCCGCTTCAGTCCCCGAAGGCTCGTGCAGGATCTCCGTCGTAACGAGCATTGCACGAGCAGGCGGCGGCTCTCTTCCCATGTACGACATCCCCTCCTATTCGGTTGAGATCGAACCCTTGGGCTGGAACGCACAAGAGTGTGCCGCCTACCTTGCCCAAAACCGTCGCACTCCCGTCATAGCTCGCATTAACCGAGAGAAACTGCTCTTTGACGCACGAACCCTCATGAACAACGAAGAGATCGAAGAAATCGCCACAGCACTCGCAGGCTTCCTTGCTCACTCACATTAGTTTGGAGATCCCTTATGGCACATCATAAAAGCGAAAGCCCCCTTATCGTCGGCACTGCCGGCCATATCGATCACGGCAAATCGACATTGATCGAAGCGCTTACCGGCACTGACCCAGACCGCCTTGCCGAAGAAAAGCGCAGGGGAATCACCATTGAACTGGGATTTGCCCGCCTCCCCCTTCCCGACGGAACGTCTCTCGGCGTGGTAGATGTGCCGGGTCACGAACGCTTCGTTCGTCAAATGATCGCCGGCGCTTCAGGCATCGACCTTGCCCTTTTGTGCATAGCGGCAGATGACGGGATCATGCCCCAAACACGCGAGCACACCGCGGTCCTTCAACTGCTCGGCATTACCAATTGCGTTATCGCCCTCACCAAATGCGATCTTGTGGATGAAGAATGGATTGAGCTGGTAAGCGAGGAAGTGCGGACAGGCTTAGAAGGAACGCCCTTTGCCGATGCTCCGCTTGTTCCCGTCTCCGCACGAACTGGACAGGGGCTCGATGAGCTGAAGAACGTTCTTGCTGATCAGGCACGGAAATTGAGAAGCGCCTTTAAGGAAGGTCCCGTCCGTCTTCCCATCGATCGCGTTTTCACTATCAAAGGCGCAGGCACGGTTGTAACGGGAACCCTATGGCAGGGGTCTGTCGTGCCCGACATGGAACTTGAGGTGGTTCCTTCGGGCATCCTCACGCGCGTAAGGTCGGTGCAGGTTCATGGGTCGGAGGTTCAAGAAAGCCTTGCCGGCAACCGAACCGCATTGAATTTGGTCGGCGTTAAAAAAGAAGACCTCGACCCTGGCGATTTCCTGATAACGCCAGGCACTTTGGAGGCAAGCAACCGTTTTGACGCTCAGTTTACCTACCTGCCAGCAACCAACACGCAGGCAAAGCCATTCAAGAGCGGATCAACCGTGCACATTGCACACGGCACCCGAGAAGTAACGGGGCGTCTTCTTTTGATGGATGGCCTCAGCGAACTCGCCCCAGGGCAAACCGCCTTTGCGCAGATACGCCTTGACGTACCCTTGCCCATTTCACGCAGCGACCGCTTTATCGTCCGATCATTTTCACCAGTTCGCGTTATCGGTGGCGGCACCGTCCTTAACAGCATCCCGCATCACCGAACGAATCTGAAGGATGCAGACCGCTCACTTTTGGCCGCCTTAGCGGAAAGCGACGATCTTGCCATCTGCCATGCGATTATCGATTCGTACGATATCCCCATTTCGGAAAAGGAGATTTCCCGTATAGCCAACCTCCCTGTGGAGCGCATTGCCAAATTGCTTGGGTCGGAGGCCAAAAGCGCCAAACACCCTGAGTACACATCATTGGGTACAAACCATGAACTATGGGCCAAGCGCACCACGGTTCAACGGCACATCATGGCCATGGAGAATATCCTGGTGTCCTTCCACGCAAACGAACCAGCTGCTACCGGCTTGGCAATCAACGCCCTTAATCAGCGCTACCCACGTCATCTACCAGAAGAATGCTTTAAGGCTTTGCTGGAAGAAGCCATAACAAGAGGAAAGCTTGTCCTTGAGAAAAACGAGATCAGCCACCCGAAGGCAGGAGCCGGAGCCCGCAATCTTGAAAAGCAGGCAGCCGATTCCCTCTACGCCGCGCTGCATTCGTATGGCACTACCCCACCCCCCGTTGATGATATCTTCGAGGAGGCAGGGCTTAATGCCGCGCAAGGCCGCAAAGCGCTCTTGGCGCTTGAGCAACAAGGACGGGCATTGCGCGTGAACAAAACCTACTGCTTTACCGCAGAATCACTGCAGCAATTGCAGGAAGCAACCATTAAATGCCTCCAGGAAAAAGGGAGCGCCACAGCAACCGAGCTAAAAGACGCGATGGGCACAAGCCGTAAGTACGCCATTCCCCTTCTTGAATACTTTGACGAAAAGCGCATCACAAAACGATCGGAAGA
>FR884642.1:5259-10659 GCA_000436075.1 Eggerthella sp. CAG:209 | reverse complement strand
TGGCGGCTTCTCGGGTGGGTTATGTCCTGCTCTGCTTATGCTGCTGCTTCGGCGGCTTGGCGGGTTTCTTTGCGGTTCTCCAGGGCGTTGACACATACAGCGGCGGACTGGTCGCCGGTGATGTTTACCACGGTACGCATCATGTCCAGAACGCGGTCTACGCCAGCTACGAGGGCGATGCCTTCAACGGGCAGGCCAACGGACTGGAGTACCATAGCGAGCATGATCATGCCGGAGCCAGGGACGCCGGCAGTACCGATGGACGAAAGCACAGCAGTGGCAACAATAACGCATTGTTGGCCAATGGTGAGGTCGATTCCGAATACCTGGGCAATAAAGATGGCGCAAACGCCTTGGTAAATAGCGGTGCCGTCCATGTTGATGGTAGCGCCAAGGGGCAGCACGAAGCTGGAAACTTCGCTGCGAACGCCCAGCTTCTTAGAGCATTCCATATTGATAGGCAGTGTGCCGACAGAGGATGCGGAAGCAAACGCAAATGCCATTGCGCGCATCTGACCCTTGAAGAAGGTAAGCGGACCCATTTTCGCAATGGTTTTAACAGCGCCAGAATATACGACAACCATGTGCAGAATCATGGCCAAGTAGGCAATGAGAATGAGTTTCAGCAGCGGCAGCAGGATGTCTGGGCCGTTGGTGGCAACGACGGGGGTGATCAATCCAAATACGCCGAATGGGGCGATAGAGATGATCATATGCATGATCTTGATGCAAACCTCGCTCATGCCGTTTACGAAGTCGGCAACAGGCTGAGCCTTTTTACCCGCTGCGAGGATACCGAAACCGAAGAAGAGGGCGATGACGATGATCTGCAGCATGCTGGCGTCAGACATGGGCTGGACGAAGTTACTGGGGAAAATGTTCACGATGGTATCGATAAACGAGGGGGCTTCTTTTGCCTCATAGTTCAGTTCATCGGTAGAAAGAGTGTAGCCTGCTCCAACGTTGAGGACGTTGGCAATTACTAAGCCGATTACGATAGCGCATGCGGTGGTGCATAGGTAGTAGGCGATGGTTTTACCGCCGATAGCACCTACGCGTTTGATATCGGAAAGGCTGATGACGCCAGCAACCATAGAAAAGATAACCAGCGGAACAACGATCATCTTAATGAGGTTCAAGAAGATGGTTCCAAGTGGTTTTATGTACGTGGTTGCGATGTCGGGAGTACCTTGCAGAGCCAAGCCAGCTACAACACCCAATGCAAGTGCTATGAAGATCCAGGTAGTAAGCGAAAGGCGTTTGACCCAAGGCTTATTTGCCTTTTCGGCCGCAGTTGCTTTCTGAGCCTCCCTAATATCGGCTTTTGCCTCTTTTTCGAAGTCGGTTAATTCGGACATGGATGACCTTTCTTGCTCGATGTCCTTTTTTCGATTAAGCGCCTGGTGATTTACCGTGAGCGGCAGATGCAGACGTAACGATACATTTTACTCCATGGTTAGGTGTGGAGCTTCGTATGGCAGCTGAAAAGTGTTATGAAGCTAAAATGCGAGCCAGACGGCACGTAGGTTAGTCTGGTTCGCATTCGTGAATAGAGACTGATGCATTGGTTAAGTTATTTTGGTTATTACCAGATTGCGCTATCGAGTGCGGCTTCTAAGAATTCCCATTCGTCTTTTGTCGTTATGGGAAGAAGCTCGGTTTCTCTTAGCGGCATAGCGTTTGGGGTTTCGGCATTTGTCCTATACGCGGAGGCGAATACCGTTAGGGAACCGTCATCGCCGATGCTGTTGTCGGTGTATACCAGATAATTTTTGGTACCGCAGCTGCTTTCCACGAGCAGAAGCGCTTCGCATTCTGCGACCTGGCCATCTTCCATGATTAAGGGAAAACGAGTTTCTTTCATTTGGATGGAGCGCATCGGTACTCCTGTCAATAACTACCCGTTTAACAGGTGTTTCAATGGATACTAAAGATAGATTTCGAGAAGTGCTTTTTGAACGATCTTACGAGCGTCTTCATTGAAAACGTTGTGCAATACCCTGAGTTCATTCAGGGTTATGGTTCCCGGATTGGCGTCCTTTTGGGCGAAGGCGTCACGGGAGAGGAACAACGCTGAAGCGCAGTCATCTAGGGACAGCCCAGAGGCTTCGCGCGCTTGTTGAACCCAGTTTTTCATACTCATCCTCCGCACTTGATCATTACCAGATTAACGGGTAAAAAACTGCTGTCAATCTGGGAATACCACCTTATTTGATAGCATGTTTCGCGTGGATGGGAGGACCGATGGAGAACTATATTGGCGATAGTTGCGCGAAATCATCAACGCACTTGATAAACGCAGCTCAAACGCTGAAAACGCTTCTAATCTCGTCTGCGCTGGGAAGAGTTTGGGAAGAATCGGCTCCAAAACGCTGAATTTTAGCGGTTTCTGCCGCCAAATCGCGCTCGTGAATCCTTGCGTATATGTCCATCGTTGTCGTTATGTCGCTGTGCCTTGCCATCTGCTGAATAGCCTTGATGTTCATGTCGCTCATGCAGAGATACGAGACGAACCAGTGGCGCAGGTCGTGGGGGCGGGGGTCATCGAAGCCAAGCTCGGAACCGAGCTTCTTCCATGCCCTGTTGAGCGTTGAGTACGATTCCTGCTCGTATATAAGATTGGTCGATACGTACGTTTCGGGCGTTTGCGTCAGCTGCAACGCCTTCATGTTGTTCGCCTGCGTAACGCGCCACATAGCGAGCATATCGGCGAGCGTGTCTATCATCGGCAGCGTTGCGTTCGCCGCCTTGCTCTTCGTTCCCTTGATCGTTATGAAGCCGCCCTGAATGTCCTTCCATTGCACAGCCAACGCTTCGTTTGCTCGGCAACCAGCGAGCAGGGCGAGCAGCAGAGCCATGCAGCGGGGGTCTTGCTGATCGTATATGTCGTAAGCCAAACGCTCGAACTGCTTAACGCTTATGGCGTTGACCTCGCGCTGATCCTTCTTAACGCTCGAGTAGCCTGCGAAGGGGTTGCGGCTTGCGTATCCTTTGGGGATCGCAAAGTGCGTCATCATTCCAGAGAGCGCAGAGCAGTATATGTTGATGGTGTTGCCGCTGTAGCGCCTTCCGCTGAGCGTCTTTCCCTCGATCCAGCCTTTGACCATATCGACAACGTGCTTGTCGGTGATCTGCGACACGGGCAAAGCTCCGATGCAATGGCATACCGCCTTAACGGCGCATTGGCGGGAGTACCGCGCATTCTCGGAAAGCTGGTGGAACGGATCGGCGGCATCAAGCCAAAGCTCGCAGCATTGGCTGAGCGTCATCTTCTTCGATTCTGCGTGGCTCATCCCGAGCAGCTTACGCTTGAAATCCTCGCGAGCCTGAACGGCTTCGGTGTAGCTGCCGTGAAAGGTCATCGCCCTTTGGGCATACTTTCCCGTGGCAGGGTTGATGCCCACGCTTATCTTGATCTTCCATTTGCGGCATTTCGATTTAGGCTTGTCCTCCATCGCATATATGCCGCCTATGCCCTTCGTCCTCATGGCTAGACTTTCCCGCGCTTGTATAAGGCGTTCCAACCGCTTGAGCCGCTTGTCCCGTTTATGCGGCTGTGCTTGATCGACTTAAGGCTGTAGCTTCCGTCTTTCCTGCGGTCGAAAGAGATGATCCAGCCGTCCCTTCCTTCCCATAGTATGTACTCGCCAGCGCCTATGTTTCCGTCCTTGCCGTACTTTGCCGTGAGAAGCACGTTGTCGTGCCTATCCGCTTCCAGGGAAGCGTTGACATTGTTTGGAACGCTGTACTCCATATTGCATTCGATCGGATGTTTCTTAACTTTTCCGCTTGCCGTAAGGGGGAGAACCTTTATAGAGCCGCTGCAATAGTGCATCGAGCGACCTTTTCGCTTGAAGTACCCGTTTGCGTATGCGCCCTCTATGAGCTGACGGTATGCAGCTGAGGGGAATCCTGAAACCTCGTTCTCTGCGAGGTCGAGCACCTCAAGCGTCTCGATTATGTTGCGAAGGTTTGCGGAGTAGTTCGGCTCGCGCAGATCGACCCATACATCGTCTTTCAGGATTTCGCCCGTTTCCTTATCGCCTTGCACTCGATGATGGTAATTGACGTTATCGAACGAGAACCCGCACGGTGCAGGCGGCTCGAACGTCCTGTTGTCGCTATCCTCAACGCAGAAGCGCGGACTGTTGCGCTTTCGTTCCTCTATCGCTTCTTTCGTTCTTTCGATTTCGGCTTGCACCGGATCATGGTTCTCTTGCCTTGCGTGTTTGCCTGCATGAGCCTTTTTGCTTGATCCGCGAAGGAATGAGAGCAATCCCATATCAACCAACCCCCCCTAGAGCCTGTTAACGGCGTAAACGACCTTGCCGAGAATCCTGACCTCTGGCGAAGATTGGTCTGTGGCATCGATGATCCTCCGCTTGTGGGACGGATTGGTGCTGTCAGGCTCAAGGACGATGAATCCGTCCATCTTCTTTATGCGCTTGACCGTAGCGTCATCGCCGTTGACCTTAACCAGCGCAATATCCCCGCTTTGAGCGTCAACGTGCGTATCGATCAATGCGTACGATCCATCGGTCAGGACGTTGTTCATCGAATCGCCCGTTATCTTGATAAAGAAGTTCCCCTCTTTGCAATACTCTTCTGGGCAGGGGATCGAGCCGCAGTCAAGCTCGAACGCTGGGCATGGCTCGCCAGCGTGTGCGGCTCCGATGATCGGGAGCGAGCCAGAAGCGGCGATAGGCTTTATCTTCTCGCTCAATCCTCCAAGGCGCGTTTTGGCGTAGTAGCCATCCGAGTATCCGAAGAGATCGTTCTCTGTCACATCAAACACGCTGCAAAGCTGCTCGATCGCTTCCTTGCTGTTCGGACTTGTCCCCCTGTTCTCCCAATGGGAGACGGTGGCAGTTGTTATATCGAGCGCGGCAGCTAACCTTGCCTGCGTCATCTTCCTATCTTCACGAAGAGCGCGGAGGTTCTTCCCGAAGTTGCTGTTTCTTGCCATAGGGTGTCCTTTCTTTCGCCCCTATATACATTTTAGTTTTTATAAAAAAGTTTTGTATGAACCCAAAATATATATTTACAAACTTAAATGTATAAAATAATATATACATCAACGAAAGGAACCAGACCGAAAGGCGGCAACGAAGATGATGAACGCAGATGACATCAAGAAGGGAATCGAGTGCATGAAGGCTCAGAAGAAGAGCCTTGAGAAAGAGATTCTTAACCTTAAAACGCACCTGGTCAGGGGCGTTTACGACATGGGAAGCGAGGAGCTTATCACCGTTGCGAACAAGATAGCCTATCTTGAGAAGCGAATCGAAGCGGGGAGGGCGAAGATCGATCTTGCTGAGCTTATCGTCCGCTGATTTTTTTTGCACTCGATGTATACAAAAACATATACATCAGTCAGTTAGCCGATGAATGGGCGGCTGC
>FR884642.1:3028-5192 GCA_000436075.1 Eggerthella sp. CAG:209 | reverse complement strand
TCAGCGCCTAACGGCGGCGCTAAGCGCCTACGGGACTAAACACTTCTCCTAACCAGCGGATTCTTGCTCAACCCTCCACCCGTAGGCGCTTTTTGGAAACCAAACGATAGAAAGGAGCACGAATGGACGAATGCGAGCATTACGAGAAGCGCGTTCTGCGGTATTGCGGATTCACGCCTACTAAGATGGCTCGAATCCTCGGTATCTCGCTTCCAACGGCAACGGCGAGGTTCAACGACCCGTCAACCCTCAAGGCTGACGAGCTGAAGCTTATGTTCGAGGAGCTTCACGATGATGACGCTAGGGAGATGTTCCTATCGATCATCGGCAAGAGGAGCGCATGATGCGCGAAATCCAGCGATGGAGCAGAGCCGAGGACGCTGTTATCAGGCGCTATAGGGATCAGGGAGCTTACAGGATTCGCAAGCAGCTCCGCACCATGTGCGGAACGGATCGAACGATTGAAGCGATCCGCATGAGGGCAAGCCGCAAGGGCGTATCCCTTGCCAAATACAGGCAATGCGATGTTTGCGGCGCTGTTCTCAACTCGCACAACAACAGCGGCAAATGCCCCGACTGCAACCTTGCAGACCGAATCGAGAACATGCAGCAGCGCAAGCGCCACCTCGAATCGCTTGAGCGCAAGGAAGCCGACACCGAGCTAAGGCGCATATACAACGCAGAGCGCCAGGCGGTGCGGCGAATGGAAAACCGCCTGAAAAAAAGTTCCGAAAAAAATACGGCGCTTTGACCAGGCAATTAACAGTTTTTGTAACGGAAATTCACGTTTCCAACACACAAGAAAGGACGAAGAAAGATGGAAAAGAAGATCACGAAGAAAATCCGCAAGAAGGTCGCAGAGTGCATGAGCGAATCGATCGATGCAGTCGAGGTCATGCGAGTTTCGGAAGCTATCGGAATCACCGCTGACGCTATCTATGCGGTTCCTGGCGATGCTGTTCATCTTGCGAAAATCATCGTTCTTGGCGAGGACGAGGAGATTGACGATAAGCGATTAAACCGTATCGCTTACGGTCTTTGGGTTTCCGTTGACGCGCTTGAGGAATGCGGCATCCACTTCGGCGGCGATGTCTACTGCACAACCGTCCTTGTCTGGCTCCGTACTGATGGGAGCATCGCGCATGTTGCGATCATCGCTAAAGGAATGTAGCGATGGCAACGCGACTTTACACGCCGCCTGAGCTGGCGAAACTGCTCAACGTATCGGCTAAGACGATCAGGGAGAGTTGCGCGGCTGGGAGGATTCAAGCCTACGACTTCGGGGACGGAAGCTCCGTCATGTGGAGGATTCCGTTCGATGAATCTGAGATGAAGAGCATCGGAAGGAGGAACGCAAAATGCGCCTATACGAAGGAAAGGCTCCGCGCCAACGCACAGCAAAACCGATGATGCGGAAGCCTAACCCACAACGCAATCATACCACCGCAGCAGCAGCGGAAAGGGAGCTGATGGCTTACGTGACGATCTTCTTCCTTGCCCTCTGGGCGATGGTTCTGCCCGAGTTCATAGCGGCAATCGGCAAGACCATCTTCGGATAAACAGAGCCAGAAAGAGAGGTAAAGGCATGGAAGAAGCAAAGGTCATCGAGAACGATCTTGCGTTGATCGAGATCGACACAGGCGAGGTAACGAGCCTGATCCTCGGCATGGATGCCGAGATAAGGAACTGCTCGGAGATCGTAACCGAGCTTCAAGGAAGCATCGACCAGCTTCCAGAGATGCAGACGGAGGACGTTAAGCGCATCGCAACCGACATAAACGGTCACCTGAAACACGCAGACGAAGCTCGCAAACGGTTCAAGCGCGAGTGGAAGAAGCCGCAGGACAAGGTTGAAGCGGCTTTCAAGCAGGCTATGGAGCCTATGACCGAGCTTGTCAACGCCTACAAGGGCGAAGCGGCTAAGCGGGATCAGCAGATCAGGCAAGAGAGATACGAGCTGCTCTGCGAGTTTTACGAAGCCGATGCGCCAACGCTTGCGGCGCTTGTCCCGATCGAGCGTTTCGGGATCGTCAGAGACAAGATGAGCATTGCGAAGTCTTGGAGCCTGATAAAGGCGCAGGAGAAGCTTCACGCGCTGCTTGTGCAGGCGCTGAGCGATTGGGCGGCGCTGAAAACAAGTCACCTTGCGTTCGAGAAGGAAGCG
>FR884642.1:0-3019 GCA_000436075.1 Eggerthella sp. CAG:209 | reverse complement strand
GAGAAGGAAGCGGAAGCGGAGTTTTTTCGCACCCTCAGCCTACAGGCGGCGCTGAACCTCAACGCCATGAGGGAAGAGGAGCAGGCGCGGATCGACCAGCTCAACGCAGAGATGGGCGTTGCGCCAGAGCCAGAGCCTGAGCCGATGCCAGAACTAGAACCGCAGCCAGAGCCTATGACGCAGGTTCAGCAGCAGGAACAGCCACCGTGCGAAGAGCCAAGGAACTACACCATCACATGCGCGATGACCGAGTGGCAGAAGCAGCAGGTCATCGGGTTCCTGAAATCGATGAGCATCAGCGGAAGCATCAGGGAGGTTCGCAATGAGCAACCAGCTATCTAAGACATATGACGCAAACGGGCAGTCGATCACCCTCACGGCGCAGGACGTGATCGACTACATCTGCCCACTTGCAACGCCAACGGAAGTGAAGATGTTCCTAGAGATGTGCGCTGCATACGGCTTGAACCCGTACGTAAAGGACGCTCACCTGGTCAAATACAAGGCTAACTCGCCTGCAACGATGGTCGTGGGGAAAGATTTCTACACCAAGACGGCGGCGAGCAACCCGACCTTCGATGGCATGGAAGCGGGGATTTCCGTCATCGGAACCGATGGGTCGTTCCACAGGCGCGAAGGCTCGATGCTCATGCCGGGCGAGCAGCTTGTTGGCGGCTGGGCGAAAGTCCACATCAAAGGGAGAAGCGTTCCGAGCTTCGATGAAGTCGGTTTCAGCGAGTACGCAGGGAAGAAGTACGATGGCTCGCTCAACCAGCAATGGGCATCAAAGCCAGCAACGATGATCCGCAAATGCGCGGTTGTCCATGCCCTGCGCGAAGCGTTCCCCGCCAACTTCGCTGGGCTTTACGACAGCGCGGAGATGGGAATCGACACCGATGAGGTTCCCCCTGCGACAGCACAGCAGACTGCTGTAGAGCCAGAGCAAACCTACGAAGAGACTTTCTAAAAGGAGACAGAGCCAATGGCAATCAACAAGGCAACCATCACGGGCAACATCACCCGCGATCCTGAGCTTCGACAGACGCAGGGCGGCACAAGCGTCCTCACAATCGGCGTAGCGGTGAACGATCGCCGCAAGAACAAGCAGACGGGGGAATGGGAGGATTACCCAAACTTCATCGACTGCACGATCTTCGGGAACCGCGCAACGGGCGTTGCCCCTCACCTGGAGAAGGGCATGAAGGTAGCGATCGAAGGCAAGCTCAACCAGTCGCGCTGGCAGGCTGAGGACGGCACCAACCGCAGCAAGATCGAGATCATCGTTGACGAGATCGAGTTCATGAGCCGCCAGCAGGGACAGACCGCGAGCAAGCCAGTACAGCAACAGCCGCAGCAGTTCGCCCCTCAAGCGGCACCGCAGCCTATGCAGCAGCAGCCTATGCAGCAGTTCGCCCCTCAGCCTATGCAGCAGCCAGTGCAGGCGGCACCAGTGCAGCAGGCTATGCCGATGATGCAGCAGGCGGCACCGCAGCAGGTGGCGAGCATCTATGACGAAGATATTCCGTTCTAAGGGCGGGGATTGATCGTTTACGGGCGGGGTTGCGCTGGTTGCCAGACAATCCCGCAATCAATCCAACCTTTGCAGGCTAAGGAGCTGCCAGGGACGATGCGACACGGCAATGTCATTGCCTACAGGGTATACGGATGCCGCTGCATCGAGTGCCAAGAGTGGCAGCGAAGGAACAGGAAGGAGGTCAAGCGATGGAAGAGAACGTGGTCGGGAACAGCTTCACGTGGTTCAAGCGGTTCAACGGGCAGATAGCCGAGATGACCGAGGAGGAGCAGTTCGCCTTCATTCCCGAAGTCGTTCTCTGGGCGGCGTTCGGCAGGGAGCCGAGCTTCATGGACGCTAAGGGGGATCAAACGGCTCGCTACCTAAAGCAGGCTTTCCTCGGGATGAAGAGCGACCTCGACAACTCGATCAGGTCGCAGAACCGCAACACTGGCGGCGCTCCCAAGAAGAAGAAAGCAAGCGGCAAGAAGAAGGGGACGGGGGACGATAACCCCCCTACAGAACCCCACTTCTATTCCCTAAACCAAACTAAACCAATCCAAACTAAACCAATCCAAGAGAAGAAAAGGGAATCCAAGCCATCGTTTTCCCTTCAATGTCTGAAGGCTTTGAACGAGGAGCTTCGGGGTGTTGCGCCAGTCGAGTTCACGCGCAACCCGAACGGCGAATACGTCGCGAGCCTTGAGGGGCGATTCACGGTCGATGACGTGCGCGAGATGGTTCGGTTCAAGCGCAAGGAATGGGAGGGGACGAAGTTCCAGCAGAACCTGAACCCAGGCACCCTGTTCTCGCCCGACAAGCTCGAAGGCTACGTAATCGCTTCGAAGATGAAGGAACCAACGAAGAGCATCAGCGGAAGGAAGGTCATGGACGATGAGCTTGCAAGCTACGCTTCTTAGCAGCATCGAACGCTGCAAAGGCTATTACACCCGCAACTCCGATGACGTTGAGCTTATCGAGCAGGACGAGCAGCGCATCAGGGCAGAGCAGCGCATCAGGGAGAGCGGAATACCGCGCGAGTTCGAGAGGGCAAACATCGCGAGCTGTCCACCATCGGTGCTGGCGAACGCACGGCAGGTTTACGCATGGTTCCTCGACAACCAGCGTCTAAGGCACCAGGGCAAGCGAACCCAGCCGTGGCACTCAAGCGACCTGCTACTTGTCGGCAAGGTGGGGCGCGGCAAGACTTACGCAGCCTGCGCTTCGCTGGTTGCCTGCGCCCCAGTGTGCCGGATCAAGTTCGTCTCCTCGCAGCAGATAGCGGAGTGGGCATGGAACCGCGACAAGGAGATGCTTAGCCGCTGCAAGGGCGTTGACTTCCTGGTGATCGATGACCTCGGGAACGAGGAGCCGAGGGGCATTCAAGCCGTGAAGGCGATCCTCGATGCCAGGCGATGCGAGCGACCCACGATTGTCACCACGCAGCTAACGCCAGACATCAGGAGCGAGCAGTTCGGCGATCTATACGGCGTTGAGACTGCCAAG
>FR884641.1:7655-10520 GCA_000436075.1 Eggerthella sp. CAG:209 | reverse complement strand
AAAAAAACCGCCCGATGGGCGGCTTGAACATTTGGTCGCGGGGGCTGGATTCGAACCAACGACCTCCGGGTTATGAGGACCTTTCTGGCACCATCCAAGCGTTGCCGACTCCTTCAAACGCACCTGTTATGTGCACTTTTACAACCAGCGTCATCGAGTATTTCGGCTTCCGTTCGGTTCCAAGGGGTAATTCAGCTCCGCTCGGGAACCTGGCTTCGCCGGATCAAAGTGTCGGGATGCGGCTACGACCCCTGCCACTCAATCGAAGCTACAGGCTCTCGTAGTAGTCACGTATTTTCCTGGCCATAAGGATGCGACGTTGAGCAAGGAAGCCCTCGTAATCGGCCGCGCCCATATCGAAGATTCCTTTCGGGATGCAATTCGCTTTGAGATTGGCAATAAGATCCGCCTCGGTGGCGATATCGCCGAAATAGTTGTCTTCTGCCGCAATGGCTTCGCGCGCCTTAGTGAAGTACTCGCCGGGACGCATTTCGCCAATCGCTATGTTGATACGCTTTTCAAGGTAGGTATAGTTCGCGATCTGGTTATAGAGGCGCTGCGGCGCATCAATCGCTTTCCTCAAATACGCCTTCGGGAAGATATGGTGGATGTCGCCAACGTTGCCGACGACGTCGGCCACCTTGAACCCGTTTGTGAACAGGGTGTTGTCAGCCGAACGAACCTGTGACGCTACGTAGACCATCCATGCGCCAGTTCGCACTGAAGTCGTAACGAGACTCTGCGGCAAGGTGACTTCCCAGAAATTGTCGGAAAGCTGCGATGCGGCGATTTCGTTGTAGAACGGGATGAATCCCTGTTCGGATATTCGACGCATGTCGCGATCCATAATGGATTCCGACGAGCCGGAATAGCGTCCGGTGAGGGTGGACATCACATACCAGCGCTGCACCCAGCGCTTAACATCGGTCGAAGGCACGGAGACATCTTCTCGCAGGGTGAGATACAGATTGTAGGCAAAATTAACCGCGCCCTTGGATCCGATGATCGACGAAGATACGAACCCTGCCGAGCGAAGAGCGGCGGTAAAGTCCTGGAAATTGCTTTTGCGCATGAACTTAATCACGCCGTCATGCAGCTTGGCGAAGGATGCGTCCGCTATCTCGCCTTTGAAATCACGGGCTTCAAAATCGCGGCCAGAAAGAAGAGACACCAGGTCGGCGAGCTTGCCGCGGCCGAACATGTGCATGAACGCTACGCGCAGGACGTCATTGTAGTCGGGGTCGTAAATGTCATCCTTGTCGTCTTTGAGCCATTCGCATTTATCTGCATACTCGGATTCCATGAACTCGGCGTCGTTTTGACTGATGGTGGTCCAGAATTCGGGCTTGACGGCCAAATGGCAGTAATAGTCGATGGCCTTGCGCAGCATGTTGCCGCCGTGGGCCTCATCGGCAGCGATTTTAGACATCGCGAAGTCGGCTTGAGATAAAACAGCACCCTTAGAGTTGATGCGGATGAAGATGTCCGTAACCTCGTCGATACTGCATTCAGCAGCCACGACGATGCAACCGAGTTGACGCGTTGCTATCGCTTTAAGATCGGTGATCCTCGAGTTCACGACCTTGGGATTGCAGCCGGGATTCGCCTCCATGTATCCGTTGACGAAAGTCCAGGAGTCGAAATCAGGGGCGAAGAACTCGGCAATATCCGATATCCAGCGCGAATCTTTATCGATTACCGGCGTAAGCACGGCAAAGGGAGTATCCTCTCCTTCGTAAAGAGGGTTGAAGGCTATCTTTACGCGCTTCGACTCGTAATCTTCATTAAGCACGGCTTTGCCCGCGAGCGCGGCGGTGAGCGCAGTCACGCGCTGCTGACCGTCGATAAGCACCGTCTTGCCCTCCGCAACGCCGCCGCCCTTGATCTTCACGTCGGGGTTCTTCCAGGTGATCAGATAGCCGGTCGGGTATCCGTGGTAAAGAGAGTCGATCAAGTCGCGAACTTTGGTACTGTCCCATACGAAGGGCCGCTGGATTTCAGGAATCGCGATGTCGCCGGATTCTATAAGCCCGAGAATGCTTTGCACTGAGTAAGTGGTGACGCTGTAGCAATCTTTCATACGCAATCCTAGAAACTCGAGTTAAACGAACGAAGCCATTTTACTTCCAATATGCATTTTTCACCGAGGTGAGTTCCGATGGCTCCCCTATGAGAAGCGCATAGACGCCAAGGGCCACGTGTTGAGCGAGAAGTGCATCGCAGACGAGATACCGTTCGAGGAGCTGCCCGAGGGGTGGGCTTGGGCGAAGTTGGAAGGAATTGGTGACTGGAAGGCAGGAGCTACGCCCGCAAAATCAAAATCTGAATACTACGCCAATGGAACTATTCCCTGGTTGCTAACTGGCGATTTAAATGATGGCGTTATTGATGAAATCCCCAATAGCATCACGGAGCAGGCATTGGAGGAATGCTCGGTCCGGCTTAATCCTGCAGGGTCGGTTTTAATTGCAATGTATGTTGCAACTATAGGCAAAATTGGCGTTTTGGGCATTCCTACTACGACCAATCAAGCTTGCTGCGTATGCATCCTGCATGATGAAGCCATCAGGGAATGGTTGAGCACACGATGTTGGTGTCAGTAGAGGACGCCGTTTCCATGTCGTGGAAGAGGGCGGACGGCTTAGCTGAGCTGTGCCGGGGCATGATCGATTCAGGCAGCGACGAGGCAACCTCCTGGAGCATCATCAAAGACGCGCTGCGATCAAGGCCGACCTTATCGAGGCGGAGGGGACGCTTGACGAGCTGCACAAGGTCTCTTGGGCGCGCGCCGATAAGAGCCATGGGGCTTTCTGCGAGGCCATGAAAAGGGAGAAAGACCAGGACACAAACCGATAAAGCAGAGTC
>FR884641.1:7400-7608 GCA_000436075.1 Eggerthella sp. CAG:209 | reverse complement strand
TTCACAGGCGTTCTCTTCAGGGGCAAGACCACCCGCCCCTGTTACTGACTGGCCTTCCAGGCGAAAGGCCAGTTGGCGGGTTGCCATGGTAACGCAGATGGGTTGGTACGCGCTGGGCAGAGGGCTTGGACTCTGCGCCCAGCAGCTTGTTATCGCCTTGCTGCTACCTTGCGAGGATGGACGCGCGCACCATCGCCGATAAGGAAGG
>FR884641.1:4053-7391 GCA_000436075.1 Eggerthella sp. CAG:209 | reverse complement strand
TAAGGAAGGGCGGTGTCACGCAAGAACGACACCGCCCAGACTGCTGCCTTATGAATTTCCTAACCCTACTCGCTGTAGTTCTTCTTCCTGCTGATAATCAGCAAAACTGTGCCAACAAGAGCGCTGATCAATGCGGCTGCCAACCATGGGAGGATGTTGGTTGCGTCGCCTGTTTGCGGAATATCGGAGCTGGTGACTGTCGCGGTCGACTCGTTTTCGCCCCTCGACGGCTTCGCCAGCTTCTCGTCATCAGGCGCGTCGGGCTTTGCATCGTCAGGGTTGGAGTCGTCGGGGCCCGGAGTGTTGGGCTTGGGCTCATCTGTTGCCGGTGGCTCAGGCGTGGCTGGCGGCTCAGGAGTCGGGGGCGTACCCTTAGCGACCTGCCACATGAACTTCCCAGTATCGCCAGCTGCATCCTTCAGACGCTTGAGGTACCAACCTTTTGACGTGGCATCCGAGTTGCCAAGGACGAATACCCCTTGATCAGGACCCTCGGCGGCCTCGGAGGCGGTTTCGGCTGCATCGAATTTTTTGGACAAGATGTAGTTGTCGCCGAGCTTGGGGCACTGGAGCTCTTCCCAGTTGCTTGGATTGACGGTGTTGACGATAGTGGTTCCGCTGGAAATGCCCTTGATGGTAACGGGGATAAGGCCGCCATCGTCTGTGCCATCGTAGTTATCAGCAACAGCTGGGAGTCGGAGCTCGGCATTGCCGGAAACGTAGTCACCTTGCAGCAGAGCCGGACCCATCAGGGCCATCATGCCATCGTTCGATACATTGCCCTTCAGATTGCTCAGCCCCTGGTTAATCAGACGGCCCTTGGGGCCGACCGTCGTCTTGCCGGAAACGAAGATATCGTTGTAGTTCGCAATCTGACGATGCTGCTGCTCCCACGTGCCATCGACGACCGCATCGCCCCAAATCCAGACCTGGCCTTCGTCGGTGGTGAGAACACTGTTCTCTTCAATGTTCAAGCCTGCATCGCTGCTCATAATATGCGCAGTAACCTTGGAATTGCCGGCAACGTTGACCTGCGATATCATCTTGATAAAGGGGATTGTCGCCTCGCATGCAGAGATGTTGGCCACGGGGAATGCCGTGGAATAGCTGCTTGCCTGCGTTCCGCGTATGCCTGTGCGGATATTGGGTTTTCCCGTTACATTGATGGAGGAGCCTGCAGGAACCGTGGTCTGGTCCGTTGCCATAACGAGGCCAACGTCGCCGCCGTTGATGTTGATGGTTACGGGGCCGTTTGCGGTTGCGGGGGTGCCTTTTTCCCACAAGCCGAAAACGTAACCCTCGTCATAGTCGGTCCCGTATTCGCTGTTCCTGAGCTCGACGTTAGTTGCGGTGACGGTGACTGCGCCGCTCACATCAGAATCGCTCGCGCCAAAGACGTTTTGTACATGAGAGCCATGGGCGTTGATGGCGATGTTACCGCCGACCGTGCCTCGAATCGCGCCGTAAATCTCGGGGAGGTCATATGAGTCGGGGGTGGTTCCCTTATCCCAGCCCCAAACGTTCTCGTAGGAATCGATGGTGATATTGCCGCCGACGACGTAGTTACCTGAGACACCGGGCATGGTTGCGAAGCTGTTGCCTGCGCCGACAATGGGCCAGTTCCCGCCAAGGCGCAGGATGCGGTCCGTGTTCTCGTAAGCCTGCGAGCCTGCGATGATGTGCAGGTCGCCGCGGATGACCGAATCCTCTACCGGTTCTTCGGCACCGACGATACCCGATACCCCACCAGCGCGGACATCGAGCGTGACGTTGCCCCTCATCTCGCAGCCGTAAGTGCCTTCGATAGCGGGATAGGTATCTGCGTTCTTGTTGTCGTAGGCAAGCGTGGCGTTGCCGCCAACGTAAACATTAGGAACGCCTGATCCGTCGCCGCTGCTGCCGTCGCCCTTCATGCATCCAGGGTTGATGTGGTTGCCGCCCTGCATCTTTATGTCACCAGTGATCTCGAGGTATGTGTCGCCCTCGACGGAGCCCTTGTAGGAGCCGCCAATCACATCGTGCAGGCCGCTGCTACTGCTTGGATTGATGTAGCCGGATGCGGCAATTACCACGTGAGTGCTGCTGACCGTGGTCATGTATCCGCCGCCATAAAGTGTATAGCTTAGATGAATCTGGCCGTTTTCTGTGAACTCAGTGTCGTGGCCGTTGCAGTACATCCAGGAGCCTCGGACATCAACGTCGTCAAACGTGCAATCGCCATTCAAGACGGCACGGCCATCGAAGGACAGCTTATGAAGCTTGCCCTCGTCGCTCTTGATTGTGATGCGCTTTCCGTTAACGCCAAAGCTGCTTAGAGAGGACCCCCCCCCCTGACACGGTTACGTCAGCCTTCAGGACAATAGTGGCTTCCGTGCCCTCAGCAGCGGCAATAGCCTCCTGGGCAGACACGAGCTCCTCGCTTGTGGACACCTTATAGATGCTATCTGCTTTGCCCTCGCCGGATTCTTCGCCACCGACATTCTCTCCAGGCTGCTGCTCGCCAGGCTCGCCGCCCTCCTCGGAAGGACCCTCCGGCTGCCCCCCTTCGTTAGCATCGCCAGCGAAACCAGAGTCGATATCTTGGCTGGCGTCCTTGTCTGCGCCTTCGGCTCTGTCGGCGTTGACGTCGACGCCGTTGTCGATGTCAACGGCTTTTTGCTCGTGCTGCATCTGATCGGAATCATCAACAGCAGCGAAGGCGCCAACGGGAAGCGTCATCGATATTGCCATCGCGAGCGACAGAGCACAAGCAATAGCTTTCGATTCGCAGATTCTCATTAGAAAACTCCTACCTTCCATTTATTCATGATCAAACTAGTATTTCACTTTCAGCTGGTTTTTTGGGCATATCTAGTCTCAGTTGTGAGCGAACGGCCTGTTTGAACCGTTAACGCATCTTTAGTAAAGAGATTGCTTTGCATAGAGAAAAGATTCGTCTTTGAAGATGAGTTACATGCCGTCGACATACATCAAAAGTTGGGCCCTTTGCCATAATTCTGTTGCATTTATTCGCAGCACCTAGCAGGATAATCTGCTCAAATTCTGCTCATGCATTTCGGGAACAAAAAAGCAGGCCAGAAGCTTTTAGGCTTCTGGCCTGCAAAAATACTTGGTCGCGGGGGCTGGATTTGAACCAACGACCTCCGGGTTATGAGCCCGGCGAGCTACCAGACTGCTCCACCCCGCACGATCAATCGCTCTATGCGACTTGATCAATTATAGAGAGGCGCCCCGCTTAACGCAATTGAAATGTTCTGCCTTCAAATTTTCGTCACATTTTACGTTTCGGTAGGTCGGCAGCCTCTCCAGGCGAATGGCACAGCGCGGTTTTCACACAT
>FR884641.1:2322-4007 GCA_000436075.1 Eggerthella sp. CAG:209 | reverse complement strand
ATTACTCCAGCGGCCCGCTGCTTGCAGCTTCATTTGCCTGCATTGTTCCTTTTGCGCGTGCTACTTCTTATGGTTGCGTCCCCTCCCGCAAGCAAGCCCCGCAACGGCCATTGCCAGACCGACAACCGCGGCAAGCACCACCGCCAACGTCAACGTAGCATCGCCCGTCTTCGCTATTGTGGAAACCGATACGCCACCCGAAGTACCACTTGGAGCATTCCCCGCACTCGGCGAAACAACCTCCCCGGCATTAGGATCAGCGTCGCCATTAGAGTTCAACGGCTTATCGCCCGCACCCGGACCTATCCCATCGTTAGCTGAATTATCGGGCACAACTACGCACCTATTGGTGAACGTGAAGGCGGTAGATGCAGTGAAGGGGGATTCCATGCATACAACGGTGAGATTCCCTTTCCCATCATCGGTGACCTTGAACCTCACTGTTTTCGTTTCGGGGTCATTCACCACACCCGGCACCGATCCTCTTTCGGTGACTTTGTATTTGAACACATGGGAGCGGAGCCATCCTGTTTTTTCCGCAGAATCAGAATCAACATCCAGGGCTTTATTCAGATCTTGGAGGGAAAACGTTATAAACCCAAACTCAATTCGTCCCCATTGCCCGTTTCCGGCATCCGTCGATTCGGGCATAGGTGCTGCTATATCCTTTGTCGATATAGCGAATCGAAACTTTCCCTCGATATCAACAAGCGAGGCTCCTTCTTCCACCTGCAAATCCTTCGTTCCCGCCAAAAACACAGTGACGGGCTCTCCTGTGGAATACGTATTATCGAAGCACAGTTCGTTCGCCGTCTGGAAGCTTGCCGAAAGCGCCCCGTTCCCCTCATCTTTAACCGTTACAGCCAAAGAAACAGGGGCGGTATGCGGCGTTACGCCCACATCGCTCAATCCGTTGGTCTTCTCATGCACCAGGTAGTACACAATCCAGGCCGGAACACCATCTATCGTTGTTTTCTCGGCAATACCGTTTTGAGCCAATTCATCGAGCGAAGTAACAGTAAAACTCAACTTGCCGAAATCAATTGTTCCATCGGCTTCATTTTTCGCCGAGAGCAAATCATCGCGGCCATTTGCGTACTTCACGCCAAAGTCGAACTCGCCAGCATGGAGTGGACGCCCATCGATTTTCACGGTACCCACAATTGCATCGGTTTCACACGATGCTTCGTTTGCATTGGTGGCAGAAGCATTTTCGCTATCCGCAAATGCAAAGCTTCCGCTAAAACACACGCACAAAAGAGCAAAAACCATTGCCAGTATCAACTGCATCCGCTTCATTTTCCGCATTCCAATCTTTCGTACGGCCTAGCAGACAAGACTTTTATGCGATGGTCTAGCCCGATAGGCGAAACAATGCTTTATTCATTATCCCATGAAATGGCATAAGTGCCAAAGTATTGGGTTAAAACCCGTTGTTTTTGGATTAAAGACCAATTTCGAGCTGCAAACAGAAGAAGCGCGGGAGGGAGTGGCGTCAGCGCACACCGCAAAAAAAAGAAAACCCCTGGACCATAAGGGACCAAAGGATTTCTAGGTATCCAAAGGGGCGTCCACTTTGGACGGAGAATCTTATTCGTGGATATTAAACCCAAACAAATAACTTCCGAGTTATGACCCCAGCACCTTTTCCCGTCCAACAAAAAGCCTCGCTTGCGATCAATCAC
>FR884641.1:294-2169 GCA_000436075.1 Eggerthella sp. CAG:209 | reverse complement strand
CACCGCAGCGGCCACGCCAGCAATTACCAGCAAGTAATCGCCAGTCTTAGCAGAACCGGAAACCAGCGCCTCAACGACGGAGGCAGGACCATCGCCAGGAGATGCCGGGGCTTCAGGTGCGTTGTACGTGTTGGTGAACACGGGGGCATTTCCACCCTCGTAAGCTACCGTGGCAACCAGGCTGCCTTCGCCGTTATCTTCAACGGTAACGGTAACCGCGTACTCCGATTCGTCGTACGTCACATCAGATTCGTCGCCCTTCACTTCCGCAATGGTGTACTGGTACGTACCCGCCTCGCCATACTGGATGGCAGGGAACACTACCATACCGTTCACATCGTTGGTTGCGGTAACCTGCTCGCCGCCTTCGTCCGTAAGAACGAAGGCGAACTCTTCGGCATCAAGGCTCTTGCCGTTGAGCACCTTCGAGGCACCCAGCGTCACCGAAGTAGCTGCCGGCGTGTACGAATTGGTGAACCCAACCGTATTCGCATCGTTGTCCACCTTGTGAGCCACCGACAGCGTGCCGTCGCCCTTGTCGGTTACAGTCGTGGTAACGGCGAACGTGCTGCCGTCATACTGAACGCCCGCCTTCTGGCTGCCGCCGCCAACTTCGCACAACGTGTAGTTATAGGTACCCGGCTTGGTGTAGGCAATCGGGCTCAGTGTCACGTTGCCCGAAGCGTCATTGGTGCCCGTTGCCACCACCTTGGTGCCGTCGAGCAGCTGGAACTCAAATTCACCTGCTGTCATGTCGCGACCCGTAAGGTTCTTCGTTACCGTAACCTGATCGGTCACGCTGGAATCAACCGGCTGTACCGAATACGTATTGGTGAACGTGAACGCCGCAGCAGAGCCGTTGCCCACACGCTGTACCGTCAGTTTTCCGTTGCCGTCGTCGGTCACCTTGAAGCTCACGGTCTTCGTCTCGGTGTCGTTGGTTACGCCATCGGCAGAGCCGCTTTCCGTCACCTTGTAGGTGAAGGTATGCGAACGGACAACGCCAGCCCTTGTGGCAGGCTCGTCGCTTTGCGCAGATGCCTGGTCGGCATCTTCGGCGCCAGCAACCTTATTTGCAGCCGTCGAAACGGAAGCTGCGCCCGTGCCTTCACCCGTCACTACTGCAGCGCCCTGGCCCTGCTCGGCGCCATCAGAAGCTGCCGCGTTGCCCTGCTCTTCGCTATCGGCACCTGCAGCACTTCCCTGATCGGACGCACTCTGGCCAGCAGTATCGGCTNNAGTATCGGCTGCGTGCGTGCTATTCGTGCCCAAAGCCTTGTTCAGGTCATCAAGCGTAAACTTGATATTGCCAAAATCAACGTTGCCATTGGCATCATTGGTCGCCGTAGTGTGCTCAGGCATAGGAGCCGCAGCATCATCGGACGTCACCGTGAAGGTGAACTTGCCTTCGATGCTTGCAGGGGTCAGGCCAGCATCAGACTTCAGATCCTTCACGCCAGAAAGACCAACCGAAACCGGACCGCCCGTGGAATAAACATTCTGGAACTTCAGCCCGTTGCCCGTATTAGCCGTTGCGGTAAGCGTTCCGTCGCCGTTATCCACAACCGTCACCGTGAAAGAAATCAGCTCCGTCTGACCAGATACTCCGCGTGGCAAGCTATCGGTCTTTTCGCATGCCGCATAGGAAATATTCCATGCAGGCTTGCCATCCTTCACATCCTTTTTGGCATGGCCATCCGCTACCAGCTTGGCAAGGGTTTCGGTGGTGTAGCTGAGCTTACCGAAGTCGATAGAGCCATCAGCTTTATTGCTTGCCGTAAGCAGGTCGTCGCCGCCCGAAGCGTACTTAACCGCGAAGTTGAATTCGCCCTCGGTAAGGTTGCGGCCAGTCAGGCTCTTGGTAGCAGTAACGCC
>FR884641.1:0-209 GCA_000436075.1 Eggerthella sp. CAG:209 | reverse complement strand
TTGCTGCTGTACACATAAGTCTTGGTGCCATCGGGGCCACCGGACACAACCGTGGTTGCCTTCAGTGTGCCATTCGCGGGATCGCTCTCAACGGTAATCGTTACCGTGCGTTCTGCCGTGTCGTAGGTGTAGCCACTAGGCGCCGTGCCTTGCTCAACCACCTTATAGCTGTAGGTTTTACCCGCGTCTCGCTGCGTTAGCACTGCATC
>FR884640.1:127949-130832 GCA_000436075.1 Eggerthella sp. CAG:209 | reverse complement strand
AGGCGGGATTTGAACCCGCACGCCCGGTAAAGTGGGCACTAGCACCTCAAGCTAGCGTGTCTGCCGTTCCACCACTCCGACGTGGTTATGTCATTTGCTTTCGCAATGCAGCGATAGATATATTACCAAAACCAAGTAAGTACGCAAGAGTTATTTCGATAATTTCTTCTGAGCTTGGTTATTCGGCTGCATCTTGAAGAAGCTGCTCTACAAGGTTCCATTCTTCCTCCGTTTCGATGGGAATAAGGGAAAGAGCCGCTAGTCCACTGTTCTCATTGAATTCGACGGCAGCAGGATCATAGATAGAGGCATATACCGTAGTATTTCCATCCTCATCGGTTTTGTTGTCGGTGTAGACGATATACGAGCGTCCAGTTTCGGTATTTTCAAAGGTGAAGAGGGTTTCGCATTCAACGAGCATTCCTTCAGGTGTGATTGCGTTGAAGCGAACATTTTGCTGAAACTTGGTTTTGTTTGAGTCAGTCATAGCTGTGTCTTTCCTTTTAGCTGTATGCGCAAATTGGCGACGATCTTGGCAAGCGTGATGAGATGTCAAGCACGGTCGATTTTGGGTAGAAGTTAACGCCTGTCTTACAGGTCTTGAATTGGATCTATACGGCTGTTAGGATACCTCACCGCAATGAATAATCCGAATAAGACATATATATCCCTGCGCAGGCCTGTTGTTTTCGGGCTTCCTTTTGCCGTAGCACGTGTATATCTACCTCAACCTCTTACTTCATGCCGAAACTGATGCCTTCTGTCGAATGTGAAGGTGCTCATCGGATCGTTATCGCGTTCTGACGGGCTTGTAGTCGGTTCGAAGGAAGTTTATGTCAAATAATTCTATTGCTGCACCAGTAAGTGGGCACGTTACTGGTGCCCAGATTCGTATTGTTTCCGTTGTGGTGCTTGGTGCGTTTCTTGCACTACTTAATCAAACGGTTATGTCGCCTGCGTTGCCTGTCATTATGGCCGATTTTGCAATTGATGCGTCAACCGCTCAGTGGATCATGTCTATTTATCCGCTAGTAAGCGGCATCATGGTTCCTGTCTCGGCATATTTGATTGATAAATTCAGTACGCGAGCTTTGTTTTTTGGGTCGACCATAGTGTTTGCTTTGGGTACATTGCTGTGCGCTGTAGCTCCCGATTTTGTGCTCCTTATAGTCGGTCGTGTTCTGCAGGCTGCCGGATCTGGTGTGCTTATGCCTTTGGTTTCCGTTGTGCCAATGCTGGTGTTCCCTGTTGAAAAACGCGGAACGGCAATGGGCATGGCGGGCATTGTTATGTCTGCCGGTCCTGCTGTAGGTCCAGTTGTGGGTGGTGCGGTGATTGACGCTTATGGTTGGCGTACAATGATTGGGTCTATCGTCCCGCTTTCGCTTGTTGTTTTGCTGCTGGGCGTCTTTATGCTTAGGAATGTTGGGGAATTGAAAAACCCTAAGCTTGATATTCCTTCGGTTGTGCTTTCTACCATCGCATTCGGTGGGCTTTTATATGGTTTCTCCAGCGCTTCGACGCTTGGTTGGGGGAGCGCTGTTGTGCTCGGTTCCATTTTTGCAGGAATTACATGCTTGGTTTTGTTCGTCGTTCGTCAAGACCGTATCGAGGATCCCCTGCTTCAGCTCGGAACGCTCAAAACGCCCCAATTTCGAGTTGCTGCAATCATTGTCACTCTAATAAATGCTGCATGCCTGGTAACCAATACGTTGTTACCTCTCTTGCTGCAGACTGCACTTGGGGCTTCCGCGTTCGAAACGGGCATGGCCATGCTTCCCGCTGCTGCGGTTGGTATTATCATCAGCCCAATCTCTGGTGTCGTTTTTGACAAGTTTGGTCCTCGTGCCATCTCCATTTTCGGCCTAGCCCTTATGACTGCATCCCTGTTTCTTCTGTCTCTTTCGACTGTTGCTACGCCAATCGCTGTTGTTGCGCTGTTCTGCATGCTTCAGGCCGCTGGCCAGGCATTGGCTAATATGCCTGTAAACACTTGGGGTGTAAATGCGCTGAAAAACGATATGATTGCGCACGGCAACGCTATTGCGAATACCGGTCGCCAGGTTGCAGGTGGCCTATGCACTGCGCTCATTATTACGGTGATGACCAGCGTAACTTCAACCGTGGGAGTCGATGCGAGCCTTCAGGTAGCAACAGCTGTTGGGGCAAGTGTTGCTTATAAAGTATGTGCAGCTATCGGCTTGGTTTCCCTTATTTATGCCGTATTTAGTATACGGCCCTCAAAGCAAACACTCTCCAATCCGAAGGAGGCATAAGAAATGCCTGAGATTATTTCCGAGCGTATTCCCCTTGAGGTTGAGGGGACTCCGGTTTGCGACATCATGATTAAAAAGCCGTATACCTGCACGGAGAACTGTACTATTTCTGACGTGGTTCGAATCATGGCAGAGCATGGGGTAAGCAGCTTGCTGGTGGTTGATAGCAATTACCAGGTGGTTGGATTCATATCTGACGGCGATATTATGGGTGCCATTGCACAGCATCGTGCTCACACCATCTTCACTGGCGGAGAGGCGTCGATGCTGTATTTTGATGATCAGAGCCTTGAGCAGCGCATGGATGGGTTGAAGAACCGCAGTGTTATGGAATTCGCCACACGAAAAGTAGTTTGCGCTCGTCCTGATCAGAGCATTGCTCGTGTTGCCGCATTGTTGTCTAAGAAGAAGTTTAAGAAACTTCCCGTTGTTGATGACAAAGGAACGCTCGTGGGCGTAATTCGTCGATCCGCCATTACGAAGTACTTGTTTAATTTGATCTTCAAGTAAGGTCTGTCAGCGATATCTTGATTTGTCAGATATCGCGCTATCGGGGTGCATACTTCAAAACGAGACGTATTTGATTTTAGCTTAATGATATGAACGA